>CAILVY010000256.1 GCA_903837785.1 Candidatus Hydrogenedentota bacterium
CCCTGGCCGCCCCGGTCCGGGCGAGGTCCGCGGTCTTCTCTTGCGGGGCGCTCCTCGCGCGGAGCCCGCTCTTCGCTTGTCCTGCGTTCGCCACGCGGCGGACGCTCTTCTCTGGGGCCGCGCTCGCCGCGCGGAGCACGCTCCTCACGGGCAGGCCGTTCCGGTCTCTCGCCGCGGTCCCGGTCCCGGTCCCGATCGCGGTCCCGATCGCGTCCGCCGCGCGGGCCGCGCTCTTCCCGCGGCGGCCGCTCCGGCCTCTCGCCACGATCCTGATCGCGGTCGTGTCCGCCGCGGCTCGGGCGTTCCGTGCGGTTCACCGCGCGTTCGGGCGACTTCGATCGGGGCGGGGGCAGATCCGGCAGATGCTCGCACGTGATCTTGATGCGCCAAGGGCGCGTGCCAAATCCAAGAAATCCTTTACTGCCTTCGTCAAGAATGTCGATCTTGTCTACTTCATACATTTCAACGCCCAGTTCTTTCAGGGCGCTTTGAATGGCCTCTTCGCGGGTCTTGCCGCTTGCTTCAATGCATCGCATCGTATTCCTTCTCCTTAAATCATCTGCCCTCGGGGGGCCGGATCTCAACGGACCGGGCCAGGGTCCGCGTCTCCTATCGTTTTTTGTTGTCGCGTTTGGCCTTGGGGGCTTCGGGCGCAAGGTCCTTTTGCCTCTTCTCGCGCCGCATTTCCTTGGCCACTTGGCGCTTCCGCGCCTGGGCGGCGGCATAAAAGTGCCGCGGCCGCGTTACAGGCTTCTTCGCCTTCATGTCCACATCGATGTTGATGCGCTGAACGAACATCGTCTGAACCACGCCCAGCAGGGTGCTGATCAGGATGTAAAGGTTCAGTCCGGACGCCATGTTGTAGCAGATGAGCGTCACGAAAATCGGCATGATCGTCATCATCATCTTCTGCTGCTGGTTCTGAACAGGACCCGACGACGGCGTGAACTTCGTGCTCAGAACCATCGCAATGCCGCCGAGAATGGGCAGCACGTTGATGCTGTTGATGCCCCCTCCGCCCAAGGGCATCGGAATCGAGAACGGGAGCGCGAAGAGGCGGTCCGGCTCCGAAAGGTCGGTCATCCAGAGCATGAAGGGCGCGCGCCGCAGCTCAAACGCGCTCCACAGCATCCGGTACAGCGCGATGAAGACCGGCATCTGCAGCAGCAGGGGCAGACATCCGCCCAGCGGGCTGATCCCGCGCTCCCGGTACATCTCCATCATCCGCTTCTGGACTTCCTGCTGATTGTCGCCGGCTTCCTGCTTGATCCGCTCCATCTCCGGCTGCAGTTTCTGCATCTTCTTCATGTTCTTCATGCTGCTCATCGTCAGCGGGAAGACCACGACCCGAACCAGCACCGTCAGGAAGATGATCGCCACCCCGTAGTTGGCGATCAGATGATTGTGGAACCAGTTCAGGAGGCTCAAGAGCAGTTTCGCGAACGTGTCCATGAACTTCGGGTACTGGAAGAACTGGAGCAGCTCGCTCAGGCCCGGCCACGCCTCTTTCAACGAAGCCAGCAGCGTGGGGCCCAGATAGACCTGAAAGCTCTGCGAAACGGATTGCCCCGGTGCCACCTCGACCCGTGGAGCGGCCAACCCCACCTGAAAACGCAAGGGCTCGGCCACGCCGCCCCGGGTCACTTGCGGCGTGCCCAGCGCCCACGCTTCCGCGTTCTCAAAGCCCGGCTTCAGGGCCACGGCAAAGTAGGCGCTCTTGATCGCCACCCATGCCGGGTTCAGCCCCCGAAGGGAGAATCCGCTGCCGTCCGTGGGCGGCTTCAGCTTCGCGGTCGGGTGATGCTCATTCTGATTGTCCTTGTGCAGGACAATCTCCTGCTGCACCCCCTTGTTCGTGTCGCCCGACGTGACGTTCGGTCCCCAGGTCAGCGAAAACGCGGGTTCCGCCTTGTCCAGCCCCAGCACCCGCGGCGAAGCTTCCAGGTTCACATAATCGACCTTCACGTCCACAACGTGCGGCCCGCTCAGCCGGTAGGTCTTTACCACCTTCGCGATGCCCGGCGCCTCGATCGTGAAGACAGCGGTGCCGGCGGCTTCGTCCACCTGCGCGTCCCACCGCCGCTTGTCGAGTTCAGTGCCCAGGAACCCCGGTGCGAAACGCAGCCCCAACGGGTAGGTTGCTTCCGCATCCGCGACCCCGGACGCCTCCGGCACAAGCTGTATCGACGCGGCACCCTTCTCGCCCAAGACCACGGTTGCCCGCTTCAACCGCGCGCCCACCCGCGTGAACGTCAGCTCCAGTTGGGCATTCTTGAGGGAGACATCATTCTCAGGCCCCGGGGTGGCCTCGGCCACCGGAGGCAGGGCCGTCAAAAGCGGATTGTCCGGGCTGAGGCTGGCAGGCGCAGCGGCGGCAGGGGCGGCCTCCGGCACTTCCGCTGCGGGGATCGCCGCCGGTTTCTGCGGCTCTACGGGACTCAGGCTCTTCGTCGGGAAGAAGTAGAACGAACCCAGCAAGAGGCAGACCATCAGGACCATTCCGATGATCTGCTTGCGCTGAAGCTCCTTGTCGTTATTGTCATCCAGCAAGCCCAGTGTCTCCCAGGTCGCGGATGAACCCGTTATGCATGCCTTCGCTCCGGCACGGGATCGTGCCCGCCCCTGCAAAAGGGCTGGCAACGCAGGATACGCCACGTCGCAAGGCCCGCGCCCACGACCAAGCCGTGAAGGCGCAACGCCTCTATCGCATACTGCGAACAACTGGGATGAAAGCGGCAATTCTGGCCCAGCAGCGGCGAAAGAAGACGCTGATACAGGCGAATGCATCCTATCAGGATTCTAGCCATCCAGCACCCCTCCTCGCTCCAGGGTCCGCCGCAGGGCTTCGGCGCACTCCGCAAAGCGCAAGCCTGCGCTATCCGGACGCGCCACCACCACCAGATCCACGCTCATGCGGAAAGCAGGGCGGTGCGTGCGGTAGAATTCGCGGATGTACCGCTTGATCCGGTTACGCACCACCGCGCCGCCCACTTTGCGCGATACGGCCATCCCCAACTTGCATCCCGGTGACTCCCGCCGGACCCAATAACAGACGAAGTACCGCCCAACGCCCTTTTCGCCCTTGGCGAATACAACGGCGTACTCTCGTTTGCGAGTGAGGCGGAACGCGCGCGGAAATGAGTACAGGCCCGGCACAACAGGCTCATCACCTCTCCAAAATGGTTACGCCGAAAGCCGCTTGCGGCCCTTGCGGCGCCGGCTGCTGATCACCGCACGACCCCCGCGGGTCGCCATTCTCGCCCGGAAACCGTGCGTGCGCGTGTGCCGGATGTTTGACGGTTGAAAGGTCCTTTTCACAACTTGCTCCTTCTACAACAGGTTACGATATTCCATTCGCGCCGGCAAGATAGGGAGTAAAGACGAATGGCCCACCATGCGGCACTTTGCCTACCCGGAACCGGGTATCCAGATCTCGGGGACATAGTGTAGCCGCTCCCGGTCACCGATGTCAAACCTTTCACCGCCGCCAACTTGCGCCCCCGACAACGGCCCGCCCTTCGGAAAATTCGCACTATGAACATTACGCAGCGGGGACAATCGCCGCCAACTTCCGCCCGCCCGCGGCGCCTCGTGCCCCCCTGTTGCGCCTCTGCGTGAGGAAAAGTCATTCGAGCCTGATCATCTTACCTCACGCAGAGCCCGCCATAGGCGGACAAGCCGTAGAGACCGCAGAGAGATGCACCGCGCGGAAGCGAGGCCTTGCCTTCTCACTTAGAGCATGAAGACCCTGGATGCCGTGCGTTCTATGCGTTCTTTGTGGCAAGAGAATCCCTCCCATCCGGTTCCTCCTGTCCTCCTGTCATCCTGTCAAGAAACTCCCACGCAAAACCCATCCTCCCCCTCGGCGCACACGTGGTAGCCGCCGCCGTTGTAGAACTGCACCACGCGCAGCAACTCGCTCAGGCTGATTTCCCAGTCCGCGCCGCTCTTGTAGTCGCAACTGTACACCGCGCAGCCCGTTTGCCCGCCCGGACCCGGCGCATACCCGTCCTCCGTGCCGTCCGCGCAGTGATAGCCCCCCGAATTGAAGAACTGGATCGCCCGCAGCAACTCCGACACGCTGATGCGGTTGTCCTCGTCCTGATCCACGCTGTGGTATGGACTCAATTCCGCGTACCAAACCTCGCTTACGTCGTCTCCGCCGTGCGTGTAGCCGCCAAGCACCCAAAGCTTGTCGTTGAAGACAAGCGCGGCCTCGCACACGCCTGATGCCCACGGAGGCGTGGGCAGGGACTCCGTCCATGCCCGGCCATCTGTCGAAGACCAAACGCGGTTTGTCGCATCCCCGCCATACCAACCACCCAAGATCCACATCCGGTCGTCATAAACCACCATCTCGGGACCAAGCCGGTGCCCGGCCCCCCCTCCTTCGTAAGTCCAATTAGTTCCGTCCACCGAAGACCACGTGTCGCCCATGACTATTCCGTAGTCGGTACTCCACCCCCCAGATATCCACATCCTGCCATTAAACACACACGCTGCATGACTTTCGCGCCCCACCCACGGCGCATCCCCCGTCGCCTCCACCCAGTTCGCGCCATCCGATGATGACCACACGTCGTTGAAAGTAATTCCATCCCAGTCGACGCCACCAAGAACCCATGCTCTCCCATCAAAGAAGAGCGCCTTGTGAAATATGCGTCCAGGCCACGCTGCGTGCTCTATCGTCTGAGTCCAGATTTCACCATCGCTCGAAGACCATACATCATTCCTGTTATCCAGTCCTCCAAAGAGCCACATCTGTCCATTGAATTCAAGGGTTGGGAAGGCAGCGCGGGACGGCCAGCCGGGCGCGGCAGTCACCAATGTCCAATCGGCGCCGTCCGGTGATCTCCACACTTGCCCGTTCCCCAGCACAACCCATAACCTGCCATCAAAGGCTAGTGCCGAACTGAAGCTCCACACCCAAGGGGCGGTAGAAGTCACCTGCGTCCATCGAAGCGTACCAGACCCTGGCGGGGCGATCCCTCCTGGAGTTCCAAAGCTCCCCTCGATTCCCGCATCCGCAACAAGTGGCTCCGGCAGGCTCTCCAGTGCCAGGGCGCCAGGCACTCCACGTGCAGCTACTGCGCAGAGGAAGGCCGGCAAGAAGAAAAAGGTACGCTTTCCTATCAACATTGAGATAAACCCGCCGCCGACCGGTGATTGCTCTTTTCGAGACTCACTGCGTAATCCTGTCTTGTTCTGATACAACCCGCACACTTACTTGAACTTTCGAACCATACGAGTGCTCTGCAACTGAAAGCACGAAATCCCTGCTTACCAGGGACACGTTATCGCTGGGTCACAAGTCGCAACATCCTCTATCTTTGTAACGCCGTCCGCTCCAGTTGTCAATTGTCCCACATGATTCCAGAAGTCCGTATGCCAGAGATCGTGCGGTATGCCACTAACGTTCAGTGTTGCTTCTGAATTCTTGAAAGCCGATCCTAAATCGTTGTGGAGATCCAGAAGCGGCTGCAGTGACGTCAAACGCCAGCAACACGATAAGTCGAGGTGTTTCAGTCCAAAAAGCGTGTTGATATCCGTCAACGAAACAAGATAGGTGCATCCTGCAAGGTTCAGGGTTTCCAATGGTTGCCCGTTCAACATCTCCTCGGTCGAACTAAATCTCTCTGATGCATAGCCGACGCATCCGGTCATGTCCAAGAAGTTCAATGTGGACAAGAATCGAATAGGACGTGCCTGTCCCCAAATCTCGGTACACCCTCTCAACGAGAGCATGGTCAGGGGAAGTGGATCGGGCTGGCCGATTGAATACAGGGTATTTATCCCCGGATTCCCATCCAGCCACAATTCCTCAAGGTTCTGCAGCATGTTCAGGCCGGTGAGACCGCCTTCGCCGATCGCGTCGGTGATGCCCAAGTTCTCGGCATGCAGGACGGAGATGCCGGCCGCCTCGCAGGGCCAGCCGTAGGCGATGTCCTGACTTGCGTTGTGCGTGGAAGGCATGTAATCCATGATCCTCCGTCGCAGATTCACGTCCGGCCCGTCGTGGGGCGGGGCGGGCCCCCCCCCACGACGGAAAAGGCTTGGGGCGAGGAGGAGAACGGCCTCGCCCCCACCGGCGGTCCGTATGCCGGTGCCACGGGTCTCCGCGGCGAACCATCCGCCCGCTAGGGCGATTGCGGCGAGGGGATTGCCCTGGATGGCGCCGGGAGGATGGAAAAGCTGCCTCTCGAAATCGCCCCGGGCGGGCAGGCCCGGAGGACCAAGACGCAGGGAGTGGACGTCAACACGCCGGAAACGCCGGAATGCGGCCCGCAACGCGCCGGGCGACCCCGCTTTTCGTTGCGCCGCATTCCGCATGGCTCTCGCCTCCCGTTCCCACTTCAATAAAGCAAGTCCTGTGCCACACGCGAAAAGGCCCCAAAACCGCCCATTCAAGTCCCTCCAAGGAGCCTGCCTATCAAATATGCTGGATCTTGCTATCAAATACGCTCGTGAACTATCATATTTGATAGAAATGAGCCTCCGCCCAGCCGACGCAGCCCGCCGCAACGGGCGGTCCACAGCCCCGCCCGGCAAGGCACTCTGGACTCCGCGGCTGCCCAGCCTCTACAATGGCGCGAGATCATGGAGGCCAGGACATGCTGATGAATGAGGTGGAACTGTTCCGGGTGCGCATCGCCCTGCTTCAGGCCTTTCTCCGCGAAAACCACTACGACGGCATCCTGCTGTCGCGGCCGGACAATTTCGCCATGGCGACCGGCGGCAAGCGCAACTACATTTGGACGCATGGGGACGCGGGCGCCAATGCGCTGTTCGTGCACCGGGACGGCCGGGTCTTCTTCGTGGGCACCACGATCGAGGAGCCGCGGCTGATGGCGGAGGAACTCGGCCCGTTGGGCTGCGAAATCCTCTCGTATCTGTGGTTCGAAAGCTCGGCCGCCGAAGCGGTCCGGCGCGCCTTCCCGGGGACCTTCGTCTCCGATGACGGCTCGCTGGGGGAAAACGTCCATGCGCGCCTGGCGGTGCTGCAAGCCCTCCTCACAGAGACGGAACTCGAGAAATACCGCCGCCTGGGGCGCCTTGCCGCCGAGGCCATGACCGCCACCCTGGACAGCATCACCCCCGGGATGCCGGAAGCAGACATTGCCGCCGCACTGCACGCCGAGGGTGCCAGGCGCCGCTGCCGGATGCCGGTCGTGCTCGTGGCGGCCGATGAACGCATCGCCCGGTTCCGCCACCCGCTCCCGACCGAGGCGCCGCTCCTGGGCGGAAGCCTGGCGGAACGCCGCGTGGAAGGCTATGTCATGCTCGTGGGTTGCTTCCTGCGCGAAGGTTTGGTGGTCTCGATGACCCGATTCAAACAGGTCGGACCGCTTCCCGCGGGCATTGCGGACGCCTTCCGCCGCGTTTGCGGCGTCGACGCCCTGATGCAGGAGGCCACCCAGCCCGGTAAGACACTGGGAGACGTCTTCGCGGTGTGCCGGCAGGCCTACAAGACCCTCGGATTCCCTGAAAACGAATGGCACAACCATCATCAGGGAGGCGCCACCGGCTATGCCGGCCGCACCTGCAAAGGCGCGCCCGGGGAGAGCTTCCCGGTCCTCGACGCCCATTGGCCCAGGAAGGCCGCCGAGATACTGGGTTTCCAGCCGGCATTCGGCGCCGCCTTCGCCTGGAACCCCTCCGGCGTGGGCGTGAAGTCCGAGGACACCTTCCTGCTCCTGCCTGACGGCACACGCGAGATCGTGACCCGGACCCCCTCCCTTCCAACCGTAGATCTGGAAGCGGTGTTGGGCCGGACCAGCGAGGCGATCAAGTCGGATATCGCGTCCAATACGTAGCACTTTCATTTCCAAATTCCGGGCCTCTATGGTAAAATTGCAGCTGGTGTAAGGGATTTTCTTGAATACGTCCGTCGTCGAGGGGGCTGCGGCGTGATGTCGCGGGAGGACCGCAGCGGCAGTGCATTTTCTCGACAGGCTATCCATCACCCAGAAGCTGTTCGTGGTCATCATGGCGCCCACGCTGTCCGCCTTGGGACTCGCGTGCGTGATGCTGTTTGCCTTTGACGCGACGGTATTCCGGGGCTCCGTGAAAGACCGCGCGACCTTGAGCGCCAAGTACGCCGCAAATGAGCTGGGCCCCTACCTGCGCTACGGCAATCAGGGCGAAGCCGAAGAAAAGCTGAACATGCTCAGCCAGAACACGGGCATCGTGGCGGCCTGCGTGTACGATGCCCAGAACCAGGTCTTCGCGCGCTACTACCGCGACCGCCGGCGCATCGAGTTTCCCCAGAACCCGCCGCCCGAAGCGCGCATGTATTTCGCGGACGGTTTCCTCCACGTCTTCCACCCGATTGAAGCCCTCGATCAGCGCATCGGCATGATTTACCTGCTGGCCGACGTCTCCCTGATGAAGCAGCGCATGGCCGTCTATGGATTGGGCGTGGTTTCCGTCGTGCTCGTCAGCGCCCTATTGTCCTTCCTGCTCGCAACGCGCCTGCAGCGCCTGATATCGAAGCCGATCACCCACCTCGCCCTTTTGGCAAAGCTCGTATCGGAGGACAAGGACTACAGCCTCCGCGCCGTCAAAGACACCTCCGACGAGATCGGCAATCTGGTCGATCAATTCAATGAAATGTTGACCCAGATCGAGAAGCGCGACCGCGCCTTGCAGGACGCACACGGCCAATTGGAGGATCGGGTCAACCTCCGGACGCGCGAGCTTCAGCATGAAATGTTGAAGCACAAACAGACGGCCGCGAACCTCACGCTGGAAGTGGAGCGCCGCAAGGTCGTGGAAAAGGAACTGCAGCAAGCGATGAAGACGGCCGAGGCCGCGAGCCGCTTCAAAACCGAATTCCTCGCGAACATGAGCCACGAGATCCGGACGCCCATGAACGGCATCATCGGAATGACCGAATTGCTGTTGGGCACGCCGCTCAGCGGCGTACAGCGAAAGTACTCTGACACGATCCGGCGGTCCGGCCGTTCTCTTCTCAAGATCATCGGCGACATCCTCGACTATTCGAAAGTGGAAGCAGGCCAGCTCGACATCGAACCCATCCCCTTCGACCTGCAGGTGGCCTGCGAGGACGTGATCGAACTCCTGTCGCCCCGCAGCGAGGAAAAGGGCCTGGGGTTGACGCTCCGCTATGCCCCGAACGCGCCCCGCCGCGTCGTCGGCGACGCCGGCCGCATCCGCCAAGTGCTGACAAATCTGGTCGGCAACGCCATCAAGTTCACGCAACACGGCCATGTGTTGCTGAACGTCGAGTGCACCGGCCTGACAAGTGAAACCGCGGCCGTGCGGATTTCCGTCGAGGATACGGGCATCGGCGCACCCCGGGAGAAACTGCGCGAGATCTTCACAAAGTTCACCCAGGCCGATCCCTCCATTGCACGCGAATTCGGCGGCACGGGCCTGGGCCTTGCCATATCGAAACAGCTCGTCGAACTGATGGGCGGCACGATCGGCGCCGAAAGCCGCGAAGGCGAAGGCTCGCGCTTCTTCTTCACGCTCGTCCTGCCGTTGGATCATCCGGAGCCTGTGAGCCCGCAGGCGAAGGCCGACCTCGCCGGAGTCCGCATCCTGATCGTGGATCACAGCGCCGTGAACCGCCAGGTCCTCTTCGAACAGGTCACCTCATGGGGCATGCGCGCCGACGCCGTGGGCAGCAGCACGGAAACCCTGCGTGCGTTGCGGACGGCGCACGAGGCCAATGACCCCTACAACGTGGCCCTGATCGATGATCAGATGCCCGGAATCGGCGGCGAATCGCTCGCCCGCATCATGAACAATGAACCCTGCCTCAATGGAGAAACCCTGCTGGTGCTGATCACTTCGATCGGTCAGCGCGGCGACGCCCAGCGCATGCAGGAGCTGGGCTTTTCCGCCTACCTCAGCCGCCCCATCCGCCAAAGCGAACTCATGGACGTGCTCGCGACCATCTGGTCGGCCCATCTTAAAGGCGAAGACGTGGGGCTGGTCACGCGCCACACCGTGGCCGAAAACCGAGAATCGGGGCTCCCGGCCGGGGAACGGGACCACTTCGCCTTGGGCGCGAGCATCCTGATTGCCGAGGACAACGCCGTAAACCAGCAGGTCGCCATCGAGATCCTGCGCGGGTTCAACTGTACGATTACCCTTGCCGAAGACGGCCTGGAAGCGCTCGAATGCGTGAAGAACGACCGCTTCGATCTCATCTTCATGGATTGCCAGATGCCGCGCATGGACGGCTATGTCGCGACGAGCGAGATCCGGGTGATGCAGGGGGAACTCAAACACACGCCCATCATTGCCATGACCGCGCACGCGATGAAGGGGGATCGCGAACGTTGCCTGGCCGCGGGGATGGACGACTACATCAGCAAACCGATTGATCCCGACGCCGTCTATCGGATACTTCGCCGATGGCTCCCCGAAGGCGTGTGCGGCGAACCGCAGAAAACCGCAAGCACCGCCAAGATCCCCGCGGGCGAAGATTCGGGACCGGCCCCGGTCCTCAGCCTGCATCAGGCGTTGTGGGTGACCGGCGGAAAGGTCGCGATGTTCCGTCGCATCGCGACGGTGCTCTTGCAGCACATGCCCAACCGAATCGACGAACTGCGCGCCGCCGTGGAACACAACGACCTGGCCGAGACGATGCGCCTTGCACACTCCATTACCGGAGCCACCGCTTCCGTGGGCGGCGAGCGTCTTCGCCAGGCGGCGTTGCGCCTCGAGATGGAGGCGCGCGAAGGCGTCCGTGACAATGTATCGCAGCACTTCGAGACGATCGAGCGCGAATTCGATCAACTGAAGACCGCGCTCGAGAATATTGATTGGGCCCAATGCGCGGCCAATTTCACGCCGTCCCAGGCCGAAGTTTCCGCGCTTGCCGCACGGCGTGACATGCCACATTCGTAATGTGCAACGGAAGGAGTCTTGGACCGATGTTGCCGCTGGAGGGGGTGCACGTTCTCAATCTGGCCGTGAATGTGCCCGGGCCCGTCGCCGCCGCGCGTATGCGCGACTGGGGCGCCCGCGTGACGAAGATCGAGCCCCCGAACGGCGATCCGCTGGCATACTCATGCCCCGCTTGGCACCGGGATCTCACTGCGGGAATTGAAATCATCCGCCTGGACCTGAAGACGCCCGACGCGCGTGCGCACCTCGACCGCCTCCTGGAAAGCGCCGACCTGTTGTTGACGGCGCACCGGCCTGCGGCGCTCGAACGTTTGGGATTGGCTTGGGACGATCTGCATCCCCGTTTCCCCAGGCTATGCCATGTCGCCATTGTCGGCCATCTCCCGCCCCGGGAGAACGAACCCGGCCACGACCTGAACTATCAAGCCGAGTTGGGGACGCTTTTGCCGCCCCATCTGCCCCCCATTCTCATTGCCGACATGGCGGGCGCGGAGCAGGCCGTCTCCGCCGCCATGGCACTGTTGCTGGCACGCGAACGCGGACAAGGCGCCGGCTTCCGCTGGATATCCCTGTTTGAGGCGGGCGCCCAGGCCGTCGCCAGCCACCGATGCGGTTTGACCGCTCCCGGGGGCTTGCTGGGAGGAGCCTTGCCGCACTACGCTCTCTATGCATCGAAGGAAGGGCACGTGGCAGTCGCGCTGCTGGAGGGGCATTTTCTGGCCTCCCTTCAGGAGGCGCTGAACGAGCCACTGGAATCGTCGTCGGACTACGCTCGGGTGTTCCTGGCGCGGACCGCCCGGGAATGGGAACAGTGGGCTCTGGAACGAGGGTTGCCGATCACCGCAGTCCGGTGAACAGATGCACGGCGCGCGCTTCGGCACGGACCAACACCGAAAGGAGGGCGTATGCGATTGGAGGACGGGGTCTTCATCATCACCGGGGGCGGCTCGGGCTTGGGCGAAGGCGCCGCCCGTGTCTTCGTGGAGGCCGGCGCTCAGATAATCCTCGCCGATATGGACACCGCCAACGGCGAACGGGTCGCGTCGGAATTGGGCAGCCGGGCACGCTTCGTAAAGTGCAATGTGGCGCAGGAATCCGATGTCCAAGCCTGCGTGGACGCCGCCCTGGCTGCCTGCGGCAGCCTGCACGGGGCCGTGAACTGCGCGGGGATCGGCGCCGCCCAGCGGGTGCTGGGCAAGGACGGCCCGCATCCCCTCGATGGCTTCCGCCGTGTCATCGACGTCAATCTCACGGGCACATTCAACGTGATGCGCCTGTGCGCGGCGGCCATGGCCAAACTGCCCGCGAATGATCGTGGAGAGCGCGGCGTCTTCATCAACACGGCGTCCGTCGCCGCCTTCGATGGCCAGATCGGGCAAGCCGCCTACTCCGCCTCAAAGGGCGGCGTGGTCGGAATGACCTTGCCCGTGGCCCGCGAACTGGGACGCTTCGGCATCCGCGTGGTCGCCGTGGCCCCGGGGCTCTTCGATACGCCGATGCTCGCGGCCGTTCCCGCCGAGGTGCGGCACTCGCTCGGGGCGCAGATCCCGTTTCCATCACGCCTCGGCGAACCTCGCGAGTTTGGCATGCTGGCCCGGCACATCGTCGAAAACGAAATGATCAACGGCGACGTCATTCGGCTGGACGGAGCGCTGCGCATGCCGCCCAAGTGAACGGCCCGTACGTCATTCGATGCGTGCAACGTCCTTCACTTCCAGGATGAGTCCCGAACCATAAGCCGAGGCCGGTGTTTGATAGCCCGGAACGGCATGACCCGAAAGCACCTTCTCGACAATGTGCAACGCGGTGAGGACCGTCAGCGTGTAGCCGTCCGGCGTGCGCAGACGTCCCTCCACCCGACGTCCCTCGTCATCTTCCGCCTCGCCCCAGAACAGGCAGTAGCCCGCCTCCCGTGCCGCGTCACTCGGGCCGCCGGGCCGGATATGCCGCTTCAGAAAGCCAAGCACCGCCTCCGATGACAGAAGGCCCCCGCAGTAGCGCAAGGCGTGGGTGAGAATCCGGCGTTTCAACGGCATGGCCATGTAGACCTCGATATTGGGAATGCCCGTGCTCCACGACGCCGTGAAAACGTCCCCCCACGGAATCGTAATCGCGGTGAGCACCCGTTCGCCGAAATCGATGCGACGTTCCTTCCACCCGCTGGGCACGGGGGTCAGACGTCCGTCGCGCAGAACCATGCCGCCCTTGTGCAGATTCTCCAAGACCGTGACTGCGGTCCCGTGCGATGGAGCGAAAGTGGCATGGAGCCCCAGGCGCAGCCGGCTTGCCGAGGGCAGTTGCTCCTTCAGGGAGAGCGCCAGACAGTCCGTCGGAACCACATCGCAGCCCGCCCCGGGCAGCAGCATGACGCCCTCTTCCTTCGCTTGCCCGTCGAACGTTGACAAAGCCTGAAACACGTCGATTTCGCCCGTCACATCGATGTAGTGCGTCTTGTTGCGGAGACAGGCCTCCGCCATCGGAACGGCCGTCCGAGAGAACGGCCCCGCACAGTGCAGCACCACATCCACGCCGGACAAGAGCGCATCCAATGCCGCCGCGTCGTCCAAGGCGCCGCTTCGGGCCTCGAGTCCCAGCGTCGCAGCCAGTGCACTCACGCGCTCGCCGTCGCGTCCGGCCAGAATGGGCCGCTGAGCCCGGGCTTGCGCCTCGCGCGCCGCCAACATCCCCGTATAGCCATACGCCCCGTAAATGAGCCACTGACCGCCCATGCGCCGCTCCTTCGTTCCTCGCCTGTTGCCAAAGCCGGGTGCGCCACGCCACGGACTGTCCGTGCATGGGCCGCCGCTTTGTACGCCATGCTAACACAGGCGGCAGCACGCACATTCCGCCCCGCCTCCCGGCGCACCGCCCGGGAGAGTCAGAAAGCCGGCCGGCGTTCCACAGTGCCCATTTTTCTTTACGAATCCAGGGAAAGACTGGTATCATAAGTGCCCTTTAAGGAGTGCGTGTACCGGCATGAAAGATGAGACCACCAGTCACGGCGTTTCTCGGGAACTCACCGAGGAATTGACCTGCGTTGTGCCCCCGCAGCTGTCCGGCGAATCCCGCGCGGCGCGCCTGCGTGCAACGCTCATCGTGCTTTCGGGCGGAGAGATCGGCCGCGAAATCGATGTGACGGACACCCCGAGAATCCTCGGACGCGCAGGAACGAACGACGCCTGCATCAATGCACCCTCCGTGTCTCGCCAGCATGCGCGAATCGACCGGCTCGTGGAAGATGGCCAGGACTGCTTTCAGATCACCGATTTGGCGAGCAGCAATGGCACGCTCGTGAACAACCGCCGAATCGTCTCCTCGCTGCTGCGCGACGGCGACAAGGTCAGCATGGGCGACGTCCTCTTCAAGTTCGTCTTGCAGGACGCCATCGATGCCCAGTTCCATCAAGAGGTGCATCGGCTCATCCACTATGACCAGTTAACCGGACTCCTGAAGATGGATGCGTTCCGGCGCCGCCTGGATGCCCTCGTCCGGCAGCGCGAGCGTTCTCGACCCATGACGCTGGCGATGACGGACCTCGACGGACTCAAACGAGTGAATGATACGTTTGGCCATCTGGCGGGACGGATGGTTGTCCGCGAAATGGGTGCGATGATGCGGCAGGCATTGCGTCCCGAAGATGTGGCCGCCTTGTACGGGGGGGATGAAGCGATCATCCTCTTTCCCGACGCCACTATCGAGACAGCCGCCCAGGTGGCCGGGCAGTTGGCGGCCATCGTGCGCGGACGCGTTTTTGAGCACGGGAATCATACCTTTGGAGTTACTATCAGCCAGGGTCTCGCCGAGTGGCCGCGCCACGGGGGCACGGCGGAAGAGCTTATCGCGGCGGCCGACCGCGCGCTCTACGCCGCCAAACATGCCGGCCGGGACTGCGTCCGCAGCGCGGATGAGGTGACTGCGTAAGATGTCCGGCTCGATGCTTCTTCCTCCACGCCGCCTGGTCACCCTGACCACGGATTTCGGCACACGCGACCCCTATGTGGCCGAGATGAAGGGCGTCCTCAGGCGATTCTGCACCTCTCTGCAGATCGAAGACCTGACCCATGAAATCGCACCGCAACAGGTGACAGAAGCCGCCTTGTTCATCGAACAAAGCGCGCCCGCCTTCCCTCCCGGCACGATCCATCTCGTGGTCGTGGATCCCGGCGTGGGCACGGAGCGCCGCGCATTGGCCGTCTATGCCGGGGAACAGTACTTTGTCTGCCCCGACAATGGCGTGCTGAGCTGTTTCCTCGCGCGCTGCAGCGCATTTGTCGCTCATGAGATCACCGATCCGCGCTATCGTCTGGCCAGCGTCAGTGCCACGTTCCACGGCCGGGACGTTTTCGCGCCCGCCGCCGCGCGGCTGGCCTCGGGCTTTCCCCTGCACGCGGTCGGGCCCCGCGTCAACGATCCCGTGGCATTGAGTCTGCCGGCGCCCGCGTGCATCGACGGCAGGATCCTGGGAGAAGTCATCCACGTGGACCGCTTCGGAAACTGCATCACAAACATTCACCGCGGCCTCCTGGACGCGGGGCGGCAGTACAGGGTGGTCGCCGGAACTTGTGAAGTGTCCGGAATCAGCCCGGCCTACGGAAGCGTTGATATGCATGAGGCGTTGGCCCTGTTCGGGGGGTCGGGCCGTTTGGAGATCGCCGTTCGAAACGGCAATGCCAGCACCGAGCTGCGCCTCGGCGTGGCAAGCCTCGTGGTTCTCAATCCGAGTTAACAATTCAAGAAGGTAGTGACGATATGCTGGGTACCCAAGAGCGTCCCTTGCGCGTCGCCGTTGTGGGCAGTGGCCCGAGCGGCTTCTACGCGGCGGACGCGTTGTTCAAGTCGAGTCTCGTGTGCACCGTGGACATCTTCGAGAAACTTCCCTCGCCCTTTGGTCTCGCGCGCACCGGCGTGGCGCCCGACCACGAGAAAATCCGCGACATCACCAGAATCTTTGAGAAGATCGCCGGCCATGAACGCTTCTCCTTTCACGGGAACATCGAGATCGGCACCGCCATGCCGGTTTCCCTTCTCCGAAAACACTTCGACGCGGTGATCCTGGCGTGCGGCACCGAGATCAGCCAGCGTATGGGCATTCCCGGAGAGGAACTGCCGGGCTCGTACACCGCAGCCTCCTTTGTTGGCTGGTATAACGGCCATCCCGCGCATTGTGATTTCCCGTTTGATTTGTCGCAGGAGGTCGCCGTTGTCATCGGCGTCGGGAACGTGGCGATCGATGTCGCCCGCATCCTCTGCAAGACCGTGGACGAACTCAAACACACCGACATCAGTCAACAGGCCTTGGACATGCTCGCCGAAAGCAAAGTCCGGGAAGTGCACGTCATCGGACGCCGCGGGCCGGCTCAGGCCAAGTTCCGCGACCAGGAGATTAAGGAACTCACCCGCCTGGCCGACTGCAACTGCATCGTGCGTGCGGAGGACCTGCTCCTCAATGAGGCCAGTGAACGGGAGTTGGAAGAACCCGCTGCCCGGCGGAACATGGCCTGCCTCCGTGAAGTCGCCGCCCATCCATCAGATCCGGCGAAGCGGCGCCAAATCCACTTGGGCTTCCTGATGAGCCCGGTGCGCGTGCAGGGCTCGAGCCGGGTTGAATCGATCATTCTCGAAAGGAACCAACTGCAGGGAGAGCCGTTCCGCCAATCGGCCAGAGGAACCGGCGAAGTCCTGGAGATCCCCTGCGGGCTGGTCTTTTCGAGTATCGGCTATCGCGCCATTCCCGTTCCGGGGGTTCCCTTTGAAAACCGCCTCGGAATCATCACGAACCACGAAGGCCGCGTGATAGAGGACGGACACGTTGTTCCGGGCCTCTACACGGTCGGATGGATCAAGCGAGGTCCGACCGGCTTGATTGGCACCAACAAGCCCTGCAGCCACGAGACCGCCCAGAAACTCCTGGAAGACATTGCAGCGCTCCCGCCTTGCGAAGTCCCGGATACCGCGGCGCTGCTCCGCGAATTGACCTCCAGGGGTGCGCGCCCCGTCAGTTTTGACGATTGGCGAAGAATCGACGCGGCCGAACGCGCTCGAGGCCAGGCCGTCGGCAAACCCCGCGAGCGTTACACAAACGTCAACGAGATGCTCGCCCTCCTCGACGAGCCCGCCGGCTGAAAACGGCCCGGGCCCCCGGAAGCGGAGTGGGGGGGCGTGGGAGTCTCCAGCCCCCAGGCATAGCGCCGGCTGAGCCATCTCAACTGAAGTCCCACCGCCGTGCGCAACCCGCACACCCAGCAGGAAAAGAAGGCCGCCGGTGCTCCGAAGAGCACCGGCGGCAGTTGCTTTACTGAGTCAGGTTACTTCCGACGGCGGACCGCTACCGAACCGCCCAGCGCCGTCAGGGCTGCCAGGGCCGCCAAGCCGGCAAGGCCGACCGCAGGCACACCCTGATCCGCGGTGAGCGTGGCCACCGAGGACGGGATCGTTTCGCGGCTGTCGGAGACTTCAACCATGTAATCGCCGGCGTTCGCTTCCAGGAACGGCGTGAACACCAGGGTGTTCGTCGTCGTTCCGCTTATGTTCCCGCCGTCGTGAATGGGTTGCATCACCTTCGTGCCGTCTTCCTTGAACCACTGGTACGTGAGCGTGCCGATGCCATCTTCCGCCGTGATCGGCCAGGAGAAGTCCGTGCCCATGATCACCGTCTGATCCGAAAGGTCACCGGTAATGCTCATGTGATTGACGACATCCACCGTGGCCGTCTGCGAGTTCGTCGCGCTGGTCGTGACCGCATCGTGCATGCGCACGAAGTAGTCGAACGAGCCCACGCCGAGCGCGGCCGGATCCACCGTGACCGTCAGGGTGTTGCCCGTCACCGGATTCACACCCAGACTCGCGCCTTCACGGAACCACTCGTACGTGCTGGCGCCGTAGCCGCCTTCCCAGATCGCCGTCAGGTCGAAGGCCGGGTCATCCACATAGGCGGTCGCATCCTGAGGTTGCACCGCAAAGTGCAGGTAGGAATCCAGCACGATGACCGTGCGATCCAGCGGGATGGCTTGATTGCCCGAGGCATCTTCCACCGTGTAGTGCCGCGTGTACGTGCCCGGCGTCGTCGTATCCACCGTGCCGGTAACATGCACGCTCAGCGAGAGCAGGCCGCCACACACGTCGTTCGCGCTCGCATACGCCTCACTGTACGTGTTGTTCTTCAGCACGAAGGTGGGCGAAGCCCCGTTCAGCGTCATGGTGGGCGGCAGGGTGTCGACCACAAAGACATCGCGTGTAACCGTCACGGTCACGGGCAGAACCGGGTGGTGATCCACAACCGTGTAGGTCACCTGGAACTGCCGCACCGAGTCGTTCGCGATGGGAAGCCCGAAGGTCGCGACTTCCGCAGTCAGGTCGCCGTCTTCGGTGTCAAAGACGCTGACACCCGCATCCACGTACGCGCTGCCCTTGCACTCGACCGTCGCCGGGTTGTCCCCGAGGATGGTGATGACCGGCGCCGTGTTGTCCACAACCTCAACCGTCCGGTGCACCGTGGCAGACACGTTGCCCGAAGGATCAGTGTAGTCGTAATCCACCGTGTACACGCCGGGCGTGCTCGTATCGACGACCTGGCCGCCGACCACCGCCGGTGCCGTGCCCGTGCAGACATCGTCCGCCGTCGCACCCAGCTCGCCATAAACCGCGCCCTTCAGAATCTTCACGTCCGTGGGGCCGTTCACCGTGATGACCGCCGGAGACGCATCATGGATGGTGACCGTCGCCACACACGACGAAATCAGGTTCTGATGGTCAATGACCGTCAAGGTGACGGGATTGGGCCCGAGGTTGGCACACGTGAACTCCGTGACGTCGATGCCCGTGAAGGCTACGCCGCACGCATCAAAGCTCGCGTTGTCTACGTCGCCCGCCACGATGGAGGCATACCCGCTGTCATCCAAGTTCACGTCAATGTCGCGGCAGATGGCGTCGGGCGCCGTCACGTCCTGCACCGTCACGTCGCCGTGCACAGGATCAGACGCGTTGCCGTCTGTGTCCATGACGATAAGTTCGACCGCCACCGGGGAGCCGAGGTCGGCACACGTAAACGTGCTCGGGATGACCGTGCTGGCGTTCCAGTCAATGGCGCCCGGCCCGCAGTTGTCCGTGCTCGGATTGGACGCATCGTCCAATTGCTGGGCGGTGATACTCACATTGCCGGAGTGATCCAACTGGACCGTGATGTCCTGCGCATGCGCGACCGGACGCTCCGGATCGTGCACCGTTACGTTGGCGTTGCACGTGCCCACATGGCCCTGATAGTCCGTCACGGTCAGCGCCACGCTGTGCAGACCCACGTCCGTGCACGAATACTGAATCCGGCTCTGGCCATCGATGAGATACTTCCACAGGCCGCCCGGCACCGAACTGGAGGGCCCGAACACCGAGGTCGGGAGCAGGAAGCCCTCGCCGCTGGGATCTAGCGTGACCGTGGTGTCGTTGCAGACAATGTTGATCGCCGAGGTGTCCACGTACTCATACGCGCCCTGATCCACAACACCGCCCTGAGGACGACGCGAACCCGGGAGATCGCGGTTGGGTAGAGGCGCCGCCGCGTTGCCAGCATCACGGCAGAGAGAGGTGCTGTTGAGATAGAATTCGGGGCCGGCCGGGAGCATGAAGTCCGGATCGAACTCCTGCGCATTCGTGTTGAATACGTTCGCTGTGGCCGTCGTGACGAGCGCGTCCGTTTTCACAATGGTTGCCGCGCCCGGAACCACCGGCGTGTTATTCCAGAAGATGCAGGAATCCACCGTGACCGTCGTGGAGATCAGGTGCGCCCAGGAGTAAATGGCGCCCGCATCCGTGCCGAAGTCACTGAAGCCGCTGTCAGACGCGGAATTGCCCACAAAGGTGCAGTAGATAACCTCGCCGCCCACTGTGGTCTGGGCGTTGTTGAAGAAGATGGCGCCGCCGCCGCGGGCCGGACTGGTATTCGAGTCCGCAAGGCGGTTGGCCGCGTTGTTCCAGAACACGCAGTTCTGAATCTTGGGCTCGCACGGCAGGCTGTCCACCGAGTTGTATTCGGCCGAGATCGCGCCGCCCGAGGTCGCCGCCACGTTATCGTAGAAGGTGCAGTTCGCAATGGTCGGGCTGGACCCGTAGATGTACAGGCCCGCACCGCGCCACGTGTGGTGGCAGGCAGGATCCGGATCGTTGATGCCGGCGGCAACGCCGCCCCGGATTTCAAACCCATCCAATACGGCGCCCGTCACCGGAAGATGCGCATTGCCGCACACAACGACGTGATAGGCGGCCGCGCCACCCCGGGACAGTGAACCATCGATAATCGTCGGTGCGCGCCGCACGCCGCGCAGCGTGAGCACGGGCTCCTGACGCCCGGCGTACCCTTCGAAGCCGCCGTACAGCTTCACATTATCCTTCAGAACGAGCGAACCCGCCAGCAAAGCCGGGCTGCCAGTATCGCCGCCCCACTCCTCGGTCCGCAATTCGTTGTACACATAAGCCGCACCGCCGGGGCCGCCCGCGACCCACACTTGGCCGCCGCCCAACGCGTCGCAGGCGTCGATGCCTTCCTGGATGGTCATGAAGGCCGTCGCCCACGTCGTGCCGTCATAGACGGGACCCGGCGATGCCTTGTCAACATAGACCACCACGCCGCCACCCGTGCCGACGGACACCGTGGCCGAGTTCGAATACTTCGTCAGGCCGGGGAAGTCGTCCGCGGAGACACGGCAGCGGTAGATACCCGCATTCGGCCAGTCTGCGTTGACGATGCCATAGTCCTTGCTCGTGGCGCCAGGGATCAGGGCGCCGTTCAAGTACCACTGGAAAGACACCGGATGCCCGACATTCGTGGCATCGCAGTGAAGCACATAGTTCTGCCCAAAGTTCAGCGCAGCGCCCACCGGCTGCACCGTGATGGTGATCGCCGGAGGATCCACGATCACATCCGCCGTATTCGTGTCCACGAAAACCGTGGGGAACGTCACGGATGTGATGCGGCAGCGGTAGCCGCCGGAATCGCCGAAATCAGCGTTCGTGATCGTGTACGCGTTGGTCGTGGCACTGGGAATCGGATTCCCGTTGAAGTACCACTGGTACGACAAACTGCCAATGCCAAACGTGGCCGCGCACGACAGCGTGTAGTTACTGGCCCACGCGATGTGACCGCCCTGCGGTTGTTCCTGAAGCAGAATGGGAGGCGCATCGACTTTCAGGGCTTTTGTCACACTGGACGTGGTGCTGCCCCCGCAACGGTCCGAAGCGTCCAGCCGGTAGTATTTCGTGCCGACCCACGGGATATTCGTAAGATTCAGCAGGGTGCCCGTTTGGCCCGCTATCGGCGACATCGCCGCCGGGGAATCGCCGACATACCACTGGTAAAGGTAGAGTTCGCCGCTGAGCGACTGCGCCATGGCCGAGAAGGTCCACGAACCGCCATAACTGATCTGAATAATGGGGTCGGGTGCAATATTGCCGACGGGTTGCGTCGCAAAGACGATGGGA
>CAILVY010000257.1 GCA_903837785.1 Candidatus Hydrogenedentota bacterium
AGGAACGATATCGGTTTTTGGCGTTCGATTTGGGGGCCGAGAGTGGCCGCGCGGTACTGGGCACGCTGGAAAAGGGGCGCATCTCGCTCGAGGTAATCCACCGCTTCCGCACCGAGGGCCTCATCATGCTGGGAACCCGCCAGTGGGATCTCGCCCGCATCTACGAGGAAATGATTGAAGGACTGGCCAAGTGCGCCCGCGAACACGGCCCCGATCTCGATGGCATCGGCGTGGATACGTGGGGCGTCGATTTCGGGCTGCTCGCGCGCGATGGCTCGGTCCTCGCCAACCCGGTGCACTACCGGGACAAGCGCAATGAGGGCATGCAGGAGTACGCCTTCAGCAAAGTCCCGCGCGCGGACGTCTACCGGGCCACCGGAATCCAGTTTCTTCCCTTCAATACGGTGTATCAGGTGCTGAGCCTCGTCAAGAACCAGTCCCCGCTGCTCGATGCCGCGGGCTCGCTCCTGTTGATGGGCGACCTCTTCGGCTACCTCCTGAGCGGAACGCCGGCCTGTGAATACACGAACGCCTCCACCACGCAAATGCTCGACCCGTTCACGCGCACCTGGAACAATGACTTGATCCAGAAGCTGGGGTTGCCGCGGGGACTCTTGCTCGATCCCGTGGCGCCCGGAACCGTGCTCGGACCCATCCTCCCCGAGATTGCGGCGCGCACAGGCATCTCCCCGAAGACACTCGTGATTGCACCCGGCACCCACGACACCGCCTCCGCGGTGGCGGCCGTCCCCGTGGCGCGGAACGCCGGGAACTGGTCCTACCTGTCGAGCGGCACCTGGTCCCTGCTCGGCGCGGAACTCGATGCGCCCTGCGTCAATGAACGGGCGCTTGCGGAAGACTTCACAAACGAGGGCGGCGTCGGCGGCAAGATCCGATTCCTCAAGAACATCATCGGACTGTGGCTCGTGCAGGAATGCCGCCGCACCTGGCAGCGCGAAGGCCAAAGCGTGGACTACGCGGCCATGACGGCCGAAGCTGCGTCGAGCCCGGCGTTTAAAGCGGTCATCAATGTGGACGACCCGCGCCTCATGTCCCCCGAGAACATGCCCTCGACTATCCGGACACTGTGCCAGGAGGGTGGCCAAGCCATCCCCGAGACGCGCGGAGCCGTGGTTCGTTGCGCGCTCGAGAGCCTCGCATTGAAGTACCGGAAGACGCTGCGTGCGCTCGACGCTACGCTCGGCCGCGAGACGCAGCGGCTCCATGTGATCGGCGGCGGCGTGCAAAACCGCCTGCTCGGGCAAATGACCGCGGATGCCTGCGGAATTCCCGTGATTGCAGGTCCCATCGAAGCCACCGCACTCGGCAACCTCGGCGTGCAGGCCATGGCGGCCGGCGCCATAGACTCGCTCGCGTCCATGCGCGAAGTGATTGCCGAATCCGTGGAACTGGACCGCTTCGATCCGGGCGACACGGATCCCTGGACAAAGTTGTAGTCCGCAAGACGATGGAGGCCTCCGCGCCCGGATGTTGCGCCGGGCGCGGCCGTTCTCGAACCGGAGACACGTGTGGAGACTGCGCTTCGCATGGCATTGGAGGCTGCGGTGGCAGCTTCAAAGGCGCCGGGCGCCGTCGCATACGTCGGCACGCCCGAGGAGACGCTGTTTCACGCGGCCACCGGTTTCCGGCAACTGGTCCCATCCCAAGCCCCCGCAAGCATCGACACAGTCTACGATCTCGCTTCACTGACGAAGGTTGTTGCGACCACGACCGCCCTCATGCTGCTGCGCGCCGACGGCGCGCTTGACCTCGATCAGCCGGTGAGCGATTTCATCCCTTTGCCGCAGTTCCAGGTCTTCACTATCCGTCATCTGCTGACGCACACTTCCGGATTGCCCGCGCTCAAACCGCTGTATCGAATCGTGAAGAGCGTCAACGAAATGATCCAGCGCATCTCGTACGTGCCCCTGGAGAGCCCGCCGGGACTTCGGCACATGTACTCCGACCTCGGATTCTTCCTGTTGGGCAAGCTCATCGAAATCGCCGCACGCGACTCGCTCGAAGCTTTCTGCTGCCGCCGGATTTTCGAACCGCTCGGCATGCATTCGACCGCATTCAATCCGCCCCAGACATGGGCCGGGCGTTTTGCCGCGACGGAACAATGCCCCTGGCGGAACCGGATGATTGCCGGCGAAGTCCACGATGAACATGCAAGCGCTGTGGGCGGCGTCGCGGGGCATGCCGGCCTCTTCGCCACCGCCGGGGACCTCGCGCGCTTCTGCCGCGGGCTCCTTTCCGGACGCATCCTCCCGGAGAAGACCCTTCTCGAAATGACCCGGCTTGGCCAGGTCCCCTGTTATCCGTGGCAGGGGCTCGGCTGGCAATTGGACCCGTGGTCCAGCGGTGCCGGCGGCTTCCTCCCCGCGCGCAGCGCCTTCGGACACACCGGTTGGACCGGCACATGCCTCTGGATGGACCGCGACACCGGCTTCTTCGGCATCCTGCTCAGCAACAACTGCCATCCCACACGCGAACATCGCGATACCGCAACCCTGCGCCGCGTCTTCTTCCGGCGCCTCTCCGCCTTGCGCTATCCCGGCGTGGCGAACGTCCACACGGGCATTGATCGCGTCATGTGGGACAATTTCGAGGCGCTCCGGCGCAAACGCACGGCCCTGTTGACGAATCGTGCCGCACTCACTCAGCGCCGCCGCCCCGTCGTGCTTGCGCTTCGGCTCGATCCGGAGATCCAATTGCAGCGGCTCTTCGGCCCGGAGCACGGCTTGCGCGGCACAGCGGAGGCCGGAGAACAGGTAAGAGACGAACTGGGCCGGGTCCCCATCGTGAGCCTCTACGGCGAACGAAAGCGTCCCACGCGGGATCAACTGGCCGGCATCAACCTCTTCGTAATCGACTTGCCGGATATCGGCGCGCGGTACTACACGTACATCGCCACGATGAAGGAATGCCTGATTGCCTGTGCCGACGCGGGGGTGCCGGTGCGGGTACTGGACAGGCCGAATCCCACGGGCGGCGTCGTGCTCGAAGGGCCCATCGCCCGCGTCACGGGCTCGCCGGTCTGCTGCGCCCCCATCCCTGTCCGGCACGGAATGACCCTCGGGGAAATGGCCCTGCACTTCCGGGACTCCGCCCTCGGCGGCCGCAAACTCGATCTAGAAGTGAGCAAAGTCGATAACTGGCCCCGCGACCTCTTGTTTTCGGCCTGCGCGTTGCCCTGGTTTCCGCCCTCGCCCAACATGCCCACCCCTGAAACCGCCCTCGTCTACCTCGGCACCTGTCTCTTCGAGGGCACGAACATCAACGAGGGCCGCGGCACAAAACACCCCTTTCTCCTCCTGGGCGCGCCGTGGCTCGATCCGGACAGGATGCTCGCCGAACTCGATCCGCGCGAATTCGCGGGATGCACCCTCGAATCTGTCTGCTACACCCCCCGCGCCATTCCGGGAAAGGCGGCCAACCCGCGCCACAAGGATGAATCCTGCCGGGGCATCCGGATTCGCGTCTCCGACCCGGCTGCGGTCCGGGCCTTCACCCTCGTGGTGGCGCTGCTCCGCGC
This sequence comes from Candidatus Hydrogenedentota bacterium, assembly GCA_903837785.1. Classification (GTDB taxonomy): domain Bacteria; phylum Hydrogenedentota; class Hydrogenedentia; order Hydrogenedentales; family CAILVY01; genus CAILVY01. The sequence continues at coordinate 3,539 of CAILVY010000257.1, forward strand.
CATCCGGAAACATCATCCCGAGTCTTTGCGTTTCGAGCCGTCATTCGACGTGCTCGCCGGCGGTCCCTGGCTGCGTGAACAAATCGAACATGGCATGCCCGCCCAGGAAGTTACGGCTGCCCTGTCGGCCGAGCTGGAGGCCTTCGACAAGACGCGGCCCAGGCTCTACCCGAGCAGTCAGGAGCTGCTGCAGGCCTGTTCCCCGATCACTCCGCCCCCGGCTGGCTGAAGATGCTGATCGAGCGCCAGCGTTCCCCGTGGAAGCGCTGGAACAGCACGCCGCTCACGGAAATGATGTAGAACGTGGCGCCAATCCACGCCCCGTACGCCTCGCCGTGAAGTCCGAACGAAAGGAAGACCGCCAGCGGCAGGAAGAACAGATACGAACCGACAAACAGGGCGATCATCATCCAGCGCGTGTCGCCTGCGCCGCGCAACGCTCCCATGCACGTGATGTTGATCGCGTCGAACGCCTGGAATATGGCCGCCAGGATCAGCAGCTTGTGGCCCAGTTCGATCACCGCCGGGTCGCTGCTGAACACGGCCTGGATCAGCGTCTTGCCATACACGGCGAAGATCACCCCCATACAAACCATGTACCCCATGCACAGCCGGATCGCCGTGTACGTGCGCGCTTTCGCCCGCGGGATGTCGCCCCGCCCTATCCACTGCCCCACGATCGCCGCAATGCCCTGGTTGACGGCCACCGCCGGCATGAACGATACGTGCATGAAACTGATGGCAAACGTGTGCGCCGCCAGGGACACTGAACCGAAGTGGCCAACGACCAGGCTCGTGAAGATGCTCCAGTTGAAGATGTCCAGGAACATGCCCGCGCCGCCGGGCAGGCCGATGCGGACCAGCTCCCGCAGCCGGGGAAGATCGAGATGAAAGTACTTGCGCGTGCCAAATTCGGCACTGAGACTCCCGCGCAGAAAGATCAGTTGCAGCAGGCCCGCCTGGACGTACTGCGAAATCACTGTCGCCGTGGCCGATCCGTTCACGCCCAGCCGCGGAAAACCCCACACGCCGAATATCAGCAGATAGTTCAGGACCGCGTTGAGCCCCGTGCCCGCCAGGGCCGCGTACATCGGCACGCGGGGACGGTTGATCGCCTGAAAAAACGCGGCCAGCGCCGTCCCCCAGGCCATCGGGATGTAGCCCAGGAGCCGGATCTGGAAAAAGCCGATTTCCATCTCCGTCACGGCCGGCCCATGGCCCATCCGCCGGAAGAGAGGGGCGCTGACTGGCCACAACGCCAGCGCGAGCACGCCCGCGAACGCCGCCAGATAGATTCCCTGCCACGCATAGCGCGCGCAATTTGATTTCTCGTTGCGCCCCAGCGACTGCGCCGCGAAAGTGCTCACGCAGCCGACAATCCCCAGCAAGACGGTGCTCAGCGTGTACGACCACAGGCCCGCGGATCCCACGGCTGCGGCCGGCTCCGTGCCCAGCTTCCCAACCATCCACTTGTCCGTGAAATCCATGATCGTGAAGGACAACGACCCCAGCACGATCGGCCAGGACATCGACATGACCTCGCGCACACCCGTCCATCGGGGTTCTTTCTCGGGGGTGTCCGTCTGCATTACGGGGAGGGCCTCTATGGTTGCTGAATCCAGGAATTGTAGTTTCTGAAGCGCACTTGGCACAAACCCGTGAGGCTTCGCCATTGTCCGGGAATATGCGCACATACGGCGTGTTGAACTGGACAAGCGGAGACGATGGAGTGTAGCCTCTTGGCATGGCAAGCATCGCGCTACACGTGGACAATCCCCCGAACCGGCTGGCGTTGAAGGCCATGCTCGAAGCGCATGGCCACCGGATCGTTGCGGAGGGCGCGGATCTTGTGATAACCGAGCGTCCGGCGCAGGCCGTAACGGAGGCCCGCGAACGGCCCGTTCTCCTCGTGGTTTCCGCCGGCGGCATCGCGGACGCGGTGATTGCCATGCGGCAGGGCGTGTTTGGCTATGTCTTCTCGCCACTGCAGCCGGGAGAGGCCCCGTTGATGGTTCAGCGCGCGCTCGAAGCGCACGCCGCGGGCCTGACCGGCATTGCCCCGCCGCCCGAAACGCCCCGCGTGCGGCTCGAAGACGCGGAGATGAATCACATTCTGGACGTGTTGCGGCAGTGCCGGAACAACCAGGCGAAGGCCGCCCGGGCATTGGGCATCGGACGCAACACGCTCTGGCGGAAATTGAGGCGGTGGGAGCGGGAAAAGAATCTCCCCAGGCCGGGGCCGCCCCAACTGGGCAAGACAACGGATTGAAGGGTAGTATGGAGAAACTCGGCTGGCAAAGTCTTGGCGCGTCTTTTGATTGTCCCTGCGGTGTCCGGCACGAACTGCCAATCGAACGCTGCCATGTTGGAGAGAAGGCCGCGGAAGCATTGGCGGACTTCGCACGGGAACGATGCGGCCGCCTGGCGCTCGTCGTCTCCGATGGCAATACGCGGCACGTTGCGGGCGAGCAGGTCCTGTCGGCCCTGGGCGCCGCCGGGAAGCGCCTTGCGGAGAAGACCTACCCGTCCGACCCCTTCGAGGCGACGGGCGAACTGGCGCAGGAAGTCGCCGTGGCAGGCCGAGACGCCGATTTCTACGTTGCCATCGGCGCGGGCACGGTGACGGATCTGGCCAAGTCCGCGGGCGCGGAACAGAAGAAGCCTGTGCTGGTCTTTCCCACCGCGGCCTCGATGAACGGCTATACGTCCGCGATCACCGCACTCAAGGTTCGGGGGCTCAAGCGCACGCAACCCGTCCGGCCCGTAACGGGCGTCTTCGCCGATCCCGAAATCGTGGCGACCGCCCCGCAGCGCATGCTGGCGGCCGGCGTCGCCGATTTCCTGTCGAAATGCTCCTCTGCAAGCGATTGGCGCGCCAGCCACCTCCTGCGCGGCGACTACTACTGCCACCGGCCACGCGAGTTCAACGAAGGCATTCAGGAGCGGCTCTTCGCGGCCGCGCCCGCGGTCGGACGCGCGGAACCCGAAGCCGTCAAGCTCGTGCTCGAAGCCCTGCTGCTTTCGGGCTTCGGCATGGTGATCGCCGGCTCGTCCGCCCCCGCTTCCGGCGGCGAACACCTCATCTCGCATTATCTCGACATGAAGCACGCCCTGTATGGAACGCCGAACGACCTGCACGGAACGCAGGTGGGCGTGGCCACCGTCTATACACTGGGCCTCTGGGAGCGCGTCCTCGCACTGGATCCCGGCACCCTCGACGTGGACCGACTCATCGCCGCGCATCCCGCGCCGGAATTCGTCCGCGATCTCGTGATGGCGGACTGGGGCCCCAACGTCGGCGAAGAAGTATGGGCGCAGTGGGTGCAAAAGGCCCCCACGCCCGAGGGGCTTCGCGCCGAACTCGAACGCTTCAAGTCGCTCCTCCCGGATCTGCGCGCCGCCCTGCACGAAGACCTCCAGCCGTCGGCGGTGGTGGCGCAGTGTATCGCGGCCTCGGGCGGACCCGTGCGCGCCGAGGACATGCACGCGCCCCGGCTGGAATTTCAGCAGGCCCTTGAACGCGCGCGATATCTGAGAAACCGGTTCACTGTGCTCGATCTTGCGGCAGAATTGGGACTGACATGATCCCCGCCTTGTGTTTGTGCTTCGCCTGCGGATTCGGCGCTCCGGATGCCGGGCAAGTATCCAAACGCAACGCAGCGGAAGAATGGAAGATTGTGGAGGCCGCGCTCGAAAGCAGCCCGGATCTCCTGGAGAACCACCGCGGTTTCCTGGCTGCGGTGAAACAGAATCAGGCCCTCGCGCGCGCGCTTGACACATGGCTCGATCTGAACCTCCTCGCGGAATTCCACGCGCTTGCCCGGGCGGCCGATGAAGCGCTGTACGCTGCGCCCGCCGCCGAACGGCTCTTCGATCAGTATTACGACCAGATTGCCCGGGACCCCGAACTCCGAAAGAACGTGGAAGCGCTGCAGCGCACCGAGCTCGATCACGCGCGGAAAGCGGACTATGCTGAACAACCGCTCAGCAACGGCCTCGATTACTTGCGCGCCAACCCCGATACGGCCGTGCCCCAGCTCCGGCAACCCACGCAAGGCAAGACGTTTCCGCGCGAACTGCGCCCCTTTCTCGACGCCTTCAATTCCCGGCCCGATCTGCTGCAGGAGTTCCTCAACACATTCCAGGGAATCACGGCGAACCCGCTTGCCCAGTCCCGCATCCTTCCGTGGTGGCAAACCGCCCCAGGCTTCGACGCAAACACTGGCGGGGCCTTCAATCGCTTTCACAAGCACCTGCTTGCCCATCCCAGCCGCTATTGGGCCTGGCACGAATGGAACCTGACCCTTGCCGCCGAGGTTCGGTTGCGCACTTGGGTTCGATACTGGTTCCGGAAAGAACGACGAGTTCCCGATCTCGATGAACGCTACGATCGCTATCTCGATCTGCTGCGCAAGCAACCCGATTACGCTGTCCGCGCCGAGTCCCGTTGGAGCAGGCAGTCCGGACCCGCGCCCGTCTGGCCCCCAGGAACCGACCCTCCCGTCCTGCCCAAGTGGACGCCGCCCGAGCGGGCCGTCGGTCAAGGCCAGCCGCACCCCCGCTATACGATGCCTGAGAAGCCGGGTCGTCCCGAAGTCAGGCGCCCTGACAGGCCCAAAATGCCGGACATGCCCACAATGACCGCGCCGCACTCGAACGAATCCTCTCGTGCGCCGGCGAAGTGACAGGAAAGACCAGGAGAAAGGGAAGATGATTGGCAGTGATTCGGCCTCCAACAGGGACGTCCAGACGCCGCGTACGATAATTCCTGTGAGTGCGAGTATCGTGGCCATCGGCTTGGCCGCGACGTTACTCGCCACTCTCGTCGCGGCCTGCGGTGCAACGTTTGCCCGGCTCATCTTCCTGTGGGCCGCCGCCGCCGGCGCTTTGGGCATCGCGATGGCCCTGTCGGAGCGTGCCAATCGATGGGCTTGGGTCTGTCTTGGCTTATCCTTGGCGCTGCTTTCGGGAAACCTGCTCGTGGCCCGACTCGCCTACGGCCTTCATTTGAATGCGCTCATCCTTGGGACACCGCTGATCGGCGTCCTGCTGTTGGCGCCCTTCCTTGCACCACGGCTTCGTCAGCCCGGCGCGTCCGTGTTCAGGCACTTCCTCTTCATTTGGCTGGCCCCGACGCTCCTCGCGTTGTTGCCCATCATCTTCACAGCGCTTCTGGTGCCCGGCCATATGCCAAGAAAGGTCTTTCTGGGCATTCTCCTTGGTCTTCCATGCGGCCCGTGGGCAACCCAGGCTGCAAAACTCGTGTCCTTTCCGAATGCGGGCGAATTCTTCTCCCTGCCGCTGGCCCTCGTTTTCTCCGCCACCTTGGGGGCCGCGCTGTATTTCGGACTCTCCCGGAGACGTTGGGCCGCCCATGGGTTCGCGCTCTTTGCCTGGCTGATCATCGGCTGGACAGCCATCGCCATCGGCCAACTCGCCAATTGCCTCGAGTAATGCCATCCCCCTGCGTCCCCGTTCCGCTGGCGCATCGCAGGTCCCGCAGGCCTTCTTCGACGGGCTAGAACCATCAAGAGAAACCACCCGCGCGCACGAACACGCCCTCCATCCCTGTCCTGTCGTCCGGCGAGGTTTGCACCTGTGCCGGGGAATGTGGGAACATGACCGGCCAACTTCCGGCGGGAAACAAGTGTTTATGGCCATAAATGACAGCCAGCAACGCCTGCTGCGGACGATGATCACGGGGCTTCCCGGCCTTCTTGCGCTTAAGAACAAGGATCTCGCGTATGAAGTGGTGAATCCGGCCTTCTGCCAGTTTCTGGGGAAGGCGCCCGATGAGATCGCGGGGCGAAAGGATGGCGACTTGTTCTCCGCCGAGGAGGCCTCGGCCGCTCAACAGCAGGAGCGCCTGGTGCTAAAGAGCGGGTTGCCGCGATCGGGCGAGGAGGCATTGACAGGGGCGGCCGGGAAATGCTGGCTGGAAGTGACGCGGATTCCCGTCTTGAACGAGGACGGGGACGCGGTGGGATTGATCTTCTTCGCGCGTGATATCACGGCGATGAAGACACGTGAGGCGGAGCTTCAGGCGGGGCTGGAACGGCACGGCGCACTGGAATCTTCGGCCCGGGAGGCGGCAGAACGCTTGCACGCCTGCGAGGAGCAGTTGAAGGCGGCACAGGCCGCGCATCTAGGCGCACTACAGGCGGCGCAGCGAGAGATGGAGGCGGTTCAGGCCCAGGCAAGCGAGGCCGGAACGCGCCTCGGGGACGTCCAGGCGCGGCTGCAACAGCGGGAAGCCGAACTGGCCGCCTTGCTGCAGCGGCTTACGGCATTGCAGCAGTCGGAAGCGGAAGGGCAGCAGCAGAAACAGCGGGCAGAGGCGGCGCTGGCGGAACAGGAGCGGGCCGTCTCATCGTTGCAGGCCGAACAGGCGATGCTGCAGGGGCGTCTCGTGGCGCAGGAGGAGCGTTCGGCCGGATTCGAGAAATCGTTGGCCGAGGCGGCGGCACGTCTGGTTCAGACACAGGCGGATCTTGATTTGCATCGGAGACGGCACGCGGAAGCAGTTTCGCTCGCGCGGCGTCTTGCAGATACGTTACAATGAGCGTTCAACCCCATTCGTTGGAAGGAAGAAAGGAACCAGCATGAAACACGTGACGATTCTCTCGATTGCCGCCGCACTGGCGCTGGGCGCACTGTGCGGGCCGGCCATGGCGCAAGGCGCGCCCAACGCCGAAGCGCTCGGCTGGCGCATCGGCTGCCAGGCGTACAGCTTCAATCATTTCACGTTCTTCGAGGCGGTGGACAAAGTGGCCTCGCTCGGTTTGAAGTGGATCGAGGCGTATCCCGGCCAGAAGCTGAGCAAGGACACGGGCGATGCGGTCTTCGACCACAACATGTCTCCGGAAATGCAGAAGGTCGCCCTCGACAAGCTGAAGTCCGCGAACGTCAAACTGGTCAACTACGGCGTGGTCGGTTTGCCGGGCAACGAGGCCGAAGCCCGCAAGGTCTTTGATTTTGCGAAGGCCATGGGCATGGAAACCATCGTCTCGGAACCCGACTACGAAACGCTGCCGATGCTAAGCAAGCTTGCGGATGAATACGGCATCAATATCGCGATACACAATCATCCGAAGCCCTCGAAGTATTGGAACGTGGACACAGTGGTCGAGAAGACCAAGGGCCTGAGCAAGCGCGTGGGTTCCTGCGCGGACACGGGCCATTGGATTCGCTCCGGGCTCAGCTCGCTGGAAGCGATCAAGAAGCTCAACGGCCGGATCATCTCGCTGCACCTGAAGGATCTGAACGAGCTCTCGCCCAAGGCGCACGATGTGCCGTGGGGCACGGGAAAGACCGACATCAAGGCCATTCTGGAAGAGCTGAACCGCCAGGGTTTCAAGGGCGTGTTCTCGGCGGAGTACGAATGGAACTGGGACAACTCGGTGCCTGAGTTGGCGCAGTGCGTCGCGAATATCGACAAGATGGCCGCCGAAATCGCCGCGAAGAACAAGAAATAGCCGGTTTCCGGCACGGACCTGAATCGCCGAGGGGACCCGATTTGTGAAGATCGGGTCCCCTCTTCTTCATTACGTCGTGAAAGTCAGGGCGCGCCGATGCGCTCAGGCGGCGCCGGGCGCCGGCACGCGGCGCAGGAATTGCAGCACGCGGTCAAAAACATCTTCCCGCCCCTGCCCGTTGATGATGCCGTGGCGGTCGCGTTCGAGGATCGTGAGCTCCTTGTGTGGGGAGGCGATCTTCTCGAAAATGAGCTGTGCGCTGGCGGAGTTCACCACGGGGTCTTTGGAGGATTGGATCACGAGCGCGGGCACCCGAACCTCCGGGAGCCGTTCATCCATCGTGTCCATGCACGCGATGAGTTCCGTCACGCCCGTGAGCGGGTTCTTGGCATAGTTGATGTGCTTGTTCTCGGGGACGTTGTCAATGAACTCCCAAGCCTCGCGGGTGCGTCCGAAACGCTTGAGCAGGGAATTGAGCGAGACCAGCGAGGGCGCCAGGCGCACGGAGTAGTTCTGCAGTTTCAACGGGGCGCAGATCGAGAAGACGCCGGTGAGATGGGCGCCCTTCTCCGCCGCAGCGATCAATGCCAGGCACCCGCCCGTGGAAAAGCCGCCGATGAAGATCCGGTCCGTGACGGTCTTGATCACGCCATAGCCGCGGTTCAGCGAGTCGTACCACTTGCGCAGAGAGGTGTTTGCGAGGTCTTCCGGCGAGGTACCGTGCCCGTGAAGCCGCACGCCGTACACGGCATAGCCGTGTTCATAAAGATACTGGGCCAGGGCGCGGATTTCGAGCGGGGCCGCCATGTAGCCGTGGGCCAGGACCACCCCGCCCCGGACGCGCATGGGCCGAAGGAAGAAGGGACGGCCGACGTCCGGTCCCTTGCTCAGTTTCGGGTCGTAATGCCTGGCGTAGTCTTCTTCAAAGGCGCGCAGGTCTTCGGCGAGCAGGAAGTCGCGCACCTGCTTTGCGGCCAGGAAACGGGGGAGGCGGGCGGTGCGGCAGACCGCGTCATGGAGTTCCTTGATGGGTTCGATTTCGTTGGCGATGACCTCATGCAACTCGTGGGCGCGTTGCGTGTGAAAGGCATTATCGGCCAAGCCGGTATGCGGCAATCTTGTGTAGCCCGCGCCCTTGGGTTTGAGGACGCCCTCCTTTACACAGAGTCCCATGAAGTCGTCAAACTTCGGGGAGCGGTCCTCATATATCATCTCCCGGTAGTTTTCGCGGAGGAGCGTGTGAACATACGGGTGGCCGCACTCCTGCAGATGCCGGGCCGACAGAAAGATCCGGTCGCGGAAGGAACGCTCCGTGAAGTTTCGTCCGGAGAGGCAGCGCAGGGTGCTGGCAAAAAGGTGGTCGTAATTGACTGTGGTGAGCTGATAGATGGCCTGCATGTAGCGCAGCATGAGCTTGCGTGCCGCCTCGTTGAACAGGGAGGCCGGGTCCACTTCCAGATCGTGCATGTCGTGCAGGCCGCAGGCCATGAGTTCCGCGTATTCCGGCGCACGCAGGTATTCGGCCACGTCGATCGGCTCTCCGAGAGTGATATCGATGTCGGTGTCTTCGGAAAGGACCGTGCCCTCGACGGAAAGCTCCTCGAGCGCGCGCTTGCTGAGATCCTGGGCGAAACGTGTCGCCAGGCGCAGAAGGAGATTGTCATGGGCGCGCAGAGGGAAATACGTGACGTTGACGGGAATAATAACCGTGCGCTTTCCGAGGACGTGTTCCGCGGAGGACAGGCCGAAGAGATCGAGGGCGGCGGGGAGGTCCGAGTGGTCCGGCCGGTCATGAATGCAGGCGATCTTATGCCGGTAAAACTCGGCGCGAAGCGCGAGCACGGCCGCGCCCTTGTGCGGCGGACGCCGTTTGCCGTCGTTGTAGACCTGGAAGACGCCGCGATGGTCAACGACCCGCTTGTCCTTGATCATTGCGCCTTCGGGAAAAATCATCCACGGACGATCGCCCTGCAGCAGAGAGCGCACGATGATCTTGTCCCGGTCGGGATCCTTTGTCGAAACTGTGCCGGTTGACTCGAAAAAGCGGCCGATGCGGCCGGCGAAAAGTTCCGCCGCGGCGAGCGCCATGACTTCGCGGCCCGTCTGCTTGTAGAGCACGTAGGGGAGCAGGATGGTCTCAAGGCGGGTGAAATGGTTCACCGTGAAGATGATGGCCATGTCATCCTGGATGACGGCGGCATTGTGCAGACGGACATCCGACTTGATCAGTTTCGTGCCCAAGTCCAGCACCCACTTGGCCACGGAGAGCGCGAATGTCGAGGGCATGCGGCGGCTATTTCCAGCGTTTCAGGCCAATGGCCGAACTCAGTTCCTGGTCCGTCTTCTCGATGTTGGGGGAATTATAGAGAACGAGGTTTCGGAGGTACTCGAGGCTCTCTTCGTTTATGGCGGTAAACTCGATGGCCACGCCCTCTTCCGTAATGCGCACGACCGACCCCTCAGTATCGATTCGATGCTGTTCGTCCCCCGCCGTGAGCACCATGCTCACTCTGACCGGGTTGCCGATGGGCAAGGAACGCTCCGTGGCGAAAAGCACGCCGTTCATGCTGATATCCAGCGCGTGCCCTTCCAGGAGCACGCCACAGGCCAAGCGGACCTGCATTTCGGCCGTGATGGGGCTTCGTGTGAAGGCCCGCGCATCGTTTTTCTTCATAGTCTGCACCTCCGGCCCGCGATTCCAGCCCCTGAGCGCATTATCCAGTATAACTCTCCAGCCCAACCCTTTCCAGCCTATCACAAAATGCCCGGTTTGACCAGAGGCCAACTTCGCAGCCGCAGGCGGATGGACTCGGCGGGCGCATACGGGTACAATAGGCTTCCTTCATCGCAGTGTCATGGAGAGTCCAGGAACATGAATCCGGTCCGGTTGGTTGTCGTGGGCAGCGCCAACATCGATTTGGTGACGCGGGTGCCCCATATCCCCCGGCCTGGCGAGTCGGTCATAGGCCGCTCCTTTGCCACGGTTACCGGCGGAAAAGGCGCGAATCAGGCCGTGGCCGCGGGGCGCCTGGGGGCTGCGGTGCATTTCGCCGGCTGCGTGGGCGACGACGCCTTCGGCGAGCAGCAGCGGGAGAGTCTGCGCGCGGCGAACGTTCATGTGGACTATCTCCACGTCGATTCTGCCGAGCCGACCGGCACGGCCGTCATTCTGGTTTCGGATGAGGGTCAAAACTCGATCGTGGTGACGCCGGCCGCGAACTTCCGCCTGACCCCCGGGCATATCGAAGCCCTGGAGCCCGTATTTCGGCAGGCGGACGTGGTGTTATTGCAGCTGGAGATTCCCCTGGAGTGCGTGGAGGCGGCGCTGGAACTATCCCGGCGTTGCGATGCGTTGTCCATACTGGATGCCGGCCCGGCGCAGCGGGTGCCCGAGGCGCTGGTTGGCAAGGCGGACATTGTGTCGCCGAACGAGACGGAAGCCGAAGCGATGACGGGGGTGGCGGTGGCGTCTGTGGACGATGCGCGGGCGGCGGCCCGGTGCCTGCTGGGCATGGGGGCGCGGCACGCGGTGATGAAACTGGGCGCCAAAGGTTCTCTCTATGTGGGCGAGGAAGAAGTATACGAGCCCGCGTTTTCCGTCACGGCGGTGGACACGACCGCGGCCGGGGATGCCTTCACGGCGGCCCTCGGCGTGATTTGGAACCAGACCGGACGCCGCGAGGCGTTGCGCTTTGCCAACGCGGCGGGCGCGCTCGCGGCAACCGTGGCCGGGGCGCAACCGTCGATGCCCAGCCGGGCCGCGGTCGACGCCTTCTTGGCACAGCATTCGTAAGGAGCATTTGTGAGCAAGTTCATCAGCGCGCCGTCCGTGATGTGCGCGAATCTGGCCCGTCTGGAGGACGACCTGAAGGCGCTGGAAAGCGCCGGAGCCGACGAACTCCACTTCGACATCATGGACGGGGAGTTCGTTCCGAATTACACGCTTGGCTTTGATTTCATCCGGGCGGCGCGGCGGGTCTGCCAACTGCCGTGCAGCGCGCATCTGATGATTACGCGGCCGGAGCGCTACATTCAGCGATTTGTGGACGCGGGCTGCAGCATCGTGACGGTTCACGTCGAAGCGTGCGTGCATCCGCACCGGGTCTTGGGCCAGATTCGTGAGGCGGGCGCTTCGCCGGGCATCGCCATCAATCCCGCAACTCCCCTGACGAAACTGGAGTATCTTCTGCCCCTCGTGGATCGGGTTCTCGTCATGACTGTGGATCCCGGCTATGCCGGGCAGCCCATCTTGCCGGTGGCCTTTGAGCGGGTCCGCATTCTGCGCGAGAACATCCAGTATCAGAAGTACAACGCGATGATCGAGGTGGACGGCAACATCAGCGTGTCCAATGCAGCGCGGCTGGCGCGCTTCGGGGCGGAGATCTTCGTCTTGGGAACCGCCAGCATCTTCAAAGGCCCTGGCACGGACTTCGCCAAGGAATTGCCCGCGTTCAAGGCCGGGGTCGCCGTGGACAAGAACCTCGTCTGACAGGAAGCCCCAGGCCCATGACCTCAAGTGATATACAGCCTGCAATATCCCCTCCCCGGCATCATGCCGGGACGTCGTGGGTAGTTGCGGCATTGGGTTTCGGCCTGCTTCTGGGCGGGGCCCTGGCCTTGGGTCTGCTCCTCGCGCGCTTCATCGAGGGACGTCCGCTCAACCTGCGCGAACATTCCGTGCGCATGGCGAATCGCATTGCGGAAACGCTCGAAGCGGCCGGGATTCCTGCTTCCGCGATTCAGCGCACGGCGGGAGAAGCCCGGCGCGACGAAGGCGCGGTCTGGTTTGATTTCCATTTCGAGGCGAAGATGCCGGATCAACAGGACCCGGCGTTTGTCGTGCAGCAACTCGAAGGCGCGTTGACGCCGGACGCGGTGAAAATGGCCGCGGGTCCCGTGGAAGCGGACCGGCGCTCCGTGACGTTCCTGCTGGCCGGACGCGAATTCGCGTCATTGTCCTTGTTGGGCGCTCCTCCACCGCCTCCCGAACCCGTGGACCTGGGCCCGCTGTGCCGAGATGTGAACGAAGCCATCCGCACCGCGCTGATGCATGCGGGCGCACGCGCGGAAGAGATTCATCAGGACGCAGAAGACGTGCAGCAGGATGCGTGCGCGCGCTGGCTGCAATCGCTCTTTCACGTGGACGTTCCCGAATCGACTCCCCTGGCCGGCCTGCCGAAGAAACTCGACGAGGCATTGACGGGGCTTGGTGCAACGCTCACGGAGAGCGCGGAGAATCTCTTCCTTGTCACGTGTTTTGACCGGTGCGTAGCCGAGATCCGCTGTGTGTCCGTGGCGTCCGCGCCGCCGCCGGGACCGGTCAAATATGAAGCGCCGGAAGACAGGCTCGTTCCGGAGAATCTTCCGCTCATGGAGGCGGTGCAGACGGGAAATGTGGAACAGTTCCTCGTGGCGTCCATTCCGTCGCTGGAGGAGTTGCCGCTCGAATCCGTGGAACAGGAGGAACCGGAGAACGGACTCATGGCTTCTCCCGCGCCGCTCGCGGCGGGGCACGTTCCCCGGATTGCCATCATTCTGGACGACGGCGGCTACGGGGGGCCGTCCACCCGGGTGGTGTTGAATGAACTCGATCCGAAGCTTACGCTCGCGATCCTGCCGAATACGCGCTTTGGGCGCGACACGGCCGAGCGCGCGAAACAAAAGGGCTTCGAGATCATGCTTCACATGCCCATGGAAACGCACAGCAAGACGATCAAGCCGTTTCCGGGACAACTTAACGTGAACATGGGCAAAGAGGAAATTCAGCGCCTCACGGAAGACGCCATCGCTCAGGTGCCGGGACTCGTCGGCGTGAACAACCACACGGGTTCGAAGTTCACCGGGGATGCGGAACGCATGGGCATGTTCATGGAAGTGCTCAAGAAGCGCGGCCTGTATTTCATTGACAGCCGCACGCTGGGCGCCTCGAAAGGCTGCAAGACCGCCCGTGAACACGGCGTCCCGACGGAACAGCGGAATATCTTCCTGGACAACGAAAAGGCGCCGGCGAAGATTCAGGCGCAACTGGCCAAGCTCGTGGCGCGCGCGAAGTCCCGTGGCCAGGCCATCGGCATCGGCCACTTCCGCGACCACACCGTGGGCGTGCTTGTGAAAGAACTGCCGAAACTGCATGATCAGAACGTGGAGCTGGTGCACGTTTCGGAGTTGGTGCGATGAGCGTCATTCTCGGCATAGAGACATCCTGCGATGAGACCGGCGTGGCCGTCATTCGGGACGGGCGCATTGTGCTCGCGAACGAAGTGGCCTCGCAGATCGATGTGCACAAGGAATTTGGCGGCGTTGTCCCCGAGATCGCCTCGCGGCAGCACACGAAGATCATCTCGCAACTCGTGGAGAAGGCCCTGCGCGACTGCAGCGCGGAAATCGACGCCATCGCCGCGACGCGGGGGCCGGGACTCATGGGCTCGCTGCTCGTCGGCCTTTGCTTCGGAAAGGCCCTGGCCTATGCGTGGGCCAAGCCATTCATCGGGGTGCATCACATCGAAGGGCACATCTACTCCTCGATGTTCTGCGAGCGGGCGCCGGATTTCCCGTTCCTGGCGCTCGTAGTGAGCGGAGGCCACACGCAACTCGTGCAATGCCCCGCGCCGCATCGCTATGAGATTATCGGCACGACCCGGGACGATGCCGTGGGAGAATCCTTCGACAAAGTTGCGCGATTGCTCGGCTTGCCGTATCCGGGCGGCCCGTCGATTCAGAAGGCGGCCGAAGGCGGCGATCCCGGGGCCTATCGATTTCCCCGCGCCATGTTGGACACGGAACGTCTTGAATTCAGATACAGCGGCCTGAAGACGGCCGTGCTCTATGCATTGCGCGAAGAGAAGGCGCCGAACATCGCGAATCTGGCGGCGAGTTTCCAGGCCGCGGCCGTCGATGTCCTCCTGATCAAGACGAAGCAGGCGATTCAGATGCTGGGCGCGGAGCGCGTCGTGCTGGCGGGCGGCGTCGCGGCGAACCGGTTGCTGCGCCAGCGACTCACGGCCGAACTGGGCATCGACGTGTTCCTGCCGCCCTTCGCGTATTGCGTGGACAACGGCGCCATGATTGCCGCCGCCGCCGATTCCCGGTTCCGGCACGGCCTGCTGGATCCCCTCTCCGCCACCCCCGATCCCAGCCTGACGCTGGGCTAGTGCGGCCGCTACAGGCCTTCTTCGATCTGGCGGCGCTCGAGCGCAAAGATGCGGTCGCGCAATTCGGCGGCCTGCTCGAAGTCCATCCGGTCCGCCGCTTCCTTCATCTGCTTGCGCAACTTCCGGATGCTCCGGTTCAGATCGTGCGTGGGCACGTAGAGATCGGGTTCTTCCGCGGCAATCGGCACTGTGACGTAGTCGCGATCACACAGCTTCTTCAGAAGATCGGGCACGGCCTTCTGGATGCCGCGCGGCGTAATCCTGTGTTTCTTGTTGTACGCGATCTGCTTCTTGCGGCGGCGGCTCATCTCCGCGATAGCCCGCTGCATCGATCCGGTCGTGTGATCCGCATACATGATGACCCGGCCATAGAGGTTGCGCGCGGCACGGCCGCAGGTTTGGATCAAGCTCGTCTCGGATCGCAGATAGCCTTCCTTGTCCGCATCGAGGATCGCCACGAGCGAGACTTCGGGAATGTCCAACCCTTCGCGCAGGAGATTGATTCCGACGAGCACGTCGTACTCGCCTTTGCGCAGCGTGCGCACGAGTTCGATGCGATCGAGCGTTTCCACGTCCGAGTGCATGTAGCGGACACGGACGCCGAGATTGTGATAGTACTCCGTCAAGTCCTCGGCCATGCGTTTCGTGAGCGTGGTTACGAGGACGCGCTCGCCTTTCTTGGCGCGACCGCGCACTTCGTCCAGAAGATCGTCCACCTGGTTGGCCGCGGGGCGCACTTCGACCTCCGGATCGATTAGGCCCGTCGGGCGGACCACTTGTTCGACGATGACGCCGGCGCTGGCCTTGAGTTCGAACTCGGCCGGCGTCGCGCTCACAAAGATGACCTGATGCACGCGCTGCTGGAATTCTTCGAAAGTCAGGGGGCGGTTGTCGCGCGCGCTGGGCAGCCGGAACCCGTAATCGACGAGTTTGTCCTTGCGCGAGCGGTCGCCGCGGAACATGCCGCCCAATTGCGGCACGGACATGTGGCTTTCGTCGACCACAAGCAGGAAATCCTTGGGGAAGTAATCCAGGAGCGTGTAGGGGGGATCGCCGGGCATGCGTCCTTCGAGATGGCGGGCATAATTCTCGATTCCGCTGCAGAAGCCGATTTCGCGCAGCATCTCCAGGTCGTAGCGCGTGCGTTGTTCCAGCCGCTGCGCGTAGAGTTCCTGGTTCTCCCCGCGAAGTTCCACAAGGCGCTCGCCCAGTTCGTGCTCGATGCTCCGGATCGCCCGGCCGAGATTGTCCGCCGTGGTCGCGTAATGGGAGCCGGGATAGATCTCGACCCGGCGCAACTTGCGCAGGACAATGCTCCGCAGCGGGTCGATTTCGCTCAGATCGTCGATCTCGTCGCCGAAGTACTCGACGCGGATGGCGCGGTCCCCTTCGTAGGCGGGGAAAACATCAACGATGTCGCCGCGCACACGGAAGGTTCCGCGGTGAAAGTCCACATCGTTGCGCTCATACTGCATCGCGATGAGGCCCTCGATGAGGCGATTGCGGGGCATGGCGCCGCCCGGTTCCAGCTCGACGCGCAACTGGTTGTACATGGCCGGCGAGCCGATGCCATAGATGCACGAGACGCTGGCGACGATGAGGCAGTCGCGCCGGGAAATGAGCGCGCGTGTCGCGGAATGCCGCATCTTGTCGATCTCGTCGTTGATCGACGAATCCTTTTCGATGTACGTGTCCGTCGTCGGAACGTAGGCTTCCGGCTGATAGTAATCGTAGTAGCTGACGAAATACTCGATCGCGTTCTCGGGGAACAAGTCCTTGAATTCGCCGTAGAGTTGCGCGGCAAGGATCTTGTTGTGCGCGAGGACGAGCGTGGGGCGGTTCACGCGCGCCACGACGTTCGCGATCGTGAACGTTTTTCCGGAGCCGGTCACACCCAGCAGGACCTGCGACGGCAGGCCCTCGTTAAGTCCCTCGATGAGCGAATCGATGGCCTCGGGCTGATCGCCCGCGGGCTGAAAGTCCGTGACAAGTTTGAACTGATCCATACAGTGCCTGTGCGTGTCCCTAGCCCATTGCCTCGCGGTGATCGGTCGATTTCTCCCGGCTCCAGAGCAGCTTGATCGAGGTGATGCCGGAGACGGTGCGAAGCGTGCGCATGACGGCGTCGATGGAACGCTGATCCGCGACCTCGAACATGAAATCGAAGTATCCCTTGCCGTCATCGCGGGGGCCGTAGTTCGCGCTGATGATGTCGATGTTCATGGGCCGCAGGGCGTTCGTAATATCCGCGAGCACATTGGGCCGCGGGCCGATGATGACGCGCATCGACGTCTCGAGCACGCCTTCGCCCTCCCATGATGCGTCCACGATGCGTTTGGCGTCGCGGTTTGTACGCTGGAAGATGCCGCAATCCATGCGATGAACTGTGAGGCCCGGATTGCGCGTGACATAGCCGACGATCGAGTGGCCAGGCATCGGATTGCAGCACTTCGCGAACTGCACTTCCATACCCTTGGCCCCCTGGATGCGGATCAGCTTGCGGCGCGTGGCATCGTCCACTTGGCGTACAGTGTGTGCGGGGGTCTCCGGGCGGTGGTGGGGGCGTTCCTCGCGCGGCTTGTGCTCGGGCGCTTCCAGGGGCTCCAGTTCGCCGAGTTCCCGCAGGCGTGCGCGGATGCGGGTGCGCGCGCGGCCGGTGATGACAAATTCGAGCCAGCTCAGGTGCGGCGTCTGGTTCTTCGAGGTGAGGATTTCAACCACGTCGCCCATCTGGAGGTGATAACGGAGCGGCACGACGCGGCCGTTCACCCGCGCCGCGATGCAATGATGGCCTATCTCGGAATGGATGAGGTAGGCAAAGTCCAGGGGAGTTGCCCCGTGCGGCAGCTCCTTCACTTCGCCTTTCGGCGTAAAGACGTAGATGTCCGTCTCTTTGAAGTCACGCCGGACGCTGTCGAGGAGATCGTCCTGTCCCGCGGCGTCCTTGAGCCATTCGTACATCTGGCGGAGCCACGCCAATTGATCCTCGAGTTTCTTGTCCTGGCCCTTCTCGCCTTCTTTGTAGACCCAGTGCGCGGCAATGCCGGTCTGCGCCGTGCGATCCATCTCCTCTGAGCGAATCTGGACCTCCATCGTGTGCCCGTTCTCGCGCATCACCGTCGTGTGAATGCCCCGGTACAGGTTGAGCTTGGGCATGGCGACGTAGTCTTTGAGGCGGCCCGGCACGGGCGTCCAATGGCTGTGGACGACGCCCAGGGCGTTGTAGCATTCGCTTTCGGTTCGCGTGATGATGCGCACCCCCTGCACATCCATCACATCGGAGAAGTCCTTCCCCTGCTGAACCATCTTCTGATAGATGCTGTAGAGGTGCTTTGCCCGTCCGATGACTTGCGCCTGGACGCCGGCTTCCGCCAGTTGCTGCTCCAGGAATCCGATCACTTTCTTGAGATCCGATTCGCGGTCCCGGCGCGTCATGGCAACCTGAGTGGCGACGTCGTGATAGATCTCCGGCTGCAACTGATGGAAGGCGTGGTCTTCGAGTTCCCACTTCCAGTCGGAAATGCCGATCCGATGCGCGAGCGGCGCGTAGATGTCGAGCGTTTCTCGGGCAATGCGCATCCGTTTCTCGGGCGGAAGGAACTCGATAGTGCGCATGTTGTGCAGGCGGTCCGCGAGCTTGATCAAGATGACCCGGACATCCTTCGCCGTGGCCACGAGCATCTTGCGGATATTCTGCGCCTGCTTGATCTCCTGGGTCGCGCCCTTCTCCGGAAACGACAAGCCGCTGATCTTCGTCACGCCGTCGACCAGCGAGGTGATCTCCTCGCCAAACTCCCGGGCAAGGCCTTCGCGGCTCACAGTCGTGTCTTCGAGGACGTCATGCAGGAGCGCTGCGGCGCACGTGACGGGATCCAGCCCGAGCGCCGCCAGGTTCAACGCCACTTTGATGCTGTGAATGACGTAGGGATCCCCGGACAGCCGCTTCTGCCCGAAATGGGCTTCGTTGGCACGGCGGTACGCCGCGCGGACAACGTCGAGGTCCGCCTGCGGAAACGTCTTCCGGAGCTGTTTCAGCAGTCTGGCGAAATGGGTCCGCATGAGAAGTATGCTTTCGCTGCCTTTTCTTATAATCAGGTTCGATTGTATCATCGGAACACCCATGCCATACAATGCCCTCCATACAATGCCCTCCGTCGATGAGGTGCCCGGAGCGCCCATCGGGCAACGAGGTTCATGCGGCGTGTGGCGGCCTTGAAGGAGCTTTCAATGACGCGAATCATGATCACGATGTGCTTCCTGGCAATGTCGATCCCGGTTCCGGCCGCGGAGACGGGCGGGACGGAGCTCGTGGCCGCCATCCCCCGGGAAACGCTCGATCAGTGGGCCGCGCCGTACCGGGGATGGCAGTACCACCCGGATCACGTCATCCCGCCCAGTCCCAAGGACGGGCTCAATTTCCAGATGACGGACTGTCCGCTTGTGTGGCGGCACAAAGACGAGTGGCGGATGTTCTACACGGGATTTGACGGGCGCGGCTATCAAACCGCGCTGGCCGTGAGCAAGGACCTCGTGCATTGGGAGCCCAAGGGCCTCGTCGCAGGCTTCGGCGCGCCGGGAACCTTTGATCACGGCGGCGTAGCCGTGTGTGCGGCGCTCTTTGAGTCATACGACATTGGCGGGCCGCGGACGCTCAAGCGCTGGAACGGAAAGTACTGGGCGCTGTACTCCTGCTATCCGAAGCAGGGCGGCTATGAAATTCGGCCGGGCGCGGAAGGCGCGCTCTGGAGTGAAGACGGCGACACATGGCATCGCGCCTCGGAGACGGTGCCCATATTGTCGATCGAGGGCGCCGCGGACTGGGAGAAAGACTGCATCTATGCGCCATGGCTCATCGAAGAGGGCGGCAAGTTCTGGAACTTCTACAACGCCGCCAAGGGCAGCATGGAGCAAATGGGCATTGTCCACAGCACAGACATGCTCCACTGGACGCGCTATCCGGGCAATCCCATCGTGCGGAATGGCGCGCCCGGCAGCTACGATGAGCAGTTCTGCTCGGATGGCAAAGTCTTGCGCGACGGCGATCACTGGGCGATGTTCTACTTCGGCGTGGGCCGCGGCGGCGCGCACATCATGGCCGCCTTCTCGCGCGACCTCTGTCACTGGACCAGCCACCCCGAACCGCTCTACAAGGCCGGCGGCAATCCTTCAGGCCTCGACCGGAAATACGCGCACAAGATTTCGCTGGCCCGCAATCCCGAAGACGGCGTCTCGTACCTGTTTTACTGCGCCGTGGGCGACAAGGGCCGGGGCATCGGCCTGATTACGAGCAGGACAATTGCAGCCTCACGTTAGACGACCTTGTGACATGACGCGGTCTACCGCTCATGCCGGATGGCCTCGCTGGGCCCGAAGGTCCCTGCCGCAACGCGTCCCGGTGCGATTGTGGCCGAAAACTTGAAAAATCGGGCCGAAAAGAGGATGATTTCTTCATCCAAAGGGTATGTAACACCCGCCGTGTATTTGTGCGTACATCCAAGGAAATGCGTTTCATGAGCGAGCCCGTATTCGATCCTGTGCCGTCGCCGTTCAGCTTCTCGAAAACCGAGAAGGAGGTTATGGCGTTTTGGAAGGAACAGCAGGTCTATCATCAGAGCCTGAAGCAGCGCGAGGGCGCGCCCTCGTTTGTGTTCTATGAAGGGCCGCCGACCGCCAACGGCATGCCGCATCCCGGGCACTGCCTCACGCGCACGATCAAGGACATTTTCCCGCGCTACAAGACGATGGACGGCTTCTATTGCGAGCGCAAAGCGGGCTGGGACACGCACGGCCTGCCGGTCGAAGTCGAGGTGTGCAAGACGCTTGGGATCATCGACGGGGGCAAGGCGGCGATCGAGGCGTACGGCGTCGAGGCGTTCAACCGCGCCTGCATCGAATCGGTTTTCCGCTATCAACGCGAGTGGGAAGAGCTGACGGACCGCATCGGGTTCTGGGTGGATCTCGATCAGGCCTACGTCACGTATCATCAAAGCTACGTCGAGAGCGTGTGGTGGGCGTTGAAGCAGTTGTTCGACCGCGGCCTCCTCTACAAGGGCCACAAGGTCGTGTGGTGGTGGGCGCAAGGCGGCACCGCCCTCTCCGCGGGCGAAGTGGGCGAAGGCTACCGCGACACGGACGATCCGGCCATCACAGTTGCGTTTGCCCTGACGGAAGCCAGCAAGCAGCAACTGGGCCTCGCGTGCGGCGCGGTAAATCTCCTCGTGTGGACGACCACGCCGTGGACGCTCCTGAGCAATTGCGCGGCCTGCGTCGGCCCGGACATCGACTACGCGCTTGTCGAGACGGAGAAAGACGGCGCCTGCGTGTGCTACGTCCTGGCGGCGGCGCTCGCGCCGAAGTACTTCGGCGACGATGTGAAGATCGTGCGGACGTTCAAGGGCGCCGAGTTGATCGGGCTCTGCTACGAGCCGCTTTTCAACTATGCGCGTCCCAAGAAAGTGGGCACGGATCAGGATTCGGACAAACACTGGACAATCATCCCCGGCGACTTCGTCGATCTCGAGACGGGCACGGGCATCGTGCACATTGCACCCGCCTTCGGCGAAGACGATTATCGCGTCTGCCGCGAACAGGGCATCGGTTTCCTCTGCTTTGTGAAGCCGGACGGCACGTTTGATGTGCGCGTTACGGACGTGGACCCCTTCGATCAGAAGCCGTTCGCGGGGCAGTTCTGCAAGGATGCGGACAAGGGCATCATCCGGCTGCTGAAGGAGCGGGGGGTAGTGCTCAAGCACGATCAGTACCGGCACTCGTACCCGTTCTGCCCGCGCGCGGAGAGCAACCCGCTGATCCAATACGCCCGCGAAAGCTGGTTCATCAGCACCTCGCAGTTCATTGAGGACTTCCTCGCGAACAATCGCGAGATCAAGTGGCAGCCCGAGCACATCCGCGACGGACGCTTCGGCAACTTCCTCGAAACGAACGTGGACTGGGCGCTGTCGCGCGAACGTTACTGGGGCACGCCGTTGCCAGTGTGGATCTGCGAAAAGACCGGCTACATGGAGTGCATCTGTTCCTATGCCGAACTCCTGTCCAAGCCGGGCGTCCAGGGCACGGACGTGTGGGAACAGGCGAAAGCCGCCGATCCGGCGCTGAGCGATCATCTGAAAGTGCACAAGCCGTACATCGACGCGGTGACGTATCAGAGTCCGAAGGATCCGGCCGCGCGCATGCGCCGGGTCACGGAAGTCATCGACTGCTGGTTCGATGCGGGCTGCATGCCCTTCGCGCAGTGGGGCTATCCGCACGCCGAGGGCTCCGTCGAGCGGTTCCGCACGAATTTCCCGGCGGATTTCATCAGCGAGGCCATCGATCAGACCCGCGGCTGGTTCTATGCGCAGCTCGCGATCAGCACGCTCGTGCACGGCAAGAACGCGCCGTGGCCGCATCCCTTCCGGAACTGCATCTGCCTCGGGCTGATCCAGGGCGAAGACGGGCTCAAGCTGTCGAAGCGGCTGAAAAACTACCACGAGCCGTCGGAGCTCTTCGAGAAGTACAGTGCCGACGCCCTGCGCTGGAGCTTCGTCGCGAAGAACCCGCCGACCACGAGCACGCGCCTCTCCGAACGGATTGTGCAGGAGGTGCAGGGCGAACTGCTCATGCGGTGGTACAACGTCTACAGTTTCTTCACGATCTATGCGAACCTCGACGGATTCAATCCCGCCAACGCGCCCGCGGCCTTCCTGCACGCGGCGGCGGGCGAACCCGCAGGCGTCCCGGGCGGCAACGGCGAAGGCGCCGCGCCCTATGCGGCGCCGGCCGAGCGCACGGAACTCGACCGCTGGATCCTGAATCAATTGCAGCAGACGACGCTCGATGTTCGTCGTTCGCTCGACAATTTCGAGACGTATCCTGCGGCCCGGGCGATCTCGGAGTTCGTGGATGCGCTCTCGAACTGGTACGTGCGCCGGAGCCGCGCCCGCTTCTGGGCCGGCACCTGGACGCAGGACAAGTCCGATGCCTACTGGACGCTCTACGAGTGCCTGTTGTCGCTGGCGCGCTTGCTTGCGCCGTTCACGCCGTTCTTCAGCGAGTACACGTGGCGGAACCTCGTGAAGCCGCTGCCGGGCGCCGCGCCCAGCGTGCACCTCGCGGCCTATCCCGAGGCGGACACCGCGAACATCGACTCGGGGCTGCTCGCCGAAATGGCCTACACGCGCGAAGCGGTCAATCTCGGGCTGAGCGCGCGCCGCGCGGAGAACCTCAAGGTGCGCCAGCCGCTCGGCCTTTGCGAACTCGTCGTCACGGACGACGCGATTCGGGCCGGGCTGCAGAAGCACCTCGAACTCATCGCGGAAGAACTCAACATCAAGCGGATCGAGTTCTGCGGCACGCCCGAAGACTACGTCGCGTATGACGTCCGCCCGAATTTCCGCCTGCTTGGCCCGAAGCTCGGCAAGAAGCTCAACGCAGTGAAGAAGGCCCTCGCCGAAAGCGACGGCGCCTCGCTTTGCGCGCAATTGCAGTCCGGAAACATCGTGCTGAACGTTGATGGCGAGTCCGTCGAACTAACGGGCGAGGAAGTGGACGTAAGGCTTGCCCCGAAGCCCGGCTTCGCCGCCGCGCAGGGCAAGAACATGGTTGTCGTGATCTCGACGGAGATCACGGAGGAACTCAAGCGCGAGGGCTGGGTCCGCGAACTCATCCGCTGCGTGCAGGATCTCCGCAAGGAGCAGCGCCTGGCCTACGACGCGAGAATCGCCGTAACCGCCAAGTCCGCCAACGACGCAATCATCGCGACTATCGTCGAGTTTCAGGCCGCCATCGCAAAAGAAGTGCTGGCCGTATCCATCACCGCCGAACGCACCGAGAGCGATCTCTCCGGCGAGGCGCATCTTTACGAGATCGAAGACAGCCCGATCGCGATTGCCATTGCCGTGGAGTAGTCCTCGAACAAGACTCCCTGTTCTTTGGACCGCTCGAGCTTCATCATTCCTGGCGTGCCTTGACCGCCTTGACGGGCGATTACGTGGCCAGCGTCTGCATGTCGCCGCCGAGGGGCCGTGCCAATATCAAGGCGCGGCCTGAATCCCTTCCGCGTAATCCGTGTCTTCCGTCCGTTCGCATATCAACGTGCGGCTTCGAGGAAGGCCTCGATATTCTCCGTGGAGACGCCGGGGGGCATTCCGCCGCCGCAGGAGAGGAGGATGCGGCGGGTGTCGCTGAGGGAGGCGCGAAGCGCGCGGACGCTGTCCCGGACATCGTCCGGCGATCCATTGGCGAGGACATCGCGCGGGGGGATGTTGCCGAGCAGGGCAACCTGGCCGCCCGTGAGCGCCTGCATCTCGGGCATGGAGTGTTCGTAGCCGAAGTTGAAGAGGTTGACGCCGAGCCCGGCGAGGTGCGGGGCGCAGACGAGGCCGTGGGCGTCGTTGTGGAAGAAGCGGACAGACGCCTCGACGGCCGCGAAGACGCGTTGGAGATAGGGCCGGGCGAATTCGAGGAAATCGGCCTCGCCGCAAAAGCCCACGACGTCGTCCAGAACGAGGATGCCGTCGATGCTGGGGAACGCCTGGGCCTGCACTTGAATCCAGTCCACGAGGAAGCGGGTGATCGTATCGAGCAGGGCGTGCACCGCGTCCGGGTCCATCTTCATGCCCATGAGCAGTTCCGTGTTGCCGAGGAGAAAACCCGCGATATTCAGCGGACCGCGCGCCACGGCAAAGCGGATGGCGTGGCCTTCGGCCTCGATGGCCGGCCGGGTTTGTTCGAGACGTTTCAGAACGAACGGCGCGAGCCCGTCCGTGCGCGGGTTAGGCTGCGGGAGCCGGGCCGCCTGATCGAGGCTGTCCATCACGCGCTCCGCGAAGGGGAACTCGTTCTCGTGCCAGAGGCACTTCGCGCCGAAGGCGGAGGGCTCCGTGCACATCCCGTACTCCGACCAGAAGCCGGGCAGGAACAAGACGTCCGGGAAACGCCGGAGCGCGCGCAGGTTGGCTTCGAGCCAGCGCGTTTCGCTCGTGTAGTAGTCGAGAATCGAGAGCCCCGCCCAGTTCGGGAGCCACGGGCTGTCGATGATGAATCCCACGGGCAAGGGGTCGATGGATTCACCCGCAATCACCGCCAGCAATCGTTTCCACTGGTCTGTCGTCATGCGCTGTTCTTCCCGGGAGGCGCCACGGCCTCGGTTGGCCCCTTACTTTTTCGCAGAATTTGTAGTAAAATTATGCTGTGCCGTCAACGCATCCGTCTCGTTAACACGGAGGATTGGGTTATGGCAGTTGCACCTTCCGAAACATCCCAGGCCCCCGAACCCCAAGTGCCGCCGGCGCCCGCCGAAAAAGCCTATATCCTGGAGGCGATCTGGTTCCGCAAGGGCCAGGGGGCGCAACGCTACCGCGAGTACCTCGAGAGCGCCAGTCCCATCGCCAGCCGCTACGGCGCCCGCCGGGTCGAGGCATTGTTCAGCATCGAGGCGTTGCGCGGCGATTTCGAGCCGGACTATGTCTGCGTCATCGAATGGCCGAGCATCGACACATACTACAACTTCCTGAAAGACATGCACTACCGAACGATCGCCCCCATCAAGGAGGAGGCCATCGCCCGGGTGGTCAGCCTGCACTGCCGCCGCGTGATGTGACCGCGCCGAGACCCTCACGACTGCGGCCTGCAATGCCTTGACGCGATTGTCTGCCCGCCGCAAGCCGCAACACGGCAGCTCAACACACGGGATTGGACCTATTTGGGCAATTCCACGCGCAGGTGCATGCTCTTGAGCTGCGTCAGATTGAGCAGGCCGTAGTGCGAGAGGGTGGCGCCGCGGCCGGTATCCTTCACGCCGGTCCACGGCAGTGCCGGGTCGAGGTAGTCGCAACGGTTCATGTAGAACGTGCCCGTCTCGATCTGTTCGCCGATGCGCATGGCGCGCTTCGGATCCATCGTCCAGATCGACGCGGTGAGCCCGTAGGCGTTGTCATTCATGAAGCGCGCCGCCTCTTCGTCGCCCGCCACCGGAATGATCGCGATGACCGGTCCGAAACTCTCTTCCTGGACGAGCGAGCAGTCCTGCGGCGTGTCGATCACCACGGCCGGGGCGGAGAACCAGCCCTGGCCCGGTTTCGAGAATTCATCCGGAGACACGAGGAGCCTGGCGCCTTTGGCCACGGCGTCCTTGACTTGCCAGCTCAGGAATTCGGGCGCGTCCTTCGAGGCCAGCGGGCCAATCGACGTGCCCTTGTCCATGGGATCGCCCAAGGCGTACTTGCGGACGAGCGCCGCATACGCCTCGACGAAGTCGCCGTAAATCGCCTTCTCGACGTAGACGCGCTCGATGGCGCAGCAAGACTGGCCGGCGTTGTAGAAGGCGCCGTCCACGCAGTTGTCCACCGCGAAATCGAACGGGGCATCCGCGCAAACGTAAGCCGGGTCTTTTCCGCCCAATTCCAGCCCCACATCGATGAACCGGCCCGCGGCGCTCTGCACCACCTCGTGGCCGCCCCGCACGGAACCCGTGAACGAGACATGGTTGATCCCGGGGTGCTTGATGAGAAGATCCGTGACCTTGTGATCCGCGATGACGTCCTGGACCAGTCCCTCGGGCGCCCCCGCCTTCTGGAAGGCTTCCGTGAAGGCCCGGGCGCAGAGCGGCGTCTTGCTCGAATGCTTGACGATCACCGCGTTCCCCGCCAGAATCGCGGGCACGATTACATTTACCGCAATCAGGAGCGGGTAGTTCCAGGCGGCAATATCGAGCACCACGCCCTTGGGTTCGTGCCGAATGTAGCGGACGAAACAAGGTTTCTCAGGAAGATACTCGTCCTTCAGCGTTTCTTCGGCAATCGAAATCATGTGCCGGGTGCGGTCGAGCATCCCGTTCACTTCGTTGTACGATTGCTGCAGCGGCTTGCCCATTTGCAGCGTGATATTGCGCGCGATTTCGTCCCGCATCCCCTCGAAGGCCACGGCAAAACGCTCGCACAGCGCCATACGCTCGGACATTGCACTGTTCTTCCAGCCTGCGAAGGCACGCCGCGCTTTCGTCACCACGCCGTCAATCTCATCTTCCCCCAACATGGGGAAAGTAAATGCCGTTTCCTCAGTGAACGGATAGATGACTTTCAATTCTTTCGCGCTCATGGCTCTCCTTGCCTCCGCTGATGCTTCGATTGGGAATCGGACTGTTGCGAGTCGCTGATTATACGGGCTGAACGGCGCAAGAACCAAATGCGTACGCACCGACAGAAGACGCCGCCTGACAGGATTGTCCCTTCCGTCAGGATGAAGAAGAAGGCCTTCCCGTCCGTTTCAGCCTTCGGGACTCGGGGAAGGGCCGGGCCGCTTGTCCGAAACGCAGTACACGGCGGACATCGATCGGGTTTCACCCGGCCCAAGCGGCCCGCCCGGCAGCGTCAGTTCAAGGTTCATCTGCTGGCGGGACGGCAGGAAATTGCAGTAGGCCGACACTTCGCCCGTTTCCGAGGGCTGAAAACGGCAGGTCAGCGTCAGGTTCCTCTCGGGCACGTGGAATGCCCAGCGGTCCATGCCGCCCGCGGGACGGCGCAGCGCGTTCCAGCATCCGGCCTCATAGCCTTCCTTCGCGGCCAACCGTGCCCACGTGCCGTTCTCAAAACCCCACAATTCCGGCTCGGCCGCGGTCTGGCAGAAGAATTCGGGGTGACTCTTCAGCGGGAAAGTGACGGCCTGGCCCGATGGATTCGTCACGCTCAATCGGACGGAAAGGCTGTCCGGTTCGGACAGAAACGCGATTTCGCGCGTGAGCACCAGCCCGTTGTCAAGGGTCGCCTCCAGCAGCACCCGTTCCGGGGACTGTTCCTTCAGCGCGTAGCGCGCCGCGGCCGGCCCCGCGCACCCCGCCGAAGTCTCCGTCCAGTCCTCCCACAGACCGGGTGCCGCGCCGCAGCGTTCGAAGCCGCGCAGCAGTTCAACGCCGGGCTGTTTGTGCCGCCATCGCACGATTGCGCCGCGCAGATCCGGAAGGACCCAAAGCAATTCGCGATCGTTTTCCAGCGCCACAAGGGCGTATTCTTCATGGCGAGGCGGCGTAACGCCCCCGCATGCCTGCATGATATCGCGAATCGGATGACAGGCCGCCGTTTCATTCAGCCCCGCGCCAAGGGCTTTCAATGCCGCGATGAACTCTTCCAGGCGCAGGCAAGGCGGGCGATCGAAGGCCAGCACCCCTCCCTGCTGCTGGATGCGCGGCGGACACAGCAGCGCCGCATACGCCACGGGCAGCCGCGCGATGCGAACGCGCTGCTGCTGCTCTTCGCTCAATTTCATGCCGAGGGCCTCTTCGAAGAGGGCCTCGGCCTGCGTCACTGTGTCGTAGTCCATCCAGTGCATCGGTTCCAGGCAGCCGAGGTAGCCTCCCGTTCGCTGGGTCTGCTTTGTCAGCAGGCGCAGATACGCTCCTATCGGCTGCGCCGCCGGTCCATAGTAGTCTCGCAGGAACCCTTCTGCGAGCGCGTCCACGGGTGCGTCCTGGTCCCACAGGCATTTCGACAGCAGGAAACAGCGAAACAGGTCGAACTCCGCCATCGTCCCGCCCCGCGCCCCCCAGGTCTCTTCATACACGCCCTTGACGCCGAACTGATCGAAGAGTTGCAGGTTGGGCTGAATGACGTGGAAGTTCGGGAACGGCTGATATGCGGCGCGCAGGCTCGACGCATGATCCCACACATAGAGGTTCTCCGTCAGCCGCGCCCAGCCCTTCAGGTCGCGCACGAACGCCGCGTTCACGGCGGAGCGCCCATCATCGAGCGCGTGGGCGAAATCGCACTCAATATCGCTCACTTGCACAAGAACATTGCCGCGCGGACGAAGTTGTGCCGGCGGCCTCCGCGAATAGCGATGGGCCAGCGTGTGGACCCGGTAGCCCTGCCCGGGAAATGCGGTGTCGAGGGCCTCCGCCACCCGGTTAACCAGCGTCAGCAACGAGCCCGACGGGCTGCCTTCCCGCCCGTCAATCTCACGGCAGACGGGACACTGGCACGGGTGCAGCCAGTCCATCTGTGACACGCTCCAGACCCTGACCTCGGGGTGGGCGCGGACCCGCTCCAGCAGCACGCGCACGATTGCCTCGGCCACCGCCGGATTCCCGCAGCACAACTGCGCGCACTGATCCTGCGCCGCCCGGCCCACCACCTCCGCGTCCTTCCAGTCCCCGGAGAACGCCGTCCGTTTGCCCTCCAACTCCGCATAGAATTCGGGATGCTCGGCGAAGTGCTGCTTCGGCGGCAGGAGTTCGTAGAATGTGTGCGCTTCGAAGGGGCCGGGCCGGAAGGCGTCGGGAAACCGGTGTGCCCGCCGGAACTCCAGCGCGCCGGGCATCCACATGCCGAAATAGCCCACTTCCCGATAGGCGAAGGGCGGCACGATCCGATAGTCCATTTCGGGCAGCGTGGAGCGCGGATGCGCAAGATTCTGGACATCGGGCGCCAGCCATTGCTTGTCCACCACACGCTGAAAGAACTCAAACACGCCGTTGAGCGTGCCGCGGTCCGTGGCCCCCGTAATGATGAGCTGCTTCATCGCCCCCTGCTTCATCTCCCGCTTGCGCGGCGTCAGGGTGCGAACGATGCAGCCTTCTTCGCCCAGGTCCTCCAACTCCGCGGGATCCAGCAGATCGGGAGTCAGGGTCTCCGGCCCAAGCCAGACGTTAACTCTCCCCTCGTTAAACGGACTGGCCTTGATTTCGAATCCCGCGCAGATGAACCAGTACTTCTTGAACGTCTCCACCGCATACTGCATCGTCTCCGAGGGATGCTCGGGGATCACGAGATGCAGGTCTATGTACGCCCCGGCGTCCACCCACGCCTGCGCGGGCGCCTCCATGGGCCCTTGCCCAAACGACAGACCGGCCACGACGATGGAAACCCACAGGCTCATTTCAGGTCCTCTTCGCTTGCATTCCGCTCATTGTCGCCACGGCTCTTGCCCGGCGCAAGTTCCCGCCTGATATAATGCGGCCATGGACTTGGCCAACGCAGGCAAATGGATGGTTGCTGCCGGACTGCTTCTGGCCGGTGCGGGGGCGATGCTGTGGCTTGCGGCGAAACTGGGCCTGCCCATCGGAGCCCTCCCCGGCGATATCCGCCTGGAAACCGGCCGCGTCTCCTTCCGCTTCCCCGTCGTGACCTGCATCCTCCTGAGCATCCTTATCACCTTGGCGCTGAACCTGTTGGGACGCTTCTTCGGAAAGTTGTCTCCCTTTGAAGCCGACCGGATTCGGGGGGGCCACGGGTTCGCCCCCCGCCTTGACGGAGGGGATCCCGCGTGGTATAAGGGAAGCGGAGAGCTTATTCCATCATGTGGCACAGGCGATATGACATGATCGCCGTGGCCATGGCCTTGGCCGTGGCATCGGCGTGTGGTCCCCGGGGGGGGTCTCCCTGCCTTGCCGACCTCAATGGCAGCCACGAATCCAATATCCTGGTCTTGCAGAGAATCGCGAACGCCCTGCTCGAGGGCAGATTGCCGGTTGCGGACCTCAACCGCGACGGCAAACTGGATGTGCTCGATCTCCAGGCCATGCTGACCGAAACCTCGGCGCCCGTCCGGCCTGCGCAGCGAGCCCATGCGGAATACGTGGAAGGATATGTGTGCGCCTCGCGCACGCACCTGCCCACGGCGCCGCCGGATGGCCGCAAGTGCGAAATGTCGGTGCGGATGGAACACGAGCCGGGGCTGACGTGTGCCGAGGGGCACATCCAGTGGAGCATTCTGCCTTCCGGAAGAACGCCGATCCTGCGAGGGCCTTCCCCGCATTCCCCGCCTCTGCCCGCGTAGCGCGCCGCATTCACCGGCGCTTGCGTGGTGACTGTTTCTTGCCCGAAATGCAAGAGGAGAGACTTACAATGCGTGTCATATGTCTTATCGCGCTCTGCCTGCCGTGCGCGGTCATGGCCCAAGCGCAGACGCCTGCCTTGCCGGCCGATGTCAACCGGGACGGCCTGGTGGATGTGCTTGATGTCCAGGGGGGCATCAACCAGGCGCTTGGCGCCGCCGCGCCGACTTCGGAAGCCGACCTGAACGCGGATACCGCCGTGGACGTCCGGGACGTGCAGAATCTGATTAACTCGGCGCTGGGGACGGGGGGCGTTTATCAAGTGGTGTCCGGAACCATCGTTCCCGCCGCCCCAAAACAGCTCCTTTCGCCACTGTCCGCCGTGGCCGTGTCGGACAAGGGGCTGATTGCCCGGATTTCAGTCCAGGCCGACGGGCAATTCAGTGTTCCGCTCCGCACCGGAATGGGCTGGAGCTTCGCGCTGCTGGACGAACACAATCTTCTGCAGGGCTGGCTCGCCGTTCCCTTGGGGGGGTACACCTCGATTACTGTGCCACTGCCGGACCTGTCGTTGGGCGGGCTCATGGACCTGGGACAAGTCCCGCTGGGCATGGGACAGCCGATCGGAACAAACGCGCTGCACCTGCTTTCGGATGCCTTGGCCCCCATCCTCCCCACAGATGCCAACGCCAACGGCCTTGCCGACTTCATCGACCCGTTGTTCCAATCCCTGCTCAGCACGATTCAGGGCCTGACCCTGCTGCTGCCGCCGGAAGCGAATCCCATGACCGACCTCATAAATCGAATCGGCCAGTGCGCAACGGCGCACCTCGACGAGATCTCGCGCCCGTCCTTGCTGGACGCAAACGCCAACAGCATGCCGGATTTCTCGGAAGCCTTCTTCGGCAACCTCGCGACCGCGTTCACCCAGTGGTTTGAGCAATTCGACTGGACGGGAACGCCGATCGCCGCCTGGATGGCCGACGACGACGGCGATGGCATTCCGTGGATCGTGGAAATGCAGATGAGCTATCTGGCCGGGGAAGTCCCCTCCTGGATGCACGGCCTGGGCCGGCCCGAGACCGTGGACGACAACGGCAACGGCATTCCGGACTTCCTCGAGAGCCGCGTGGTGATACCCGGATTCCTGAACGAGGACCGCACCCCCGCCCTCAGCCGAGACGAAAACGGCAATGGCGTGCCCGATTTCCTAGAAGCGGTCACCCGACCCGCGGATGACAACGACGGCGACGGCATTTCCGACGCCGTCGACCTGGACGACGACAACGACGGCCTTCCGGACTACGCCGATGCCCAGCCGCTGATTCCCGCAACGTAGTGCCGCGGCGACGGGCGCCAGTGGCGCCTCACACAGGTTCCCGCGCCCACGTCGATTTGCTTCGGAGAGTTTTTGGATGCCGAAAGGAGCTTTGAGCCTCTGGTTCCTGGCCGCGCTGCTTGTGGCTGCCGGAGAGGCGCATTCCGCCACGCTCACAGCCGGCCAGGGCAGCGGCCTCCCCGGCGCGGCGGACGTTCCTGTTTCCATCTCGCTGGCCGCCGCCGCCGGACAGCAAGTTGCTGCGCTCCAGTTCGACCTCTTGTTCAGCAGCAGCGTGCTGAGCCTGCCCCAGGTCAGTGTCGGCGCGGCGGCCCAGGCCGCGGGCAAATCCGTCAGCCAGAGTGTCGTGCGGTCCGGCCGGGTCCGGGTCATCGTCGCGGGGTTGAACCAGAACGCAATCGCCGACGGCATTGTGGCTGAGGCGCACTTCAGCATTGCCGCCGCCGCGCCCGACAGCGTGGAAGCCATTGCGTTCACGGGGGTGGTCCTGGCCAGTCCCGCCGGCCTCTCCGTCCCGGCCTCGGCGCAAGCCGGCGCCGTCACGATTGGCACGGGGGATGGCGGATATCATTCAGCGGACTACAATCCGGCGGATTGGCGCATCTCCCTGTCCGAACTCCTCCGCGCAATTCAGCTCTACAACTCCGCGGCGTACTCGTGCGGCGCCGCCACGGAAGACGGCTATGCACCCGGCGCGGGCGCTCACGCCTGCACGCCTCACGACAGCGACTACATAACACAAGACTGGCAAGTATCCCTCTCGGAACTGCTCCGACTCGTGCAGCTTTTCAACTTGGGCGCCTATCATGTTCGGCCGGGAACCGAAGATGGATTTGAGGGCGGAGCCTGAGCATGGCGCGAATCGCGGGGAACTGCCTGGCCATCGCGCTGCTCGCGGCGCTGGCGGGTTGGCAAGATCCATCGGCAGGCGCCACGTTGCGCGTTGGCCGGATCGAAGCGGCTTCCGGAAAAGCCGGCATTGAGGTCCCCATCACCCTGGCGGATCTGGATTCCCAAGTAGTCGCCGCCATCCAGTTCGACCTTCGCTGCGATGCCGGCGCGCTCAAGCTCGAGGACATCGCCCCCGGAGACAACATCGCCAGCGCCGGGAAGAACCTCTCGTCCTTCACCCTGGATCCCGGCAGGCGCCGCATCATCATCATCGGCATGAATCAGAATCCCGTCCCGGCGGGCGCCCTGGCCGTGCTTCGCCTGAGCGCCGCCGCCGAAGCCGCGCCGGGCGCCTATCCCATTGACTTGTCCAATCAAATCCTCTCGGATCCCACGGGCGTCGAAATCAAGGCCCGCGCGGAATCCGGCGCCGTTGTCATCGGCCGCGAAGCGCCGGGGACCATGCCCTCGTCAGCGCCGCGCTGCGGCTGCTTCGGCGGCGCGCTCTCTGACGATGGCTCCAGGAACAATCCGGGCGTCTGGGCCGCAATGACGGCCCTGCTTCTCTTGTCCGGGCGCCGGAGCCGCACTCACCCTCCGGACCGCGCTCCGGCCAATGCACGCCCCTGGCACGGCACCCCGCCGCTTGCCTGAACGGGGCCCGGGGATCGCGAGAGCGACATATGCCCCGGGTTTCTCGTATAATGGCGCGTCAACGGAACGGCAACCGGAGTGGCGTCGTGCCCAATGTCCAACACACAGACCATGTTCCCGCCCGGCAGGGAGGCGAGTTGTATTACCCGATACGCATCGACTCGATCCGCCTGGACACTGTCCCAGAGTTTGCGCTGTATTTCCGGGCCGGCCCGACACAGCCCTTCGTCCTCTACTGCGAACGCAGCATTCCGTTCACCCGCGCCGCGCGCAAGCGCCTCGAAACCAACCGGGTCGAGCAGCTTTACGTCAAGAGCGCGGAACGCAAGGAATACCACCACTATCTCGCCGGCCATCTCGAGGCCATTCTCCGCGATCCCAAGCTGACGGTTCGTGAGAAATCCGAAATCCTCTACGATTCCGCCCAGGCCGTCGTCGAGGACGTGCTCAGCACCCCGCCCTCGCGCACCTCGGTCGACCGCGGAAAGGAAGTCGTGCAGCAGACGATCGGGTTCATGACTTCCGAGGGATTCATGCTCGAGCATCTCCTGCGCACGATTTCCTGCGACTATTATCTCTACACCCACAGCGTCAATGTGCTCGCATACAGCATCGCCCTGGCCATCCATGCGGGATTCCGGAACACCACGATGTTGCGGGACACCGCCAATGGCGCCCTCCTGCATGACATCGGGAAAAGTGCGATCGACACCCGCATCCTGAACAAACAGAGCGCGTTGACTGCCTCGGAGTGGGAATTACTGCAAGGCCATCCGTCCAAGGGCCACAGCCAGTTGCGCGAGTTGGGCAGCATCGGCGATATCGCGCTCGACGTGGTCCTGCATCATCATGAACGCCTTGACGGCGGCGGCTATCCCGACGGCCTGAAGGACTCGGAGATCCAGCCGTACGTCCGGATCGTCACGATAGCCGATGTGTTCGACGCGCTCACGAGTGACCGCTATCATCAGCAGCGAAAGTCCACGTTCGAAGCGCTCTCCGTCATGAGCCAGGAGATGCGCGGCGCGCTCGATCCTGATCTGCTCCGCGCCTTCGTCGAAGTCATGGGCGCGCGCGTCAAACTCTGACGCGCCTCACTTCTCGCTCAGGAACTCCGTCATGCCCTTGACCCCCCCGAGCGTCATGTCCTCCATGTGGAAGAACTCGCGGATGCGGTTGAGCGTGTGATGGCCGTACGTGCTGCCCCATTGATCCCGGGGGATCGGATTCAGCCAGCACGCATGCGGAAAGCGATCCGAGAGGCGCTTGAGCCAATACGTGCTCGGCGGCGTGTTCGCATAGCCATACTGATAGATTTCCCCGCCCGGCAGCTCCAATTCCTCCGGCGCCATCGTGGCATCGCCCAAAATCACGAGGCGCGTATCGTTGCGGCGCTGCAGGATCTGCTCCGTGGGCACGGACGTCGTGCGCCGGAAATCGCTCCACACCCGCTCGTAGAGCGTGTTGTGAAAGTAGAACGTCGTCAGGTCCTCGAAGCGTTCGTGCAGCTTCGTGAAAAGCAGGCGCGTAATCTCCACGAAGGGCGTCATCGAGTAGCCGCCATTGTCAATGAACAGCATCACGCTGATCTTGTCCCGCAGGTCGCGCTCGAAGACGAGGTCGATCTCGCCCCCGTTCTTCGCGGTCCGCCGGATGGTTTCATCGAGATTCAGGAGATCACGCGGACCCTCGTTCTTCATGTGCTTCATCGTCTCGAGCGCCTGGCGCAGGTTCTCCGAACGAAGCTGATTCCCCTCCGAATACGCGATGTACCGGCGCTCCCCAATCACTTTCAGGGCGCTCCGGTTGCGCGATTCCCCATGCACGCGCACCCCGCGCGCCGCGTTCCCCGAATGCCCGAAAGGCGAATTGCCGCCCGTCCCCACCCACTTGCTCCCGCCGTGATGCGCCTCCATCTGTTCACGGACCGTCTCCCAGAAACGGCGCATCAGCTCGTCCGCGTCGTACTCCCAATACGCCTTGCGCGGCAGCTTCCCCGAGGCAAGCTGTTCCTCCAGCCACTTCTTGAACTGCTTCGTGTTGAACAACTCAAAATCGCCCTCCGCCACCGCCGGAATGTCCACCCCGTAGAAATAAAACGCGAAGGCGCGCTCGAATGCGTCCATGTGCTCGACCCGCCGCACGAAGACAAGCCGCGTGAACACAAACAGGTCGTCCAGGCAGGAGACCACCCCCTTCTCCAGCCCTTTGTTCAACTCAAGCAGATCTTTCGGACCCGCCGGCACGCCATACTCCCGCAGCAACGCCACAAAATCCACAAAGAGCGCATTGCCGCCGGACAACGCCGTGTTAGAAGATGCATTCATGCCGCTCATAGTGCCATGCCCGCCCCGCACGCGGCAAGACTCTCGGCAGTCCGGTCCTCAAGAAATCGATGGGAAGGCTTCCCGTTGTCATGGAGAAGCCTCCCCCGAAAGGACTGCAAAGTGTGCTTAGCGCGTCTTGGCGACCTCGCGCGCGATGACGAGGCGCTGGATCTCCTGCGTGC
>CAILVY010000258.1 GCA_903837785.1 Candidatus Hydrogenedentota bacterium
CCGCCGCGGGCGGCGTCGGCACTTACGCCGTCCAACTCGCAAAGTGGAAAGGCGCATATGTGATTGGCACCGCCTCCAAAGGCAACCACGGCTTTCTGCGGGATTTGGGCGCCGACGAAACCATCGATTATCAGGCCAAACGCTTCGACGACGTGGTCCGCGATGCGGATGTGGTCTTTGACACGATGGGCGGAGAAACGCGCGACCGCTCCTGGAAGACCCTCAAGCGGGGCGGCATCCTCGTCTCCATTCTCGGCCAGCCCTCCGAAGAAGACGCTGCCGCGCATGGCGTCCGGCAGAGCTGGGTCTTTGTGCAGCCCAACGCCGCTCAACTGTCCGAACTCGCCAAACTGGCCGACGGCGGAAAACTCAAGGCCGTCGTCGAGAAAGTGTTGCCCCTCGCCGAGGCCCGCCGCGCCCAGGAACTCAGCCAGGCCGGCCACACCCGCGGCAAGATCGTTCTTCAGGTGGCCTGATGCGGTGCCCTCTCAACGCACGGCTGAACGTGGAGGTCCATGCTTATGAAAGTGCGTCCGCTGGGCAATTCCGGGCTGGAAACCGCACCGCTCATCTTTGGCGGCAATGTCTTCGGCTGGACCGTCGATGAACCCACGGCGTTCACGTTGCTCGACGCCTTTGTCGAGGCAGGATTCAATTGCATCGACACGGCCGACATCTACTCAACCTGGGTTCCCGGAAATCGCGGCGGCGAATCGGAATGCATCATCGGGCACTGGCTCCAGCGGAGCAAGAACCGGGACAAAGTCCTCATCGCAACAAAGGCCGGCATGGAGATGGGGCCGGGCAGGAAAGGACTCGCCAAGTCCTATCTGCTTCAAGCGGCCGAGGACTCGTTGCGCCGCCTGCGGACGGACTACATCGATCTCTATCAAGCCCACGCAGACGATCCGGACACGCCCTTCGAGGAAACGCTCGAAGCCTACGCTGAACTGATCCGGCAGGGGAAAGTGCGCGCCATCGGCGCCTCAAACTACCCCGCCGAACGGCTCGCGGCCGCACTGTGGACGAGCGACACGGCCAGACTGCCCCGCTACGAATGCCTCCAGCCCGAATACAACCTCTACGAACGCGAAGGCTATGAAGCTGACCTCGAACTCCTCTGTCTCAAAGAGGGTTTGGGCGTCATTCCCTATTATCCGCTGGCCAGCGGTTTCCTCACGGGGAAATACCGAACAGAGAACGATCTCGGAAAGAGCTCGCGAGGCCAGGGCATCAGGAAATTCCTTAACCCGCGCGGATTCCGCATACTCGCCGCCTTGGACGAGGTCGCCGCGCAGGCGCACACAACGCCCGCCGCCGTGGCCTTGGCGTGGCTCCTCGCGAGGCCCGGCATTGCCGCCCCCATCGTGAGCGCGACGAATCTCGATCAACTCCAGCAACTCACCGTCGCCGCAACCCTCGAACTCGATGTGTCCTGGATGGACCTCCTCAATGAGGCCAGCAGCCCGGGATGAACCGGAACCCTGCTAGGGCTGTGGCCGCGGAGCGCGCGGCACGGTCAGCCGCATCAACTGCTCGTACTGGAAGAAGGGCGACGATTCCGCGCCGCGCAGTGACGACAGAAACGCATTCTGGCGCTGCGGGTCCGTGATGTCATAGCGGTTGGCAATGTCGCGCAGGATCTGATCCTGCTGCTCCGTCAACATCCCCTGAAGCTCATTGGCCTGCTGGGTGGACTGCTCCCGCAACTGCCGCCGCGCCTCCGGGTCCTGCGTCGTGCGCAATGCATCGCGCGTCTCAATCAGAGAGGCGAGCGTGTCCTGAATACTGGCGATGCGCTGCTGGCTCTGCGGATCCTGCGCCCGGCTCAGTTCCTGCTGAAAGAACTCCGTTATCCGCTCCCGCGCCTCCTGATGCGCCTCAGGACTGCGCGACGCCGTCTCCAGACGCATCGGGTCTGTGCGCGGCGCTTCTTCCTCTTTCTCCGCATCGTTCCCCTGAGGCGGCCCATCCGCCCGCCGGGCCTTCTCAGGCGCGCCGCCCTTCGCGGAACCCGGCTCCGAAAGCAGATCCGCCAGAAGACTCTTGCCCGCATCGTCCGCTGAAGCGCCCGGCTTGCCTTCCGGCTGAGTGGAGGCGCCGGCCGAAGAACCGGTGAGTTGGGCGCTGAGCGATGCATTCTCCGCTTTGAGCTTCTCAAAACTCTCTTTCAAATCGCCGGCCATCACCTGAATCTTCTCCAGGCGCTCCTGCATCTCCGTTTGTGCGCGCACCGCATTCGATAGCGCCGGCGACATGCGTAGATGTTCCACTGTGACGCCAATCGCCGTGCCCATGATCAGAACCACAATGCCCAGCAATGCGAATCTCACGTGCTCATTCCTCATCTCTCCGATCCACGCATGAACGCGTCCCTACTGCAATCCCGCCAGGATCTTCTGGGCGCGGTCGCGGATATCGGGGTCGGCGCACTTCGCGGCCACCGCGCTCAATGCGGCAATCGCGCGGGGCTTGCAGTTCGGATCGCGTTTGCCCAGATCGGCGGCCACCCCGATGATCGCCACGGCGGCCTCGTTTTGAACAGACGCGTCTTCCAGATGCGGCTGCAACGCATCGAGCGAGGCGGGGTGCTTCAGCGCGCCCCAAGCGCTCAGCACAATCCGCTTCTCTTCCGGACGCTGCGCCAGGCCCATCGCCTTCGCCAGCATGGCACTCCGTTCCTCGACGGCCGCGTTCAGGCCCGCAAGTCGCACGTAGCCGCGCAGGCCCAGCGCCTTCCGGTTCAGGTCTTCGCTCTGCGCGAGCGCGAGCAGATGTGGCGCCGCATCCGGCGTCGGCCAGTTCCCGAGAATGCCCGCGGCCTCGCCACTCACTTGCGGGTCGGCATCAGTCAGCGCGGCAAGGATGATTTCCAATGCCTTGGCCCCGCCCAAACCGGCCGTAACCCGCAGCAGCGCGTTGTGCACCGCCGGCGAAGTGCCGTTCATGGCTTCGACCAGGATCGGCAGCGTGCCCTGCCCCGCGCGCGAGCACATGCCCGCCAGCGCCTTCTCGGCGGAAGCCTGCTCATTTGCATCCCCGCTGGCCTTCAGCGTGTTCAGGACGACCGGTATCTGTTCCTGCGCGCCCATCGCGGCCAGCGCGTGCAGGGCCGCCGCTCGCACAGACAATTCGGCATCGTTCAGGTTTTTCAGCGCGAGCGGCAGTGTCTGTTCCGCGCGCCGTTCCGTCATCAGATCAAGCAAGGGCACACGCACGGCCGGCGCCGCGGACGCCGCCGCCGCGGCCAGCGCCGGGTTCACGCCCTCGCTCTCCAGGATCGTCAGGCTGCCCTTGGCGGCCTCGGCCAGCGCCGCATTCTCCGAAGTCAGCAACGCAGTCAGCGCCGGCACATCATCCGCGCCGCCCAGCATCCCAAGTGCCTTCACCGCCGCCAGCTTCACGCCTGCATCGGCATTGCCAATGGCTTTCGCGGCCGCAGCGCGGGCAGCCCGGTCTTTGCGATCGGCCAAGCCTCGCAACAGCGCCACCTGCCCCGCCGCGGGCAGCTTCGGCAGTGCGGCGGCATACCGCTTCGTCGCGCCGCGGTCCGTATGCTCCCCGATGATGGCCGCCGCCATGTCGCGCAATTCCGCGTCCTTTCCGCCCAGCGCGTCAATCAGGCGCCCCGGGGCGGCCTTCGGCTGCGCCGCGATCAATCCGCCAAACGCACCCATCCGCACATACAGGGGGACTTCCTCGTCCATCAGTTCTTTGCATACCGCCGCCGCGCGACGCGACTTGCCTTCCTGCGTAAGATAATCCGCCGACGCGAGCAGGCCTTCCGATACGGCCGCTTGCACGGGCCCCGGCGCTGTGTCGAGCGCCTCGAACAGGCACGCGATGGCCTCGGGCGTCGCGATGCGCCCCAACGCGCCGGCCGCGGCCGACGCCGTGTCCGCGCAGGCATCCTTCAATAATGGAATCAGGAACGGCACGGCCTTCGCATCCCGCCGCGCGCCCAGCGAAATAACCACCCCCATCTTCTGCGCGCCGTCCGTCTTCGCCAGCGCGTCCCGCAACGCTTGCCCCGCCTCGGCGAAGGGCATCGCCTCC
>CAILVY010000259.1 GCA_903837785.1 Candidatus Hydrogenedentota bacterium
TGCCCTCGGCGTGGACGGCGGTCTCCACCCCCCCAGCCCGCCTTCGACCGTCTTCGATCCCGACGAAGCCCGGGTGCTCCGTGAAGGCTGCATCCCGGCCCAAGTTCTGTTGAACCTGTAGACGCGCTTTGGGACTTGTTCCCCCCCCTCCCCACGGCCTACAATACGCATAGGCCTTGTTGAATTGGAAAAGAACGAAAGTCACTGCATGGTTATTGCCGTTGGAAGCGATCACGCGGGCTTTGAGGGCGACGGGCCCCATTACAAGCCCGAGATTATCAAGCATCTGAAGCAACGCGGTTGCCAGGTCGTGGATTGCGGTCCGTGGGGGCCGGAATCCGTGGACTATCCCGATTTCGCCGCGAAAGTGTGCAAGGCCATTCAGGCGAATGAAGCGGAGCGCGGCGTCTTGCTCTGCGGCACGGGCATGGGCATTGGCATGGCGGCCAACCGCTTTCCCGGCATCCGCGCCGCCGTCTGTGTGACGCCGCAAATGGCGGAACTTGCACGATCGCACAACGACGCAAACGTGCTCTGCCTGGGACGGCGGGTGCTGAGTATCGAGGAGTGCCTCCGCCTCATCGATATCTGGTTGGATACGCCGTTCAGCGAGGGTGAACGCCACAAGCGGCGTATCGCCAAAATGGGGTGAGGCCGGGCGTTATTCGCCTTTGCGATAGGAAGCGTGCCAATGGAAGTTGTGGCGCGCGGCCAGTGTCTTGCCACCCAACAGCGAACAGCCCCGCTGCATGCCCGTGTTTAGGGCATGCGTAAGCACCTCGGCGTATTGAATGCCCTGCTCCTGCAGCCAGCGGAGCCCGTCATGAACCATCGCGCTGAGAACGCCTTTCCCCCGCGCTTCGGGAAGAACGCCCGTCAGGTCCAGATTGGCAAAGCGCAGCTTCAAGAACTGCTCTGAAGACTTGTGAATGCGCCAGGTGCAGAAGCCCACCGCCGTTCCATCGATGCGCGCGAGCTGCACGCGGTCGGCATAACCCCGCAGGCCGTTCCCCGCCCACTGCCGGAACACTTCCGGGGCGCGCTCCCGGGGCAGGTCGTCATCCACCACAAAGCGGCTGTAGGGCGCATAGGAACGGCCCGACACACTGATCAGGTCGGCATAATCGTCCGGGCGCGCTTCGGCAACCACGGCCTCGGAGGCCGGGGCGGGCGGCAGCGCTTTCGTCAGATCCCACACGATGGCCACGTGGGTGTCCATGCAGCGGAAGCCTTGTGCACAAAGGGCATGAACGGACTTGAGGTCGCCAAGATGCGCCTGGGCGTCCACAAAGCAGGCGCCCCGCTGCTGCGCGCGGTCTCGCGCAGCCTCGGCCAGGGCGCACTTGACCGCATATTCCTCGGCGCCCGGAACGGCCATCAGCGCGGCAAGCCGGGCCATCGGGAAGCCATAGACGCCGCTGTCCCACGGAAGGGTCTCGACCAGGGCCAGGCCCGCCGCCTCGCCCCCGCGTGAGACCGCCAGCAGTTCCCGGCCGCCCTGGGCCAGTTTGCTCTCGAGCACGCGCTGCTGCATGACCGCGCAGTCCTCACGGGAGACCCCCGGAAGATACGCCAAAGGCAGAAACGGGGATTGTGCGAACAGGCGGGCAAACCCGCTCAATTCGCTTGTAGGTATCGTCTCCACCCGCATGTTCAGAACTCCCCGCCATAGCCGCGGGGTATGCTACACGCTCCCTTCACAAAAGACAACCACTTGCGGCCCCATATGGCCCTTGCTCCGCTCAACGGCCCGGGTCACCGATGCCGGGCATGCGGGTAAAGCCGGGGGTCACAGGAACCCCTTTGAGCGCTTCCCTTTCTTTCCACCGCGGTGGTATTCTCTTGAAACTGGTCCGTGCAATGGGCTGCGGACCGGATGAAGCGGGTGTTTAGCAAGAGAGGAAGTTTAGCCATGCGAATCGCAGTAACTGTTTTTGCGGTGCTTTCCCTGTCCGTGCTGGCGGGATGCCCCATTGAAAACATCCCCGTTGATTTCAGCTTGGATACGAGCGGAGGCAATGTGCCCCTGACGGTCACGTTCACGAACACGACGGACACGAGATATCTCCGCATCAAGGCCTACCATTGGGATTTTGGCGACGGCGGCACAAGCACGGAAGCGTCGCCGACGCACGTGTACTCAACCCCCGGCCGCTACACAGTATCGCTGAAGCTCGACACGAACCGTGGCGAAGGGCTGGCCATCAAGACGAATTGCGTTGTCGTCGTCGGCCAGTTCCACGTGCAGGTGCTGAACAGCGGAGACTTTCCGATCTCGGGCGTCTTCTTCGTCAGCGCAAGCGCCCAGGATTGGGGTTCGAACCGGATTCTCGCGCCCATCGCCCCGGACGACATGATAGATTTGGGCCGCACGTTCCAGCAGGGCCAGTATCTGGTTGCGGTCGTCTTCAACGTGAACGGGACGACCGAGGACGTCATGCTCTCGGGCAACCTGGATACGATCGGCATGGCGCAAGGCGGTTATGTGACGATTGACGCGTTCCGCAATCAGGACGGCAGCATCGGGATCAGCGCGGCGCCGGCAGAGTAATCGCAGTACCCCCAGAAACGCGGCATCAGGAACGGTTTCCGTTCCTGGCGCCGCGCTTCCGTCATTTCCCGGCGCGGTCGAGCACGGTTCCGACAATGTAGTAGGGCCGGTCCTGCACCTCGACGTAGATCCGGCTGATGTATTCGCACATGATGGCCGTGCAGATCATCTGGACGCCGGCCAGGATGAAGAAGAGGGCGGAAACCGTGGCAAGCTGGTTGAAATTGCCTTCCCGTATGCGAAGATAGAGAATCCGCGCGGCCATGCCGAATCCTATCAGCGAAAAGAAGCCGCCGGCCACCCCGATGAGGTGCACGGGCGCTGCGCTGATGCTTGCGATCATGTCGAAATTCACCCGCAACAAGGCCCAAAGCCCGTACTTGCTCTCGCCGGCCGTCCGGTTTCGATGCGCAACCTTCACCTCCCCCACATTCACGCCCAGCCAGGCGGTTTCGGCAGGCAAGTAGCGGGAATGATGCGTGGACAGGCCCAACCGATCAATCACCTCCCGCCGATAGGCTTTCATGCCCGAACCCAAATCGCGGATATTCATCCGGGTCAGCCGAGACACCGCCGTGTTCACGCCGCGCGACGCGGCGCGGCGCAGAAGATGATCCCGCCGCTGCTCCCGCCATCCCTGAACGATGTCGTACGCCCCTTCCTCGAGCGCCGTAATGAGTTTGGGGATTTCCGCCGGGGGGTTCTGCAGGTCCGCGTCGATGGTGACGACAATCCCGCCGCGCACATAAGAAAATCCGGCATAGAGCGCGGGATTCTGGCCGAAGTTGCGTGCCAGCCGGATGACCCGGAGGCGGGGGTCTTCTTCGTGCAGCGCTTTCAGCACGGCGAAGCTGTGGTCGCGGCTGCCGTCATCGACCGCAATCACCTCGAATGAGCGCCCAAATCCCTGCATGGCTTCGGCTATCTCGGCAAAGAGCTGCCGCAGATTCGCCTCTTCGTTAAACACCGGCACGACAATGGAGATATCAGGCGCTTGCTCACTCATGGTTCCACCTTTTCCGCTATGCGCTGAAAATAGCATGCCGCGCCTCCGCATTCAATGGGAGTCAGACCGGTGCCGCTTAGAACTCCAGTTCCATTTCGCGGGCAACAACTTTCCGGACGCGGAGGTCTTTGCCGTCGAAGGGCTGGGCCGTGAGCACGCGGACGAGTGCGGCCATGCGCCCGTCGTATTTGAAGCGGACGCGTGCGAGGGCGTCGGAGTAGAGCAACTCTTCGATACCGGATACGCCCTGCACGCCCTCGACCGCTTTGAGCACGGCCTGGAGGCGTTCCCGGGAACCGGGCTTTTCGACAATCATCACCACGGCGTCGGGCGTGTGCGTGCCCAGAATCGTGAGCACGGACGAAACCACCACCTCGCCGGCGAGTTTCTCGCAGGCGTCGATGACGGCCTGTTCGCCGTTCTCCATCGTATTGGCGCCGTTCACCGCGGCGCTGGCACTTAGAGAATCCATCATCTTCCCGTCGACCGGGCGAAACACGCGCAGCGTAACCACAGCGCGGGTGCGGAGCATGTTGCCGCCGGCCGCCGTTCCTTCGGTACTGTTCACCGCCGTGCCGACGATGACAACATCGGCCGTGCAGGCGCGCGCGAAGCTTCCGCACGCTTCCACATCGCCATTCACGATTCCGATCAACTGCGCCTGTGTGTAGATGCCGGCGAGGCGCTCAGCGCCCGCCATCTCCAGGCCCAGTTTCTTGAGTCCGGCGCGCAGCGCGGTCTCCGCCACCCCCTGATCGGGAACCGCGACTATCCGGTCGTCGCCAATCTGCTCTCCCATCAGCACGAGGATCTTCGGGGAAGCCATGCGGGGCAGCATGATCGCGGCGGCATCCTGGCGCAGCGGCTTCTCGCGCAGATGCGCATCCAATTCCACGCGGGTC
This sequence comes from Candidatus Hydrogenedentota bacterium, assembly GCA_903837785.1. Taxonomy (GTDB): domain Bacteria; phylum Hydrogenedentota; class Hydrogenedentia; order Hydrogenedentales; family CAILVY01; genus CAILVY01. Next base: position 4,460 of record CAILVY010000259.1, read on the forward strand.
GTGGTCTGCTCGACGTCGCAACGGAGCAGGTCGTAGCTGCGCACGTACTTCGGCGCA
>CAILVY010000260.1 GCA_903837785.1 Candidatus Hydrogenedentota bacterium
AGGGCCACGCCCAGGCGCAGGAATTCACGATCGCGGAGATAGGCGACCATGACGCGGTTCCAGGATTCCTTCAGCCCCTTGGGCACCGCCGCATAGCCATAGCCGGGAAGGTCCACGAAGTAGCACTTCTCGTCCACCGAGAAGAAGTTGAGCGTCTGGGTCTTGCCGGGGGTGCTGCTGGTCTTGGCCAGGCCCTTGCGCCCCAAAAGCGTGTTCAAGAGGCTGGACTTGCCGACATTGGAACGCCCCAGGAACGCGATTTCCGGCCGCCGGTCCTTCGGGCAGTCCGGGGGGTGCAGGGCGCTCTTCACGTAGTAGACGTTGGCCGGTTTCATGGGGACGGTATACCCTGTGTCGTATGGCGCGCCGCCGGGCGTATCGTGCCGGGCTGCGGCATTCTCATTCCGCTTATTAAAAAGACAAACAGATCTTAATAATCACAAACTGCTACTTTACGCCTGGAAAGGCGACCGCAAGGACTTCACTCAATTCCTCGACAAGGGTGAACTGAATTTCGTCCCGAACCTCCGCCGGGATATCCGGAAAATCCTTCTCATTCTCCTTGGGCAGGAGGATGTGTCGAATGCCCGCGCGGTGGGCGGCCAGGACTTTCTCCTTGATGCCTCCCACGGGGAGGACCCGGCCGCGCAGGGTGATCTCTCCGGTCATGGACATGGCGGCCCTGGGTGGCCGGTCGCTGAGCGCGGACAGCATGGAGGTCACCAGCGCGACGCCGGCGGAGGGTCCGTCTTTGGGGATGGCGCCTTCGGGCACATGGACATGGACATCCATGTTTTTGTAAAAGTCCGGGGTGATACCGAGTTCCTTGGCGTTGGCGCGCAGGAAAGTGTAGCCCGCCTCGGCGGATTCCTTCATGACGTTACCCAATTGCCCGGTCAGGGTAAGCTTGCCCTTGCCCTTCATGATGCTCGTTTCGATCGTGAGGATGTCGCCGCCGGATTGCGTCCAGGCCATTCCGATAGCGACGCCCACCTGGGCGAGGACCTCCGCCCGCAGGGCGCTGTAGGGCGGCGGCCCCAGGAATTCGGTCACGAGCCTGGAATCGACGATCTGCTTTCCGCACTTCTTGTCCGAGACGACCTTGCGGGCGACCTTGCGGCAGACATTGGCGATTTGGCGCTCGAGTTCGCGGACGCCGGCCTCCCGGGTGTATCGCTGAATGAGCGTGTCCAGTCCCGCGTCCGTGATTTCGAGGTGCTTGGCTTTAAGCCCGCATTCGGTCATTTGCCGCGGGATGAGGAAGAGACGGGCGATCTGTTCCTTCTCGTGCATCGTGTATCCCGGAAGCCGGACCACCTCCATGCGGTCGTGAAGCGCGTAGGGAATGTCGTATTCATTGTTGGCGGTCGCGATGAAGAAGACCTCGGAGAGGTCGAATTCGACTTCGAGGTAGTGATCGCTGAACATTTTGTTCTGTGCGGGATCGAGCACTTCCAAAAGCGCGGAGCCGGGGTCGCCGCGAAAATCGGAGGAGAGCTTGTCGATCTCATCCAGCATAAAGACCGGGTTCATCGTGCCGACCCGGCGCAGGGCCTGGACGATGCGCCCCGGCATAGCGCCGATGTAGGTGCGGCGGTGTCCGCGGATTTCGGCCTCGTCATGGATGCCGCCCAGCGAGATGCGCACAAATTTGCGCTCCAGGGCGCGCGCGATCGACTGGCCGAGGGAGGTTTTGCCCACGCCGGGCGGCCCCACAAAGCACAGGATCACGCCTTCGCGCTCGCGGCGGATCAGATCAACGGTCTCTCCAGGGCGGTGCAGGGCGGTGGCGCGTTCCATGCGCAGCTTGCGCACCGCCAGAAATTCCAGGATGCGTTCCTTGACATCTTGCAGCCCGTAATGATCCTGATCTAAGACTTTGCGGGCATGGGGAATGTTGAGATTATCCTGGGTGGTGTTGCCCCATGGCAGCGAAACCAGCCAATCCAGGTAAGTGCGGATCACGCCGTATTCCGCCGCGGCGGTGGGCAGGCGCGACAGGCGGTCTAACTCGCGGCGGGCCTGTTTTTCGGCCTCTTCTGGCATTTTGGCCGCGTCGATCCGTTTGCGGAAATCTTCCACATCGGCGGCCTGCTCATCACCCTCCCCCAGTTCGCGCTGGATGGCTTTCATCTGCTCGCGCAGGAAATACTCGTGCTGCATTTTTTCAATTTCAGAACGGGCTTCGTTCTGGATTTTCTGCCCCAGTTCGAGTACTTCTGCTTCGCGCACCAGGATACCCACCAGGC
>CAILVY010000261.1 GCA_903837785.1 Candidatus Hydrogenedentota bacterium
AACCCACCAACAGAAAAGGCCGCCTTTTCCCTCTGTCGCTCGTCCGTCGCCGCTCACAAGTGAGCGACGGACGGCTCCGACGGAAAAAGGCTACTGACCCACTCCGCAACAAACCGTTGCACTTAGAATATGAATCCGGACGTGCCTCAATTTTCCCCCTTGCGCCGAGCGGATTGATGCTATACTTTCGGGATGAGCATTTCCCTGAAAGAATTGCTGGAAAGCAAGACTCTCCCGGCCGCTTCCGAATTGACGGCGGTGGAAGGCGACGGGGCTCTGCGCTGCCTCGCCTGCGGGCATCGTTGCCTCATTCGCGAGGGGAAAGCCGGCGTCTGCAAAGTCCGCTTCAATCAGGGCGGCGAACTCCGGGTTCCGGGCGGCTATGTCGCCGGGCTCCAGGTCGACCCCATCGAGAAGAAACCCTTCTTCCATGCCTTCCCGGGCCGTGACGCCCTCTCCTTCGGCATGCTCGGATGCGACCTCCATTGCTCCTATTGCCAGAACTGGGTCAGCAGCCAGGTGCTCCGCGACGAACGCGCCATCGCCTATCCCCATTACTGCGCGCCGGAACAACTCGTGGACATGGCCATACAACAGGGCGCCCCGGTGATCGTGAGCACCTACAACGAGCCACTCATCACGGCCGACTGGGCCATGCGCATTTTCCGTCCCGCCCGCGAACGCGGCCTGGTCTGCGGCTTCGTCAGCAACGGCAATGCCACGCCGGAAGTCCTCGAGTACCTCCGCCCCTGCGTCGACCTCTACAAGGTCGATCTCAAGAGTTTTCAGGATGCGAACTACCGCAAGCTCGGCTGCAAGCTCGATACCGTCCTCCAAAGCATCGAGCGGCTCAAGGCGATGGGGTTCTGGGTCGAGATCGTCACCCTGATCGTCCCGGACTTCAACGACGCCCCCGGCGAAGTGAAGGACATCGCCCGGTTCATCGCCGGCATCTCCCCGGACATCCCCTGGCACGTCACCGCCTTCCATCCCGACTACAAGATGACCGACCGGGACCGCACCGACGCCGATCAACTCGACCGCGCCTACGACGCCGGAAAGGAGGCCGGCCTGCGCTTTGTCTATCAGGGCAACCTCCCAGGCCTTGTCGCCGACCGCGAGAACACCTACTGCCCCTCCTGCCACAGCCTCCTCATCCAGCGCCACGGCTTCTACGTCCTCGCCAACCACATAAAGGCCGGACACTGCCCCCAGTGCAACACCCCCATCCCCGGCGTCTGGGAAGCCGCCGCCCCCAAGCACTCCCTCGGTTCCGGGGTGCCGCGGCCCATCGCGCTGTGAGCGCGTAGCGCTATTCGCCCCACCTGCGTGCCTCCAGGGGAACCTCCGGCCGCAGCAGTTTCCAAAGCGAAGTCGAAGCTGCTATGCTCTCGCCGCGGCCGACAGCACAACACTCGGATCTTCCACCCCATGAGTCAACCCACATTCTCGATAGTCATTCCGGCGTACGATGAGGAGCAGTATCTCCCCCACTGTCTGGATGCGATTGATCGCGCCGCGGCGCAGCTCGGCGAAGCGGTCGAAGTGATCGTGGTGGACAATGAGAGCCGGGATCGGACGGCGGAGATTGCCCGTGAACGCGGGGCGCGGGTCGTGCGCGTGGGCGAGAAATGCCTCTCGGTCATCCGTAACCGGGGCGCGGCCGAGGCGACGGGGAAGTACCTCGCCTTCATTGACGCGGACAGCATCATGTCTTCGAACATGCTCGCGGCCATCAAGCGGGTTCTGGACTCCGGGCGCTACGTGGGCGGCGGAGTGGCCAACGTGAGCACGGACCGCTACTCGCTCGGGATGTTCGTGAGCGCGTTGGCGCTGATACCGCTGGTGCTGTGGTACCGGGTCTCGGCGGTGATGTTCTACACGACGCCGGAGGCGTTTCATGCGATCGGCGGGTACAACGAGCAATTATTGGCGGTGGAAGACCTCGATTTTGGGCGGCGGTTGAAGCGGTACGGCAAGACGCGGGGGCAACGCTACAAGAATCTGTTTCGCGGCCGGGTCGTCAGTTCGGCACGGAAGGCGGACGAGTACGGCGACTGGTTCCTCGTCCGCCATCCGCTTATGTACTACAAGCTGCTCCGCAACGACCCGAAGACCGCGTACGACTTCTGGTACCGGCCTCGGCGCTAAGTTTACTGCTGCTTGCCGTTGAAGAAGACCGTCAGGCCGTCCAGCGACTTGTTCGGGGCATAGTGCAGGCTGATTCCCTGGGGCGCCTTCGCTTCGATGTGGACTATGTTTCCTTCGCGTTTCCAGGAGGCTTCGACAGCGCCCTGCGGGGAGCCGCTGGCGCCTCGGGCATATTCCAGGCCGCTCAGATGCGGGCTGACGCTGAACGAAGTGCAGCCGGGCGCGTCCGGGACAAGGCCGAGCACGACGCGGTTGAGGAAGTGCACGGGCGAGGCGGCCCAGGCGTGGCAGTGGCTGCGGGTGGGGAATCCGCCGGAACCGGTGGTGCCGGTGGGATAGCTTTCCCAGACGGTCGTGGCGCCGGCGTCAACCATGGGCTGATAGCAGATGCGGATAGTGTCAACCATATGCTCCTGATGGCCGGTGCGTTCGAGCATTTCGAAGAGGAAGGTGCTGGCGAAGGGCGAGCCGATGCGGGTCATCCATTCGGGGGGGTCGAGGACTTTCTGGAGGAGGGCGTCGCGGCGGCTTTCGGGAGCAATGCCGAAGTGCAGGGCGAAGACCGCGTTGTGGATCGAGAACTTGGAGCTCGGTTTCCCGTTCTCGTGAATGCTGTCGGGATACGCGCCGCGCGCTTCGTCCCACAGGGCGTTGATGGTTTCGATCATGCGCTTTTCATAAGCCTGCATCCAGGGGACATCGTCCGCTTTCCCCAAAACGCCGGCCATCTCTTGGGCGGCCTGGAGGGCGCCGACGAGGAGCATGTGGTTGTGGGTGACGGTGGGATGGCTGTCGTCGATGCCGGACCAGTCGAGGAAATTCCAGAAGGGCACGGAGAAGAGTCCGCGGGCATCCTGATGCTGCTCGGCCCAGCGCAGGTTCTGCAGGACGCGGGGATAGCACCACTCGAGGAAGGCCTTGTCGCCGGTGTACTGGTAGTTCTCCCAAATCATGAGGTCCCAGAGGAAGTTGAAGCTGGGGATGATGACTTCCCAGGTGGAGGGCACTTGTGACTGGATGAGCGGATACTTCTCGAGCGAATAGCCCGCGAGGCGAACGCAGCGCGTGCCCATGTCGCCGCTGCCGAAGGCCGTGTAGCCGAAGAGCGCCTCATTGCGGGCGTCGCCCATCCACAAGGTCTGCTCGTAGAGCGGGCAATCGGTGAACGTGTCTTCCATGCACAGCTTCATCGCGCGCGCCGAAATGTCCCAGACGACGTTCAAGTTCGGGTCGCTGCACTCGAAGGGTTTCGCAGCCACGGCGGGATACGTAGATTCGATGAGGCGGAAGGCGCGCAGGGTTGCGGGTTTCGTCTGATGCCGGAGGGTCACGAAGAGGTAGCGGCCGGAACGGCGCATCAGGCTCGTGAAGCGGTTGTCGCCTTCGCGGCAGACGTAGCGGAAGCTGTTCCGGTACTTCTCCGTATGCTGGACCCGCCCGTCCGGCGCGATGTACTCGACGCCGGAGATGTCCACGATGAGGCCCGCCTCGGCGTCGAGTTCGAATTCGTAGTAGCCGATGTTCTGCTCGCCCAGGTCGTAGATGAGTTCGATGTCCCCTTCGGGCGCGGGTTGAATCACCGCGGGGCCGCTGCCGGAAATCGGCCCCTCCGGATGCTCCAGCTTCGGCGAAAGCCCTTCGATGACTTCGCGGTGCTGGAACGCGTGATGGACCGCTTCCGTGGATTCGTCTTTGGCGACGATGCGGGCCTTGGCGCCCAGGCGGTCTTTGAAGCCTTTGAGCGTCGCGCTGTGTTCGATGTGGTCCTTCACGATTCCGGCAAGGCGCTGCTTATCCGCGTTGCGATCTTTGAGCGGCATCAGCGACCAGGCCATGTCGCTCACTTCATACTGGCTGTCTTCGAAGGGCGCGAAACACCACGGGGCTTCCTGGCCGCCGTCCAGCGTATTCTCCAGCGTCATCGGGACCGATGCCTTGAGCCGGAGTTCCGTGTCGAAGCGCCAGTGGCCAAACTGTTCGGAGAGGGCGCAGAACAGGAAGTGCTTGCCCGGCTCGAGCTTGAAGCGGTTCTCGGGGGCGGTCTTCCCGTCGATCAGGACACTTTGATCGTCCGCGTCGACCTCGAGCTCGCCTGCTTCCGCGAGGTTGAGGGTGGTGGCGAAGGCGCCTGTGACGCAGACATGGCCGTTCATGTAGACCACGTGATCATAGAGCCACGAGACTGTCGGAAAGACGAAGGTGGTCCATGCCGGCCGCTTTACGACATTGGCCTTCAGCAGCGTTCGCGGGGCAAACGGCTTGCGGGTGAGCAAGGGGCAGTCGCGCGCCTCGAGGTTCTTCCAGGGCCCCTCCCCCGCCGCGTGCCGCTCGATGGCGGCTTCGAACACCCCCGTATCGGCCAGGCGCGCATCATAGATTTCGAAGGGTCCGAGTTGCACGGACTGCTTGGGCGCCCAGCGTGCCCAGGCGCTAACGTCACGGACATCCCAGGAGGCGTCCGTGCCGATGGAGATGGGGGCGCCGTCCGCCGCGCGCGCATCCAACTGCGCGAGCAGGCCGGCTTCCTGCGGAATCTGATGGAAGGTGCCGATGCCGTAGAACTTGGCAATGACGCGGATTTCGTTCTCGCCTTCGCGGAGCTGCTTCGCCACATCAATGACGTCGTATTGATAGTGGTTCGGCCAACTGCGGCTGGGTCCGTCGTTGATCCACTCGCCGTTGACGTAGAGGCGATAGGCGCTGTCGGCGCTGATGCGCAGCGAGGCGCTGGACACGGCCGGGAGCGTGAAGCGCTTGCGGGCCTCGATCGTATCGTTGTATCCGGTGTAACTGTCCCGGTGTTTCCAGATCCAGTGGGCATTCCAGGAATCGGCCGGCGCAGCGGCCGTAAGCAGGGCAATCGAGAGCAAGAGCGGCATGTTCAATCCCATCCTCATCGGTTGAAAACGGGCAAAGTGTAGCGGATAGGTGGCGCGGTTTAAAAGCTGTGTTGATGAGGCGCTTCGGATATGCGATGATCCCGGCATCAACGGGAGATTCGTTCATGCGGTACCGCCGTTTCGGCCAGACAGAAATTCAGATGCCGGTGATCAGTTGCGGAGGAATGCGCTTCCAGCAGGGCTGGAACGATCAGGACCCGGTTTCGGAGGCGAGCCAGCGCACCGTCGAGTCGTGCGTGCGCCGCGCGCTGGAACTCGGGATTTATCACATCGAGACGGCGCGGGGCTACGGGACGAGCGAATATCAGCTTGGCAAGATCCTCCCGCAGATCCCGCGGGAACAACTGGTGGTGCAGACGAAGGTCGGTCCGGAAAAGAACGTGAAGAAGTTCGTGGCGAACTTCGAGAAGTCCATGGGCCTGCTGGGACTCGAATATGTGGACCTGCTGGCAATGCACGGCGTGAACGACGCCGAGAGCATGGAAGCGGCGCTGGCCTGTCTGGATCAGGCGTTCAAATGGAAGCGCGCGGGCCGGATTCGGCACCTCGGCTTCTCGACCCACGGGCCGACAGACATCATTGTCGAGGCGATCCGGACGGGCGCGTTCGAGTATGTGAACCTGCATTGGTTCTACATCAACCAGGACAATTGGCCGGCGATAGTGGAAGCCACGCGGCGCGACATGGGCGTCTTTATCATCAGTCCGAACGACAAGGGCGGGCTGCTGTACAAGCCCAGCCCGAAACTCTCGGAGCTGTGCGCGCCACTGCATCCGATGGTTTTCAACGGCCTCTTCTGCCTGTCGCATCCGGAGGTGCACACGCTCAGTTGCGGCGTGTCGACCGCGGCGGATTTCGACGCGCACTTGGCGACTGTGGAGTTGCTGGACCAGGCGGGCGAAGTGATTGCGCCGATCCTCGCGCGGCTCGAGGCGGCGATGGAAGAAGCGGTGGGCAGGGAGTGGGTGGAGACGTGGCAGCGCGGCCTGCCCGAGTGGCATGAGACGCCGGGCGGCATCAACATTCCCGTGATCCTGCGGCTGCGCAATCTGGCCCTGGCCTTTGACATGGTTGAGTACGGGAAGATGCGCTACAACCTGCTGGGCAATGGCGGCGCGTGGTTCCCGGGGAACACGGCGGAGCAGGTGGCTTCGCTAGATCTGACGGCGTGCCTGCGGCATTCGCCCTACGCGAAAAGGATCCCGGCCTACTTGGCGGAGACGCATGCGCTGCTCCAGGGAGAAGCGGTGCATCGGCTTCAGGAGGAATAGGGCGCGGCGGCGGGCTTGCGGGCCACGACGAAGATGGACAATCCGAACGGCAGGGGCGTGCGTTGCATGAGGCGGCGTTCGCAGCCCAGGAGCGCGTTGAGCAGCTTGTTAACGAGGCCGTCTCGGGCGCCTTCCAGGTCCGATTCCGCGGGCGCGAGCCAGCGGCGGGCCAGCCGCACGGCGACGATGGGCGGGAAGAGCAGCGTGTTCCAGTGGGACGCGTAGGCGATCTCGAAACCGGCCTCGCGCAGCAGGGCAAGCACTTCCTTCCGCGTAAAACGCCGTGCGGTATGTACCGCTTCGTCGTGCGAAGAGTAGAGCCACTGATAGGCGGGGACGTTTGCAATGGCCACTCCCCCGGGCCGCAGAACGCGGTGCGCCTCGCGCAAGGGCAGCATCGCGTCGGGGACTTGCCGGTGGCAGAACACGTCGAAGAGCACGGCGGCGTCGAAGGAGCCGGTGGCGTAGGGCAAGTCCAGCGCGGAGGCCCGGCAGAGCCTGTCGAGTCCGCGGCGCCGGCAGCAGGCGATGGCCTCGGTTGAGATGTCGAGTCCGTGGGCCGTCCCGAGAGGCTGGAGCCGCTGCAAGGCCGCGCCCGTTCCGCAACCGATGTCCAGGAGGCAGGCGGGGTTCGCCGCCGGCGCAAGGAATCGCTGGAGGGCCGTCTCGAGGAGGGCGTGCAGGTTCTGGTACCACCAGTGGGTATCCTCGACCCGGAACATCGTCTCGTATTCGACGGGATTCATCGTCAGACGTCCCGCCGCAGGAGTGTCAGGCGCACCCAGAGTCCGCTCAGTTGCCAGAGGGTGCGTGCGATGCGGCGGAAGTTGAAGAACTGGGACTTGCCGTGGGCCCGCTGATAATGATGGACGGGCGTCTCAACGAATCGGCAGCCCGCGCGGTGCATCTTGGCCATCATCTCGCAACAGATCACGCCGCTGTCGCTGACGAGCGTGATCTGGTCAAAGACGGCGCGGCGCATGAGGCGGAAGTCGCAGTCCACGTCCCGAACCTTGAGTCCGAAGGCCATCTTGACGCCCCAGTGATAGATGCGGCCGATGATGATGCGGTGGAGCGGGTCGTGCCGGGAGATCTTGTAGCCCTGGACGATGTCGACGCCGGGTCCGGCCTTTTCCAGGAGCTGTTCCAGTTCGCGGACATCGTATTGGGCATCGCCGTCCGTGTAGAAGATCCATTCCTTCGTGGCCGCGCCAAAACCGCTGCGCAGCGCGCCGCCGTAGCCGCGGTTGTGTTCATGGCGCAAGACGCGGACTTGCGGATAGGCCCGCTCGATTTCCTCGAGGAGTTGGAGCGTGTGCGGCTCGCTGCCGTCATCGATGATCGTGATATCGTAGTCGAGGCCGAGGCGCTCGGCGGTCTGGACGGAGAACATGATCATGCTGCCCATGGTTCCCCAGTCGTTGTAGCAGGGGTAGAAGATCGAAACGGATGTCTTCTCGTTCATGGCCGCCCAGGTTCTTGAGTTGTTGTTGCCGATTGGGGCGATAACATATCAGATTTGACGTAAACAGTATAGCGTCCGATGAACAGTCTGGCGAACGGGGCGGGGGTCACTGTTGGGAGCGCCTCTGCAGTGCGCGCAAGGACGACATCAAACGCCTGCAACAAGTCGAAGGGATCTTCGCCGCGCTCAATCTCGCGGCCGGTGAAGAATGCGATGGTCTTCTGAAGCGGGTAGAAGGAGGTCGCGATCTTTGCATTCGCCGGCAGGTGCTGCACGAAGCCTGCAAGCGCGCGGTCATCCCGCATCTCTTTGTTCACGCGAAGTTCACGGGCCTGGCCCAAGGTCCAGGCGGCATAGGGAGACACGGTTGCGAGGATCAGTATGGCAGCAAGGACGCGGCGAAAGCGCCGCCCGTATGCGAGCCAGGATTCCATGAGGCCAAGCAACGCGCCCGAATAGAGGGCAAGGATGGCGTAGGAGAACCAGAGATAGCGGGGCAACTGTCCGGGGGTGAAGAAGATCCACCAGAAGGCGAAGAAGAGTGCGAGCAGCGTGAGGGTGAGCATGGCCGGGTCGTGGCGGCGGGCAAGAATGGCGGTCAGGAGCGCGATGAGCAGCATCGCGTGGGCAAAGGGATAGGCGCCGATGCTGGCGCGGAGATTTGCCGCGACGGGCTCGAAACCGAAGAGGAGGTAATGCTGATACAGGCCGAGCGTTGCGCCGATGCCCTCCTGAACGCCGCCGCCAAACAGGTGCTTCAACGCACTCCAGGCGAGGAGGATGCCTGCGGCGCCAAGGAAGGGCATCAGGAGGTGGCGCGCGCCGATGCGGCGCTCTGTCAGACGGTCGTGTAGGCACGCGCCGAGGAGTGGAAAGAGCGCGAGGAGAAGAATCGACTTCGTGAGAACGGCAATTGCGAAGGCGCATCCGGCGAAGAGGCCGAAGAGGATGGGCCTCTCCCCCATCGCACGGCGCCAGAGCAACAAGGCGAGGACGAGATAGAACAGGGCGGGAACCTCGCCATACAACGTGCGGCCCAAGTAGATGGACGAAAAGGCCATGGGGACGAAGGCAGCGCCCAGAACGGCGGCGCGCGGCCCGAAGACCGGTTTGGCCAGGAGGTAGAGCAATGCGCACAGGCCGAGGAAGTAGGCGGCGGTGACGCAGCGCGCCTGACTCAGGCCCAGGCCGAAACAGCGGAAGGCGAGGGCGGCAGGAACGATGGCGGGTGGGCCGACGGAGTCAAAGGGGTCGAAGCGGCGCAGCCCGGCGCTCGGGCTGCCGGACGCATACTCTCCCACGAAGGCGAGGTTCTTGGCGACGATGAGGTGGTGCATTTCGTCCGGAGCGGCCCACGGATAGTCGTCGAGTCCGGGAACAAGCAGCACGGCGGCGAACGCCAGGACGATGAGCAGCCCCGTCCCCCGCCAGCGTTTGGACACGGGAACTTCGGGCAGGGGCTCGGCTGGCAGCGCCGGCAGGGGCAGTTTGAGCACGCCGAAGAGGCTTGCGGCGGCCAGGACGAGGAAGAGGCCGAGGCGCAGAATCAGGCCGGCAGTGAGTTCGCGGAGCTGCAGTTCGGGGACCCGGACAAAGAGGAGGAGGAAGGCCGATGCGGCCGCCGAGAAGGCGGAACAGACGAACGCGGTGAGGAAGGCAAGGCGCATTGCGAGCACGGCATGCGCGCTCAGTCTCGGACTTCGTTCGGCGGCCATCCCGTGCGTCTCCGTTGCGGCTGAGTATAGCATCCGGGGGCCGCGGGAAGCATGGAGAACTGCGCGGGTTGAGGGGAATGTGCTATCGTGCGAACGGGTTTGGAGAACGAACGATGCCGGACAAGGGACTCTTCCTTCAGAACATCATCGCGATCATCTGGGACTTCGACAAGACGTTGTCGCCGCAGTACATGCAGACGCCGCTTTTCCAGGCGTACGGCGTGGACGAACGCACGTTCTGGGACGAGGTGAACGCGTTGCCCGCGTACTATGCGCGGGCCGGAATACATGTCCAGCGGGACACGTGCTATCTCGGGCATCTGCTCACGTATGTGAAGGAGGGCCGGATGCGCGGGCTGAGCAATGCGCGGCTGCGCGAACTGGGCCGGGAGATCCGTTTCTATCCGGGCATCCCGGAGGTCTTCGACTGCCTGAAGGCGGTGCTCGATGCGCCGCCGTTCCGCGAAGGCGATCTCCGGCTCGAACATTATGTCGTCAGCACTGGGCTGGCCGAAATGATCCGTGGGTCCGCCATTGCAGACAAGCTGGCGGGCATCTGGGCTTCGGAATTCATCGAACGGCCCGCGCTGCCGGATGCGGATTTGTCCGAGGCGCCGGCGCCGGGCGAGATCAGCCAGATCGCCGGTTTCCTGGACAACACGACGAAGACGCGCGCGATCTTCGAGATCAACAAGGGGGTGAACAAGCTCCCGGACAAGACGGTTAATGACATGATTCCGGAGGAGGAGCGGCGGGTTCCGTTCAGGCACATGATCTACGTCGCGGACGGCCCGAGCGACATTCCGAGCTTCTCCGTGGTTAAGAAACACGGCGGGCTGAGCTATGCCGTCTTCGATGCGGCGTCGCGGGAACGCTTCGCGCAGGCGGTGGCGCTCCTGGAGCAGGGGCGCATCGACAGCTATGGCCCGGCGGATTTCACGAACGGGAACCAGACGTGCCTCTGGCTCTCGTTGCAGGTGCAACGCATCGCCGAGCGGATTATGACGGACAGGAAGCGGGCGCTGGAAAGCCGGGTCGCGCAGGGGCCGGTGCACATGGACGGCTGAAGTTCGGGTGAAGGGGCATCCGCGACTCGGGCGAGGCTGTCCTGGCCGCCTCGGGACGAGGCGGCTACTACGCGGCGGCGCGAGGGGGAATGGGTCACGCGAAGGCGCGAAGCCGCGAAGGGCGCGAAGGCGGAGCTAAGGGAGATGGGTGGATGAGGATTGCAGGCCTTTTTCTCGCTCGCTATACTCGCTGCGGTCCGCAGTCAGGACAAGGAGAGGAGGAACGATGCCGCCCAAGTGTGTGGAAGCGCGCCCTGGCGCCGTGATCCGGGAATCGCGGCCGGGTTTTCTGCAGGAGTATGAATCGCCGCTGGGGACACTGCTCGTGGCGGAGGTGGCGGGGAGTCCCCGGGAGATGGGGCGGCAGTATGGTGCGTTGCTCGGGGATCGCATCCGGGCCATAGCGGATCGGCTGGTCGGGATATTCACGGGCGCGGGCCTTCCCGAGGGCCTGGTCCTTGCCTTGATCGACGGGGCCTGGAAACATCTTGCGTCGCACACGCCGCAGCGCTATCTCGAGGAGATGGCGGCCATTGCGGAGGGCGCATGCGCGGCGGGATTCGAGGTTTCGCTGCGGGACCTGGAACGCATCACGGCGGTGACGAATCTCGACCTCTACAAGCGCGAGGAACGCCTGGTCGAATTCCTGGACCCGGCGGCGATCGCGGACATGGACGAAGAAACGCGGGCGTTCCTGGCTTCGCTGCTTCCGGACACGACGCTGTCGTGCACGATGTTCGCGGTGTGGGGTTCGCGAACGGAGGATGGGAAGTGTTTCGCGCTGCGCAATCTGGATTGGATCTCGCAGAGCGGCATGCACGAGGCGCGGCTGCTGACAGTCTACCGGCCGGAAGGGCGGAACGCGTTTGTGAGCATGGGCTACGCGGGCGTGATCGGGTGCCTGGCGGGCATGAATGAATGCGGAATTTCGCTGTCGGAGGTGGGCACGTTCAGCGTGCGCGAGGAACTGGACGGCACGCCCTGGATACTGATGGGGCGCCAGGTCCTGGAGGATGCCGCTTCACTCGAGGACGCCATCGAAATCGTCGAGCAGGCAAAGCATACGATCGGCTACAACTATCTTGTCGCGGACGGAGACCCGGAGCACTTCGGGACGCCGGAGTACTTCCCGTGCGCCGCGGCCTTCGAGACGAATTTCGATTGTGTCGATACGTTCCTCGCGGATGATCCGAAGGAGCATGCGGCGCGTTGGGTGGATGCGGCGGGAACGGAGCATGCCTACGGGGTGCCGATGGAAGAGGCGGTGCTGCGCGCCGATCTGGCGTTCGGGAAGCGGACGCGGGCGTTTCAGGCGGCGGACGATGGTCCGGGCGAGCCGGAGAACACGGGCAATCCGTGGGGCCGGGACTTCCAGGGCAGCACGTACACGACGTGCCATCTGCCGATGCACGACATGATCGCGGCGTATGAGACGGGCAAGGAATATGTGTTCCCGGTGCGGAACACGCAGGTGATCGCGGCGGGCGCGCCGCGGAAAATCGGGTTGGACGAGGCGCTGAACATTGCCGCGACGGTTGCGCACAATACGGAATGCCTCGGGGAAAACGACTGGAACGTGATGAGCGTCGTGTATGCCGCGACGGATCTCGAGTTCTGTGTGGCGTACGAAAGCTGCGACGCCGCGGGACAGTGGCTGAATGCCCCCGATTCGGGGTACTTGAAGTTTGGCTTGAGGGCGTTGCTGGGAACGGCCTAGGGCGAGCGACGGCGCCGCCCGCCCGCGCGATGCCGGGGCATTCCTGCCTGTCTCCTTCCCAAATTCCTGAGTTCCCGACCCCGTAAGGCCCTGATTTCCTGGCGTTGAATTGCGCGGGCGTGATGCATCGCGGGCGGGGGTCTATGTTATACTTTCGCATCTGCAAGGAGGAAAACACCCATGGCGAAGGTTGGATTTGGCATTATCGGATGCGGGAACATCGGGCCGGTGCACGCGGCGGCGATCAGCCAGGTGCGGAGCGCGAAGTTGTTGGCGGTTTCGGATATCGACCCGCAGCGCGCGCAGGGGCTTGCGTCGCAGTACGGCGCGCAGGCGTACACGGACTATCGCACGTTGCTGGCGCGGAAGGATATTGAGGCGATCTCGTTGTGTGTTCCGAGCGGGTTGCGGGTGGAAATCGCGGAGGCGGTGGCGGCCTCGGGGAAGCATCTTCTTTCCGAGAAGCCGCTGGAGATCAGCACGCAACGCATCGACCGCATCATCCATGCGACGGACAAGGCGGGGGTCTTGCTCGGCTGCGTGTTCCAGAGCCGTTTTGCGGAGGGGACGCAGCAGATCCTGAAGGCGATTCAGCAGGGCCGTTTCGGGCGGCTGGTGCTGGGGGACGCCTATATCAAGTGGTATCGCAGCCCGCAGTATTACTCGAGCGGGATCTGGCGGGGCACGAAGAAGTTCGACGGGGGCGGGGCGCTGATGAATCAGGGGATTCATTACATCGATTTGCTGCTGTATTTCATGGGTCCGGCGAAGCGGGTGACGGCGCAGACGGCGTGTGTGGGGCATAAGGGCCTGGAGGTCGAGGATCTTGCGACGGCGATGATCGAGTTCAAGAACGGTGCGATGGGCGTGATCGAAGGCAGCACGGCGATCTGGCCGGGGCATCCGGCGCGGGTCGAGATCCACGGGACGGAAGGCAGCGCAGCGTTGCAGGACGGGGAGATTGTGAGCTGGCAATTCAGCAAGCGCAAGCCGATTGACGCGAAGATCGAGGCGGCCATCGGGGGCGAATCGGCGCTGGGTTCGGGGGCGGGCGATCCGTTGTCGGGCCTGAAGACGGAAGGCCATCGCCGCCAGATCGAGGATTTCGTTCGCGCGATCCAGCGGTCGACGCCGCCGCGGGTGGATGGCCGCGAGGGGCGCCACGCGGTGGCGCTGATCGAGTGCATCTACAAATCCGCCGCGAGCGGGAAACCCGTCAACGTTTGAACCTCTCCGGGAGCATCGACATGCCGCGATCCATTGCACATTCGGCGAAGAAGCGTTTGTTTTCGGGCCTCTGCGCTGGCCTCGCGGCGTGTTGTGCCGCGGCCTGGGCGGAAGAAGCCGCCGTGCCGGAGGTCGTTGCCCGGGTGGGCGATGAGGTGATATCCGGGGCGGAGTTCAAGCGCGATCTCGCGTATCGGGCGCGGCGTTCGGAAGTGGCGACGGGCCAGGTGGCGCGGGTGGACAGCAAGTTCCGGCGCGAGACGCTGGACGAGGTGATTGACGGGCGCGTCCTGCGGATTCTGGCGCGGAACGCGGGGACCACCGCGTCCGACGAGGACGTGAATCGGGAATTCGAGGAAGGGAAGGCCGCGCTCGGGTCGGAGGAGGCGTATCAGGCCTATCTCAAGCGGGAAGGCCTGAGCGAGGAGGAGGTGAAGACGGAATTGCGGCAACGCCTCGTGGTTGAGAAATGGGTCGCCGAGCAGACGAAGGACATCACAGTGAGCGAGGAGGAGGTTAAGGCGGAGTATCAGGAGTGGGTCAAGGACGGGATGGCGACGCGGACAGGCCAGACAGTTGATCTTGCGCATATTCTGGTGCGGGCGAAGGAGAAGGATGCCGCGAGCCAGGAAGCGGCGAAGAAGAAGGTTGAAGCCGCCAGAGCCCGCATCGTGGCCGGCGAGCGTTTTCAGGACGTGGCCAAGCAAGTTTCGGAGGATCCGTTGTCGGCGCCGCTCGGGGGCGTGTATGAGGAAGCGTCGCACGGGCAAGTGCTCCCGGAGGTGCAGGAGCGCATGGGAACGCTGCCCGTGGGCGAGGTCTCGGAGCCGTTTCAGTCGCGGCTGGGCTGGCACATCATGATCGTGCTTTCGCGGAACGAACCCGGGCAGATCCCCTTTGAGCGGATGAAGGACCGGGTGCTGAACGCCATCATCACGGCGCGGAAGCAGCATCTTATCGATCAGCAGGTTCAGCAGGCGCGCACGTTGATCAAGATTGAGATTGAGCCTGCTGCGGAAGGCAAGTGAGAGGGAAGGAAACGATGGCGGAATCGAAGCGGATAGACGTGACGATCATTGGCGGGGGCATGATCACGAATGATCTGATCCTGCCGTCGGCGTATCACTTGCAGCGGAGCATCGTGCGGGACATCGCGGTCTGCGCGTTGAATGTGGGGCCGTTGAGGGCGCTGAAGGAGAATCAGGAACTCAAAGAGGCGTTTCCCGGCCAGGATTTCACGCCGTATCCTGCGATCGAGGAATCGCCCGAAGGCGTGTGGCCGGATTTGTACAAGGCGGTGCTTGCGGAGATGCCGCCGCGGCAAGCGGTGATCGTGGCGCTTCCCGATCATCTGCATTATCCGGTCGTGATGGAGGCGCTGAAGCGGGAGCAGCACGTATTGTGCGTCAAGCCGCTCGTCCAGCGTTACGACGAGGCCGTGGAGATCGAGGAGCTTGCACGGGAGAAGGGCCTCTTCGTGGGCGTGGAATATCACAAGCGCTTTGACACGCGGGCGCTGATGGCGAAGCGGGATTATGCCCTGGGCCATTTCGGCGCGTTTGTGATGGGCGAAGCGAAGATGATCGAGCCGTATTTCTACCGCAGCTCGAATTTCCAGAACTGGTTCACGTGCGAGCAGGCGGACCCGTTCACGTACGTCGGCTGCCATTACGTGGATCTCGTGTACTTCATCACGGGGCTGCGCCCGGCGTCCGTATCCGTGCTGGGGGTTAAGGGGAAGTTCCCGAACGGGAACGAGGGGTATCTGTGGGCGAACGGGCGGGTGACGTTCGAGAACGGGGCGATCCTTTCCGTGACGGACGGGCTGGGTTATCCGGACGAAGGGGCGGGCAGCAATGAGCAGTGCCTCACGATGTTCTGCGAGGGGCAGGGCAAGACGGGCATGGTCAAGCACGACGATCAGTTCCGGGGGGTGAGCCACTGCTATCTTGACGGCCTCGGTTGCGCCGGTTCGCATTTCAATTTTGTGAGTCCGGACTTCTATCGGCTCGTGCCCTGGGAAGGTCCGGGCTACAAGCCGGTGGGCTACGGATTCCAGTCCATCGCGGCGACGATTTCGACGATACATCAGATGGAGAACGAGGTGTCGGAGATGACGCCGACGCAGTCGCTGACGCGGCGGCGCGAGATCATTGCGGCGGCGGACGCCAAGGGCATCATCGCGACGCCCGCCAATTCGAGCACGAACGAACTGGTCATGGAAGCGGCGCGCATGTCGATCCTGAACGACGGCGCGATTGTGGATATCGTGTACGAGGGGCATCCGCACGTGCGCCTGCGCGGGGCACAACAGGGGTAGTCATTCTTGGCGTTCTTTTCACCGGGACTGTCCGTGCGGTACATGGCGAGCCTGTGCCGCCAGTGGGCAATGCTCTGCGAAGGCGGCATCCCGGTGCGCCAGGCTCTGGGGCATCTGGCGATGCCCGGGACGCCGCTGAGGATCCGGCGGGCAGTGCGCCAGCTTTCGGACGCCGTGAACGACGGGGACTCGCTGAGCCAGGCGATTGCGGAGCACCCGCGGACTTTTCCCCCGTACTTTGGGGCGATGCTGCGTATCGGGGAACAGACAGGCACGCTGGAAGCCGTGATCGGCCGGCTGGCCGCCCACTTTGAAGACCTGCTCGACTTGCAGCGCAAGTTCTTGCGCCAGTGCGCCTATCCTTTCGCGGTCTTGATCGGCATTGTCATTGGCATTCCCATCGTGGTTGCCATTGTGTCTGCAGCCACAATCGGCAGTCCCGATTTGACGTGGCACATCCTCTGGATTCTCTATTACGGCCTCCGCCCGTTTGTCCTGGCCGCGTGTGCCGTGTCGTTCCTTGGGCACGTGGCGCCGTTGAAGCGCTATGTCAGGACGTTCCTGCTGCGGCTGTGGCCCGTGGGCTCGCTTGTGCGGCGTTGGGAATTGGCGCGCTTTCACGGGGCCATGGAACTGCTCATGGAGGTGGGTTACGCGCCGCATCGCGCCTTGGCGCTCGCGGCCGGGGCGTTGGAATTGCGGCCGATGCGCCGGGACTTCGAGGCGGCCATCGCGCGGTTACAGAATAGAATCACGCTGACGGAGGCGCTGCGCGGCTGCAAGTGGCTGATGAAGGCGGACGCCGCGCAGATCGAAGTGGGAGAAGCCTCGGGGCGGCTCGATGAGACGTTCGGATTCCTGGCGCGTCAACACAGGCTCCACGTGATGCACGTGACCAGGGCCGTGGTTATCGTGCTCGAAGGGGTGCTCATCATGATGCTGAGCCTCTCCACCCTGTTCGATGTGTCCTTTCTGCTCAGGCTGGGAAGATTTCCATAAGGCGCCTGCCTTCCCGGACTAGTCCGTCAAGCCTTCGGTGCGCTTATCCGCCGGAGCGATGGGCGGCAGGCCGTTTTCGGGCTTGTCCAGGTAGAAGAGGGCGACGGCAGAGACGTCGTCCCGGCGATACATGTTCGTCCATCCTTCGGGCAGCGCAGCGAGATCCGCGGGGGCCTCTTTTTCGAGGAGCCGGATCATGGTTCCATCGTTCGTGTGGACGGTGACGGGTTTCACGGGCACGCCTTTGTCCAGGAGTTTCTGGACTTCCTTTTTGCCGCTGCCGCCCATTTGCTGGAGGGCGACGCGAATGTCCTGCTGGAAGTAGATGGGGTCGGGTACGTGATGGCGATAGAAGGCGTAGACGCGCTTCTCGTTGTTGACGATGAGCGATCCCTGATAGCGCCCGTGGAATTCGCCCTGGCCATACGCGGTGCCGATGTAGTCTTCGGTGCCCGTGCCGCAGATCGTCGGAAACTCCGTGTCGCCGTCGAGGTACATCTTGACTTCGCCCTCGCCGAACCAGCCGCGGTTGTCCGGGTGCCCCAGGACGCCGATGTGCGCGCCGAGGAAACGTCCTTTGCCGGAGATCTTCGGCAGGATCTCGAAGTCCCTGCCGAGTTCCGTCCAGCGTTCGCGCCGCCAGGCGGCGTGGAAGTAGAGCGCGTTTTCGGGCTGGGCCTCCCCCAGCGTGTAGTCGATGTCATAGAAGAGCTGATCGAGGTCCTTGGCGGATTCATTCGTGAACGTCACCTTGGCGCCGTTGCGGAAGGGCATGGGGACGTAGCAGTTGAAGGAGCGGCCTTCGGGGTTGGCGAAGAGTTCGCATTCGAAGGGGACGGGGCGTCCGTGGAGCGCGCCGAAGAAATCGCCGAAGGGGACTTCAACCGCAGGCCTGGCGGCGCCGTCCCAGTACATGCGCAGGACATAGGAGCGCAAGGCGATCGGGTTCTGGTTTTCGCGGAGGGTGAACCACATCCGGCGGAGGGTTCCCGGGCCTTCTGCCTGCATCAGGGTCTTGCTCTCCCCCGCTTTCACGGGTTCGAAGGCCGCGCCTTTGGCGCCCTTGTTCGACATGCCGCCCTTGCCCTTCTCCCCCAGCGGGTTTTCGAAACTGGCCCAGCGCGACTGCGTGTTGGGGGGCATTTCGAAGAGCGGGGCGGCCTGCGCGGGCGCGGCCGTGGCCAAGAGCAGCGTGGAAATCAACAACAAGCATTTCATGGGGCGTCCTCCTCTCGATGGGGCGGATTATACACGAGCGTGCAGAGAGCGCGGCGCGGGTTTATTTGGGGGGCCGGGAAGCGGTACGATACTGCTCCCATTCTGAAGTGACGACAGCGAGCCCACATGACACATCCAATCGGCGAACCCATCCTGAAACGCGCGGTGCCGCGCGCCGTCCTGCACATGCAGGAGGCGATCGCGGAGGCGGGCGGTCATGAGGTGTTCTTTGCGGGGACGCTGGACGCGGCGGGGCGGGTGGCCGAGGTTCGGGTGTGCGCGCGGGGGAATGATGCGGCGGTGCCGGCACTCTTTGAGGTGCTGGATACGCGCGAGGTGGTGATCCACAATCATCCTTCGGGGGGCTTGTCGCCGAGCAACGCGGATCTTGATCTGGCGTCGATGTTCAGCGCGCACGGGCACGGCATGTACATCATCGATAACGAGGCGCAGCGGGTCTATGTCGTGATTGAGCCGTTTCTGCCGAAGCAGGCGGAATGGCTGGGGCCAGAGGAACTGCACGCGGCGCTTGCGCCGAAGAGCAAGATGGCGCGGGCGTTGCCGCAGTTCGAGGTGCGCCCGCAGCAGCTCGAGATGATGGACGCGGTGGCGGACGCCTTCAACCGGAACGGGATTGCGGTGATCGAGGCGCCGACGGGGGTGGGCAAGACGCTGGCGTATCTGCTTCCGGCGGCGCTTTGGGCGGTGCGCAACAAGGAGCGGATCGTTATCTCGACGAGAACGATCAACCTGCAGGAACAGATCGTATTCAAGGACATTCCGCTGCTTCAGCGCTGCCTGAAGGAGCCGTTCACGGCCTGTCTTGTGAAGGGGCGGGGCAACTACGCCTGCCTGCGGAAGCTCGAACGGGCCCTGGCCGAGGCGTCGCTTTTCGATGATGAGAAGACGCAGGGGCAGATGGAGGCGCTGGCGGAGTGGGTGAAGAAGACGGAGGACGGGAGCCTTTCGGACCTGCCGTTTGTGCCGGAGCGGGAGCTGTGGGAACGGGTCTGTTCGGAGGCGGACACGTGCGCCATGGGCGCGTGCCCGAATCAGAAGGCGTGCTTTGTAACGAAGGCGCGGCGGGCGGTGGCGCGCGCGGACATCATCGTCGCCAATCACCACATGCTTTTTTCGGATGTCTCGATCAAGAAGGAGACGGGCGACTTCTCGGCGCTGGCGGTGCTCCCGAATTATCGGCGGGTGATCTTTGACGAGGCGCACAGCATCGAGGAGTCGGCGACGGAGTATTTCGGGATTTCGGCGACGCGGACGGGGGCGCTGGCGGCGCTCGGGCGCTTCTATCGGATGGAGCGCGGGCGGGAACGAGGCCTGATCCCCTTCCTCAAGGTTCGTCTGACGAAGGACTGCACGCGCCTGGCGATACAAGAGTACGAGGCCCTGCTGAAGATCATGGACGAGGACCTGCTGCCGGCGGTGGCCGTGTGCCGGGAAGCGGTGCAGACGGCGTTTCAGGCGCTGCGGGCGCATGTGGCGGCGCATTGCGGCAAGATCGGCCGGGACATCAAGTGGCGCCTGACGGAAGCCGTGCTGAAAGATGAGGCGCTACGGGACATTCATCAGGTCCACGTACTGCCGGCGGTCGAGGCCGTCCGGATGCTGGTTCGCCACTGCGAACGGCTGTATCGCGGGCTCAAGGCGGTGCCCTCGGAAGAGGACGGCCCGGAGAACCCGCTTCAAACCGAGATGCTGCAGTTGAATGCGTACGCGCATCGCCTGGAGACTGTGGCGAATGTGCTTTCGGAAGGGACGAGCGAGTCGCTGAAGGAGAACACAGTCCGTTGGATCGAGATCGATGCGAAATTCGAGCATAGTGTGCGGATAGCGCGCTGTCCGCTTCACGTGGGGAAGCCGCTGGCGGAATGGGTTTATGAGAATCTGCACACGGTGGTGATGACGAGCGCGACGCTCGCGGTGCAGCAGCAGTTCGGGTATTTGTCCGATCGGCTCGGGCTGAATCATGTGGATCCGGGGCGCATCCGCTGCGGGATCCTGGATTCGCCCTTCAATTTTGCGGAGCAGGCACTGCTGGGCCTTCCCGATGATCTGCCGAATCCCGATGACAAGTCCTTCCTGGAGCAAAGTGTCGCGTTTATCGGGGAGGCGCTTCGTATCACGGGCGGGCACGCCTTTGTGCTCTTCACTTCGTTCTATGCGCTGGATTTCACGTTCAAGCGATTGGAGGGGATGCTGCGCGAGGCGGGGAGCACGCCGCTGCGCCAGGGCGAGGCCACGCGGACGCAGTTGCTGGACCGCTTTCGGAGCGATACGCGGAGCGTGCTCTTTGCGACGGACAGCTTCTGGGAGGGGGTGGACGTTGCCGGAGAAGCGCTGCAATGTGTTATACTGCCGAAACTTCCGTTCCGGGTGCCCACGGAGCCCATCCTGGAAGCGCGGGCGGAAGCCATCGAAGCGGCCGACGGCAACGCGTTCATGGAGTACTACGTGCCCCAGGCGGTGATCAAGTTCCGTCAAGGCTTTGGCCGCTTGATCCGCCGCCGCACGGACCGGGGCGTTATCCTGGTTCTGGATCGCCGTATCGCGGCCCGGCATTACGGCAAAGCTTTCTTGCAGTCACTGCCGGAGATACGCATCGTGAGAGGTTCCAAGCAGGAAGTGGCGGCGGCGCTGACGGCCTTTTTCCATCAGCCCGGACAGGAAAGCGACGAAGCATAACCACGAAGAGGACGAGGGATCGGATGAACGACGAGATTCGGATTGACATTTCCCGTGCGAAGGCGACGGCGGTGGGCAAAGAGCACGGCATTACGCCGGATGATCTTGCGGGCATTGAAGGGCGGATACTGGCGGCGCATGAGATTCTCCAGGCGGAGCGGGCGCAGCAGAAGTATGGATTCTACGATCTCTACAAGGACACGGCGGTCCTGGACGCGGTCAAGGCTGCTGCGCAGTCGTTTCTGGCGGGGGGCTGTGAGAATCTCGTGGTGCTGGGCATCGGGGGTTCGGCCCTGGGCACGATCGCGCTGAACACGGCCCTGAATCCGCCGTACTACAATCAGCTCAGCCGGGCCGGAAGACGGGGCTATCCCCGGCTCTTCGTGATGGACAATATCGATCCGATGACGTTCCGGGCGATGATGAAGCTGTGCCCGGCGAAGAAGACGGTCTTCAACGCCATCTCGAAGTCGGGAGAGACGGCGGAGACGATGTCGCAGTTGATGATTGTGGTGGAGGAACTGGAGAAGAAGCTGGGCAAGGCGGCGGTGAAGGAGCATCTCGTGGTGACGACGAGCCCGCGGGTGGAAGGGGCGCCGAAGAGCCTGATGCATCCGGTGGCCGACGAATATGGCCTGACGACCTTCGCGATTCCGTTGAATGTCGGGGGCCGCTTCTCGGTCTTTTCGCCGGTGGGCCTCTTCCCTGCCGCGATGCTGGGCATGGATCTGGATGCGCTGGCGGCGGGCTGTGCGGCGATGGACGCACGCTGTTCCCGGGCGAGCCTCCTGGAGAATCCGGCCTATCTTCGCGCCGCGGTCCAGTATTTGATGGACACGAAGAAGGGCAAAGACATGACGGTGATGATGCCGTATGCCGACGGCCTTCGCGACGTGGCGGACTGGTACCGGCAGTTGTGGGCGGAAAGCCTGGGCAAGCTGACGGACCTGGATGGGAATGAAGTCTACGCGGGCCAGACGCCGATCAAGGCGCTGGGCGCGACGGACCAGCATTCGCAGGTGCAGTTGTACCGGGAGGGCCCGAACAACAAGATATTCACGATTCTGGAGGTGAGCCGCTTTGACAAGAGCCTGCGGATCCCGGCCACGCTGGGGGCGGTGCCCGAGTTGGAGTATTTGCGGAACAAGACGATGAACAAGCTGATGGCGGCGGAATTGCAGGGGACGGTGGACGCGCTGAAAGTGAGCAAGCGTCCGGTGATGCAGATCACGCTGCCGCGGGTGAACGCGCACACTGTGGCGCAATTGCTGTATCTGTTCGAGGTGGAAACGGCGATGGCGGGCCGGCTCTACAACGTGAATGCGTTCAATCAGCCGGGCGTGGAGGAAGGCAAGCGGATCGCGCGCAAGTTGATGGGGGGCAAAGGGTGAGCGAAGACGTCACGCCGCCGGCCGCTTCCGAGGAAGCGTCTGAACCCTCGCCGTTTCTGACGGGGGGCGGGGATGAAGTGGAGGCGCGGCGCGCGCGGCGCAGTTTTCGTTTCTGTGTGACGGCGATAGCCGTGTTCTGTCTTGGCCTGGCGATTTGGGACAATTACGGGCGCTACGACAAGCCGGAGCGGCTGTACCGCATGGCGCTGACCTTGGAAAACGAATCGGCGCGGGCGATCCTGCGGAACGCGGTTCGGATAGATCAGACCCGGCAGGAGACGCAGTCGCCGAAGTACGTGGAAGCGTTGGCGGCGATCGAGGAAGACGACCTCGTGCTCTCGCGTTACGCGGAGGCGTACCGGTTGAACCCGGAGAGCCAGCCGCTGGCCATCAACTACGGGTGCCGTCTTTTCCTGAAGGGCCAGTACAAGGAGGCGCGCGAGCGATTCCGGGAGGCCGGATTGCGCGCGCCGCGAAACGTCCTTCCGCGCTATCTTGAAGCGGCGGCCCTGGCGGCGGGCAGCACGGAAGCGGCGAGCTTTGACGAGGCGATGACGCTGCTGGCCCGCACGAACAACAGCAGCGACGCATTGATGTTTCCCAAGCCTCTGTGGCATGCGAGCCTGCCGACGGGGGGCAAGTGGTACGCGAAGCTCCGGCGGGACATTGTGGATCAGTGCTGCGCCCCCCTCTATCAGCTCAAGTCCCTGTTGATTCGGGGCGCCCGCGCGGATATCGATGCGGGCCGGGTACAGGATTGGGACCCCCGCCTGGCGTCCCTCCAAACGTTGGGAGAGCGCTTGGCCGCGGCCACGGCGTCGCCCGAGAGCAATGCGGCCCTGCCTGCGGCCGAGGCGGGCATCCAGTTTCAACTGGACGCCATCGAATTGCGCAAGCGCATCGCCCAAATGCTCCGGGGCGCCCCGGATGCCGCTCTGATCGAACGGCAAGTGAAGCTGGAAGCGGCGTTGACGCCCCTACGCGCGTTCCTTCTGGATCGCGAGCAACGCATCGAGGCGGATGGCCGGGGCTATGCGTTGCCGTGGCGGATCTGCCTGTCCTCTTTTCTGGCCTTGTCCGCGGCCTATGCGCTGAGCTTCCTGCTGACGCGCTTGACCGACCGGCGGCGGCGGAACTGGGCCACGCCGCATCCGCGCTCGGGCAAGATCATCCTGGCTTCGGGCGTATTGCTTTTCCTGCTGGTTCTCGTGTTGGCCTCGGTGCTGCAGGGCTATGCGATCCTGCTGGGCCGGGTCCCGGACCTGCTAGTGTGGGCCTGGGACGCCGTGCTGGCGCTGTATGTGGCGGGCGGGCTGCTGTATCCACGGCTGAGTCTCGCCGCTTCGGGCCGGTCCTGGGCGACCTCGGCCGCGATGCTGCGCCGATACTATGGCCTGATGCTGGGCGGCTTCATCTGCGTAGTCTCGCTCTGGGTCCTGGGCTATGCTTTCGCCAAGGGCGTGTATCCGATGCAATTGAAGCTGCTGGTGACGGGACTGGGACAGGAGGAATTGGCGGTCCTGAAGCAGGTTGGGGAGTTGTTGCGCTGAGTCCTGGCAGAGGCCGGGAAACGCGGCGCGCGGACGGTTTTCGAGCGGGTTAATTCTGAGTCTGGACGCGGTGCTTCTTCCAGGAAGAGTGTTGTCAGGGAAAAGCGAAAACGGCGATATTCGTCAGGAAGAAGTTGACAACGATGGCCTGCGTCTATATAATCTTTGATAATGTTGTGTAAAGTATGAATTTTGTCACCCTCGGTTGAAGGTGCGATTCGCCGGGGCGCGGCAGGGTTCTTGAAGCTACACTTTAAAGAAGGAGCGCAGAGCGGTGAGCGATCGGGAACAGAAAGCGTTTACGACCTTTGAAGCGGCAAAGATTTGCCATGTCACTCACCACAGTATCAAGAATTGGATCAAGCAAGGCTTGATCAAGGCATCGCGAACGCCGGGCGGCCATTATCGGATTCTGGAGGAGGATTTGGACCGCTTCCGCGAGAAATACGACATGTTTCCGCGGGAGAAGGGCCCTTCAAAGAAGCGGGTGATGGTGGTGGATGACGACCCCGATGCCTTGTCCCTGATGGAGAAGATCCTGACGGACGAAGGCTTCGAGTTGATCAAGGTGAGCAATGCGACGGAGGTGGGGCTGAAGGCGGCGCAGATGGCGCCGGATCTGATTTTGCTGGATTTCCTGATGCCGGAGATCAACGGATTCGAGGTCTGCAAGGCGTTGCGTGAGAACGAAATGACGCGCAGCATCCCGATCATGGCGGTCACGTGCCTGACGAAGGAGCGGGACATCGAGCGGATATTCTCGTGCGGGGCGGATGAGTATCTGCCCAAGCCGTTCAAGGTGGATCAGATGCTGGACAAAGTCCGCGAACTGATTGGCCGGGGCCGGGTTCTGGACTGAGCCCCCCGGCATTTCGGGCAGTATCTCATGCAAAAACGACCGGTGCGCGGCGGAATCGAGCGGAAGTTCTTCCGATCTATTCTGTGGGTAGGCATCGTCCCGATGACCCTGGCGTTGGTGATTGGGTATGTTTTTGCGCGGGAAGGGCAATGGATCGCCACGCAGCAGAATCAGGCGACGGCGGCGCGGAAGACGGCGGAGGGCATCTGGCTGGCGATGCAGGGCCGCCTGATGATGGTTCGCCGGACGGCGCTTGACAGCGAGATACTGGCAACGCTTCGGACCGGCCGCTTCGACGCGGAAACCCTGAAACCGCTGTTGTTGCGGCTTCAGCGGGAAACGGGGGGCGTTTCGGGACTGGGAATCAGCCTGAGCCTCTATGACAAGGAGGGCGGGCTGCTCCTGAGCACGTCCGACCTGGGGGATGCCCAACGGCGGCATCCCGAGTGGCTGGAACTGGTCCACGAGACGCGCTTTGTCAACTTCACCCCCATGGAGAACGAGCAGCGCTATGCCGCGTGGATCGTCGCGCCGATAGTCGATCCGCAGACGCAGGAGCGGATTGGCTTTCTGTGCGAAAGCCAGGGCGTGCAGGATCTGCTTAATTTTGCGCTGGGTTCGGGCGTGCACCACATGGCACCCTCCGCTTCCACTGCCGGGGACGCGGTGCGAGCGGAGCCGCCCGAGGAGAAGCGCAAGGATCGCAACAGCTATCAGGTGGTGTACCTGGGGGTGGACAGCGAGTTTGCGGTTTCGGCCGCGATGAGTCCCGGGGGGGGGGTTGGTGATCTGAAGCTGGAAGAGGTGGATCCGCGGCTGCGGGAGCGCCTGAAGCGCTCGCCGGACAAGGACGAGGACACGTTCTTCCTGTGGCGCTATCAGGCCAATGAGACGACGCAGCCGGTGCTGATGGCCTATCATCGCCTTCATCCGGACGTGCTGCTGTATTTCGTGGTGTACCGGTCGGTTTCCGACGTGTTCGCCAACATCAATCTTGGGCTGGTGATTGCCCTCATCGTGAGCAGCGTCACGATCGGCGTGTTCTGGCTCATCGGCTACCGGATTGTGAACAACAACATCATCCGCCCGGTTTCCCTCTTGAACGAGGGCGCCCAGATCATCCGGCAGGGCGATCTTGATCTCAAGCTTCGCATCGACACGGGGGACGAAATCGAGGAACTGGCGATCTCGTTCAACAACATGGCGGCCACGCTACGGCAAAACATCGAGCAGATAGAGGACTCGGAAGAGAAGTACCGGGGCCTGATCACGTCGATGCGCGACGGGATCTATCAGACGGACGAGACGTGGGTGCTGAATTTCGTGAACCCGGAAGGGGCGCGGATCCTGGGATTCGAGTCTCCGGAAGCGGCGACGGGCGCGAATCTGCGGGACATGTTCCGGTCCGAGGCGGACGCGGACCGGATTGCGAATGAACTGGACACCCATCATTTTGTGGAGCATACGCGGGTGTGGGTGAAGTCGGCGCAGGGCCGGACGATCTGCGTGGAGTTGTCGGCGAACAGCGTGTTCAGCGAGATTGGCCTTTTCGAGGGGGTGGAAGGTTCGTTCCGCGATGTGACGGAGAACGTGCAGCTGGAGAATGAGGCGCGGGAGCGGTCGGATCGCATCAGCGCCATCAACGAAATTACGAACGCGATCAATTCGAGCCTGGAAGCGGGGCGCGTGTACGAGCGCATTGTGATGGAAGTACGCCGTCTCATGGGCTTCGATTTTGCGTCGGTGGCGCTTCTGGATCCGTCCGGCGACCACATCGAGATTCGGCAGTTGTGGCCGGAGCGGCGGCATACGGGACCCGCGCCGCAGTTGCGGGCGGCGGAAAGCTCGGTGGCCTGGGTGGGCCGGGAACGGCATTGCCTGCTCGTGGACGATTTGCGGGTGACGGAATCTCCGTTTGCGTCGGAGTTTCCGGAGGAGATCCATAGCTGCCTTTGCGCGCCGCTCTACGCCTCGGGGCGAATCATCGGGACGCTGAACCTTGGGGCGAAACGACGGGCCGGATTCGGGGAGCATGAGGTGGATGTGCTGGGACAGCTCACGCCGCATGTGGCGGTGGCAATCCGGAATGCGGAACTGCTGGAGCACTTGCAGGAATCGCTGGAGGAGGTGACACAGGCGCGGGAGAAGCTGCACCAGGCGAACGAAGAGCTGAAAACGCTGGACGAGATGAAGACGAACCTTCTGTCGAACGTGTCGCATGAATTGCGCACGCCGCTCGTGGCGGTGATGGGCTACACGGACATGATTTACAGTGCGAAGGTGGGTCCCATCAATGAGTTGCAGCAGGAGTACCTGGGGATAAGCCTTCGGAACATCGAGAAGCTGGTTACGCTGATCGAGAATCTCCTGGACTTCTCGCGCCTGCATCGCGGGGCGGAGGAGATGGTCTTCGACACGATCGACCTGGTGGATTGCGCCCGGACCAGCATGCAAATCGTGCGTCCGGTTTCGGACAGCCGGTCGATTGAGCTGGTGCTGACCGCCCCCGAGGGCAAGGTGCTCGTGGAGGGGGATAAGGGGAAACTTGGGCAGGTTTTCAACAACCTGCTTTCGAACGCGGTGAAGTTCAATCACAACGGCGGCAGGGTGACCGTGGAGATCCGCACGACGGACACGACGGCGGAGGTCTCTGTGAGCGACACGGGGATCGGGATTCCCACGGAGGCGCTCGACAAAGTGTTCACGCGGTTCTATCAGGTGGACAGTTCGTCGACGCGGAAGTACGGGGGCACGGGCATCGGGCTTGCGATTGCGCAGGACATCATGCGGCTCCATGGGAGCCGGATCACTGTGACGAGCAAGGAGAACGAAGGGGCCAATTTCCGTTTTTCCATGCTTTTGAGCGGGATCCATCACCGCACGACGGACGCGGCGGGGCCGCGGCTGCCGATGCCGACGGAAACGCATCTGCTTGTGGAGTTGCTGACGCAGGATCGCGCCCTGAGCGGTCAGATCCGCAACCTGCTCGTGAGCGAGGGCATGGACGTGATTCACGCGGCGTATCCCGCGGTGGCGGTGACACTGGCGAACCGCTACAATCCGGATTGCCTCCTGATCGACACGGAGGCCGGCCCGCTGGGGAGCGTGGTGATCGAGGAGATCCTTTCGGATCCATCGGCGGGGCGCATTCCCATTGTGCTGCTGACAAATGACGATGCGCTGTACGCGCAGTATCAACCGGACGTGGCGGGGCGCATTCGCCGGGGCTTCCGGAAGAGTTCTCTGCTGAGCGGGATTCATTTCGCGCTGAGCCGGGGCGTGGCCGCAGGCGAGCAATTGGGCGACAAAGTGCTCTGTGTCGACGATGACACGGAGATCGTCACGTTCATTTCGCGCTGTTTGAAGACCGAGGGCTATGAAGCGGACACGTGCTCGACGGGCGAGGAGGCCATCGAGAAAGTCCAGACGGGCGAGTACTGGCTGGTGCTGCTGGACATCGCCATGCCGGGCATCGACGGCTGGGAAGTCTGCTCGAAGATAAAGTCGAACGCGGCGTTGTCGGGGATCAAAGTGTATGTCGTGACGGCGAAGCCGGTCGACAAGTCGCTGGACAAGGTTCAGGCTTCGGGGGCGGACGGGTATCTCCTGAAGCCGTTCAAGTCCGACGATCTGCTCGCGCTGGTCCAGGGTTTCGAGAATCGCCGGCCGAAGAAGGACGAATAGTCAGGGGTCTTTCGGAGGCCTCTCCCCCACGCTGATTTTGTGTGGGTTTGCTTTGTCGCAGGGCGCGGGGGCGTGCCGGGGGGAAGGTCGTCACTGAAGGCGAATGCCTCACGCGCAGCCCAGATCGAAGGGCTTGAATACTCTTGAGTCCTTACTTTGCCGCCGGCGCCACGCGCATGACGCGAAAAGCATGATCGAGGGGCGGATGGCCGTCGCCTTTTGATCCGCCGTCATCTTTGGCATCCTGGCCGACGCTGTAGACGATGTAGCCGCCGTCGATGGCACGATAGACGAGAGGCCCGACATTCAGGAAGGGGTCGGGGGGCGGCGCCGGAAGGAATTCGGGCACGAGGTTCTCCCAATTCTCCGGGAGCTTCCCGTTCTTGAGGCGATAGCGTTCGATAGCCAGCGCGCCATGTGCCGCGGCGGTTAAGGCGGCCATCCGTGCCGCAGCGACGATACTGCGGCGCAACGGGGCGGTCCTGCCCCCCCCCGCCCGTTCCCGTTCCTCTGCGAGTCGAAGGGCCCCGCGGCGGGAAGATTCGGCGGCGGAAGAAGTTTCATAATCTTCGCATACGGAAGCCTGCTTTCGTCCACCATGCGCCTGGCGTCCTTGAGGATTTCCTGCTTGGCTTCAGGACTCAGCTTCGGCTGATAGAGGGCGGGATCGATTTCATGGACAAGTTCGCCCTGGACTCCAGGGGCGGGCATCTCTTCACGATTCTCCGTGTTCTCCGCGGCGTCTCCGTCTTCGGGGGCATCGTCTCCAGACTCGGCCATGGCGCGCGCGCGGGCCTCTTCCTCGGCCCGCATCTTCTCCTCCAATTGCGCTATCGCGGCTTCGCGGGCGGCCTTTTCCTCGGCGCTTTCCGTGGGGAGACTCATCTGCACGCAGAACTCGCCCTGCAGGGCGCGGGTGATGGCCTCGCGGTCGTCGGCCCTGGCCAGCGACTGCTGCAGCAGGAGCAGGGCGTTTTCATCGAGGGGCACGCGATTGATCACCTGTTCCAGCGTCTCCACGGCAATCGACCAGCAGGCGATCCGGACAAGTTGGGCGATGATGATCGGCTCTTTCTTGAGGGACTGGGCCACGGCCATGCCGTCGAGAACGGCCTGTGCGGACACCTCGGCGTTCTTGTCGTCCGCGGCGCCGAGCGCTTGCAGGGCCAGGAGCCGTTCGAAGTCGCGCATGGGCGCAAGATGGGGCAGTTCCATGGCCTCTCCCTTGGTGAGGTCTACGGGGAAACGGCATTGCGGCATACCCGCGGCCTGATGCAGCAGTTGGAGCACGCCGGCGTTTCTCTCGAGTTCAATGGCGATGGACGCCTTGACGTGTGGCGCAAGCGGTTCGGCCGGGATCGCCGGCATCTTGCCGCCGCCCAGCAGGGGAAGCTCATTGTCATACTGGCTCATGACGCGGAGGTCCCGGGCCTTCTGATAGACCAGGGCCGCGTTCGCGCTGTCATGGACGGCGGGATAGAGATCCTGAAGTTGCTGGAGGGTCTCGGGCTGCGGCGCGCCTGATGCGACCGCCGCGCACACGAGCAACCCCGCCACACATGCCCCTGCGAACGCCCCACGCTTGCTCATCGCGCTTCCTCCTCGCCCCGGCTGTTGCGCCCCAAGCGTCCTGCAGCCCCTTGTTGGGCTACCCGGCTGATTAGGACAGCAACCACGATATCAGAGCGCGGCGATTTCGGCAAGAGGACGGCGCATGTTGGAGCGGGTCGAGGCCGTTCACGTGGGAGTTGCACAAGCGCCAGGTGCCGGGAATCGTCGCGAATTGGCCGGCGCGCAAGCAGAACTCCACTAGGTGAAATGGGGATGCTGCACTTGACGCGCGGCAAAGGCGGGTCTACACTGCTGCAAACCCGCACAGGGGTGAGCGCAGGGCGGGCCGGCTTCAGCATAGGGTTATGAAATGCCCACGAAATCCGACGGATTGATCGAATCAGGCACAGGCAATCGTTTGCTCTTCTTTGCCGGGGCACTGCTCGTCCTGATGGCCTTCGCATTTCAGGGCAGCCGCGGGTTGTATGAATCCACCGAAGGCCGCTATGCCGAATGCGCACGGCAAAGCATGGAACAGGGAACACTGGACGAACCGGTGCTCAACGGTGAGCCCCACTGGAGCAAGCCGCCGCTCACGTACTATTGCATTGCCGCCGGATTGGCCGTACTCGGAAACAACGCGTGGGGCGCACGCATCGGCCTTGCCTTCGCTTTTGTCCTGACTGTGTGGGCCGTGTACCGGACAGCCTGCCTGGTCTGGGGGACGCGCGCCGGCGTGTTCTCCGGCATCGCCTACGGATTCTCTGCCTTCGTGCCCGCGGCCGCCTCCGTGCTCACGACGGACACCTACCTGGCCTTGTGGGAAGCCCTCGTCTTATGGGCGTTCTGGAGCGCCATCCGGCGGCAGCGCGCCGTCTCCATGGCGCTCATGTGGCTGTGTTTCGGATTTGCCTTTCTCACGAAGGGCTTTCCGGCCCTGCTCTGCCTGGCGGCCCCGCTCGCCGCTCATGTGGTGCTGCGCCGTTCCGGCGAGAGCGTTCCACGCTTTTTCAACCCGATCGGAGTGGTGCTTTTCCTGAGTGTCGGCCTCTCGTGGTACGTGGTCAAATCCGTCACGCACCACGGCCTGCTCCAATACTGGCTGATGGACGAGGGCGTCGGGCGGAACGTCCTGGGCGAGTCGAACCGCAATGCACAGTTCTACAAGCCGCTCACGATCTACGGCCCGGTGCTGCTGGCGGGCGTGTTTCCCTGGGCCGGGTTCCTCCTCTGGCATGTTCGGCGCATTCCCTGGCCGGCCGGCCGCTGGCTGCGCGTCAACACGTGGCCGTTTCCCGTGGAATGGGTCTTCATCCTGACCGGCACTCTGCTTCCTCTCGGTGTCCTGTGTCTCAGCACCTCGCGCATGCCCATGTACGTGCTGCCCCTCTTCGCCCCCATCGCCCTTGGGCTTGGCAAGGGGCTCGACTTCCTGGTGGACCGCCAGCATCTGCGCCGGAGAACGATTGCCGTCACGATGGCCGCAGTGGCCCTCTTTGTGATCGCGTTCAAGGCCGGCGGCGCCTACGTCGTGGACTCCCCCAGAAACATGGAGCACCTCGCCCGGGACGTGAAACCTCTACTGAACCACTATCCCTCCCACGCCCTGCACGTCCTCAAACAGAACCCGATGTACGGCCTTCAGTTTTACCTGAATCAAGAACGGGTCGACAAAGTCCGCCTCGAGGACCTGGGCCAGGTCATCGGGAAGGCCAGGGCAGGCGCTCCGCAACTGTGTCTCATCGCCAAGAAGTTCGACCAGCAGCCCCTCGACCTCCTGAGCGGCCTCCCCTTCGAAGTGATTAAGGTCAATCGCGCTTGGACGTTGATCGTCCTGCCACCGATCCCGGCAACGACACCGGCCGCGCCCTGACATTTCGGAGTGCCTCCCCAAGTCCGTAGTCGATTTCTGTCGGGGAGTGCATCTCCCCTGTCCTCGCCAATGAGGTTTCAGTCTGCTGTCCTGCGCAAAAGCTGGATACTCAGGCCTGAGGGATGGCGACGCTGACAGACTGCCTGAGCCACAACGCCCCACAAGTTGGCTCCACTTCCAGGGCTTCCGCCAATGCAGGCGTCGTGTGGCTGTCGAGGCTGCCTGGCAGGCGCGCACACGATCCTCGAACGCCCATCTTTCAAGCCCTCAAGAATAGAAATGGCCGGGTTGAGAGGATTTGAATGCGCCACAGACGCACAAGCCTCCGAAGTCAATCTTGTCAGCCTGTGACTGCCGTTGTCACCCCTTAGCACGTAGACGTACGTCATGTCGTGCCGCCCCTGAAAAGAGAAATGGTCGGGGTGAGAGGATTTGAACCTCCGACCTCTTGGTCCCGAACCAAGCGCGCTAAACCGGACTGCGCTACACCCCGACGAAGTTCAGGTATGATAACGAATGAAAGGGGTGCGTATCAAGTTCTCGTTGATGGCATGAGGCGATACTAGTCTTCGCCGCCGGCGTCGCTGTCTTCGATGGCAAAGCGGCCACGGGTGAGTTTCTTGTGGACGCGGTTGAGACGGGCCATGACGGCGGGGTCTTCGCCGGAGGCGTCGTATGCGGCCTTGAGGAGGCGTTCGGCCTTCAATAGGTTTCGGGTGCGGTGTTCATGATGTTTGGCGAGTTCGAGGCATGCGGTGAGGTCGCCGGGGAACTCGTCGAGGAGTTGTTCCCAGGTGCGCTGCATCTCGAAGAAGTGCTGCTGTCGTTTGTGCGCCATGGCGAGCATGCCGAGGCATTCGCGGCGCAGCGGGGTGTGCGCTTCGTTGGCGAGGAAACGCGCGGCGTGCTCGATGACCTCGGGGTAGTGTTTCTGGTTGAAGTGGAGCCGGACGAGGGAGAGCCGGTCTTCGGTGTGGGCGAAGCCGGCGCCGGCCTCGTCGAGGCATTGCGAGAGCCATGCCGTGAGGGAGACGAGGGAGAGGATTTCCATCTTGTGGTGATAGAAGACGCCCTGGAGCGGGCGGGCGTCGCGGGTGTTGAGGTAATCGAACCAGAGCTGCGGAATGAGGTGTCCGGGCACGTCGCCGCAGCGGAGGATGCCGAGGACTTCGCGTTCGATGTTGCCGAGGCTGCAATCGGCGAGTCGGCGTTTCCAGAATCGCCGGGCGGCGTGCACGAGGTCGTAATGGAGCAGGGCTTCGCCGGGGAAGGGCAGGCGGTTCTGGATGAATCGGGTGCGGAGGAGGGGCAGGTCGAAGCTCTTTCCGTTGTAGCTGACGATGACTTCGGCTTCGCGCATCCTCTCCCCCACGAATTCGAGCATGCCTTCTTCGTCATCGTAATCGCGCATGAAGCACTGATCGAGCCGGAACATGTCGCCGTTGAAGTAGCCCACGCCGATGAGGAAGGCGACAGTCCCCGTGCCGCCGGCGAGGCCGATGGTTTCCGTGTCCATGAACAGGGCCTTGCGGGGATCGAAATCGCCGAGTTCGGGGTCGGCGGCGGAGAAGGCGATGTGTTTCGATTCGGCGCTGAGGGCGTCACCCAGTTCGACGATGCCCTGGCGGAATTCGAGGGGGAAATCCTCGCGGGCGAGGA
>CAILVY010000262.1 GCA_903837785.1 Candidatus Hydrogenedentota bacterium
GTTTGCCCGTACGGCGTCCGTGGATGTAAGTCAGCATCGTCATCACGCCGAAGCACAGGGACATCATGCCGTTGCGGTTGGCGATCCACCCCGCGGGCATCGAGTGCGCATCATCGATCGCAAAGAGCAGCGCGGCAAGTCCCGCCACCCAGCCCACGCCCAGAATCCGCCGATAGAGCAGCGCCGTCAACCCGACGGCCACGCCGAACCAGAGCAGGCTGTGGAGGTGCATCAGCGCATAGGACTCGGGCCAGAGCTGATGATCAATCCAGTGCGTGAACACGGCGATGGGCCGGAAAAAGGCGAGCCGCACGTGGTCATGCGACCACCACGGCAATATGCCCTTGTCGATGAGCGCATGGGTGCGCGCAGCATCGTTGTCCACAAAGATGAACATCGACAACGGGCCGTCGAAGTACGATTGGGCGAAGGGATTGTGCGCAAGCACCATCCAGTGCAGCACATCATCGATTTGCAGGCCGATGAACAAGGCCGGGGCCGTGAGGCAAAGCGAAATTGCGATCAGGAACCAAGGCAGGTGGCGATGGCTCAGCCAGGACTGAAGAGGTAGCCGCAATTGCAGACTCCGTTGAGGTGATGTTGAATGAGCGTCTTCGGCGAAGCCGGCGGGCGGGCGCCGCCGGCACATCCAGCGCATTGTAAACGCCCTGACACTCCCCTGCAACGTTCACGCCGCTGTCCGGCGCCCCCGGGGCGGGAATACGGCCCCGGCCACGTCAGGGCAGGGGAATGCCGAGACGGGCGAAGAAGAAGGCGAACAGGTCGGTCCGCTTCTCCGGAGGCGTGTCGCGGTAAACCGCCGTGCAGGGGACGCCCCGCTCCCGGCAGGTCTTCTCGAGCATGTGCCCGTGCGCGGGATGATGCAGGATATCGAAGTTGATCCCCGAGTCGCGTTTGACCTTCTCGGGCGCGATGACCTTGTGATCGGCCAGCCATTGCAGGGCGGCCGTATGGGCGAGACTGCCGAGATTGCCGAAAGTCAACGGCGTGTAGACTTGGGTGGAGGAGATGTAGATGGGCGGATCGCCGCGGTCAATCTTGGAAAGCATATCGAGTTCCGAGCGGAGTTTCTGCCCATTCTTCCCGTAGGCTTCGTAGCCGGGAATGTGATAGTACGCAGGGCTGATGTGCCAACTGCAGCAATGCCAGACAAGCTGCGGTATGTCGAGCACCGCCGGCCATGCGGCGAAATCATACGTGGCTTGCGGCGCCAGCGCCCCGGCCGCATAAAGGCGGGTGGACTCGCGCAGAACCGGGTCGGCGCTGTCCGGGTCGGACAGGTCGTCGTGAAAGGCAAGCCAAAGCGATGTTCCGGCCCCGGCCGAATCCCCGTAACAGATAATCCGCGGCTTGTCGATGTTCCAGTCCGCAGCATGATAGCGCAGGAACTGGATGGCCCGGGCGGAATCACGGAGAATGTCCTGAATCGGCGCCGCATCGATGAAGCGGTAGTTGATGGACGCAAGCGATACCCCCTTGGACTTGCACAAGCGGATAGCGTCCACGTCGTGGCGAAAGGAGGACTTGTCTCCCTCCTTGAAGCCCCCGCCGTGAATTTGCACGATCACCGGAGCGGGCGTGTCCGAAGGCGCCCTCCAGAAGTCGAGCGTGTTACTGGGATGAGGGCCGTAGGCCACATCAAGGAAAGTCGGTTCTGTGCCCGATTCTCCGAGGACCGACGTCTGGTCACAAAACGCAGGGGAACAAAGAAATGTGACAAAGAGAAGAATGGCCGCAGACACGACAGGCCGTAGGCAGCGGTAATGTGTTCGATGGTTCATGACAGTCACTTGAGCCCCGAATATGCACCCATGTGGACTTCGCTTGCGTAAGAGAGGTTTCATGCGTTCGGGAGAGGCTTGGCCGCTCCATGCCACTTATCTGGCCGTTCGGAAGGCATCGGAGTGCGTGCGGACCACGGGGAATCGGGGAAAACGCCGCTGCAGTCTTCGTGTTGAATCTCCACGGAGCTTCCCCTAGACTGAGCCATCAAGACACTGTGGACTCGACACCGAGCGAAGAAGATGAGTTCCGATCCGCCTCCCCAAAACCAGCGAACCCCTTTCCTGCCCCCCCTGTTCCGGCGGGCGGCGGTCTATGGCCTGTGCTTCGTCCTGCTTCCCGTGGCGCTGCTTGTGTGCCTGGAACTCGGCCTGCGCCTCGTCGGCTTCGGTTTCAGCACGAGCTTCTTCCTGCACCGCAGCCTCGACAGCCGAGGCTTTCTTGTGACGAACAAGGCGTTCTATCAGCAGTTCTTCTCTGAACCGATCGACAACATCTGGGAAGGTTCCGAGTGGCAGGTGCCCGACGGGAAGCCGGAGAAAACCTGCCGCGTCTTCATCTTCGGTTCCTCGGCCGCCCAAGGCTGGCCCGACCCGGCTTACAGCTTCTGGCGCATTCTCGACATGATGCTGCAGGACGCCTATCCGGGAATGCGCTTCGAAGTCTACTCTGCGGCGCATCCCGGCGTGAATTCGCACGTCATGCGCATCGCCGCGGAGGCGTGCGCCCGCGCCAAACCGGACTTCTATGTCGTGTACATGGGCAACAACGAAGTGAACGGCCCCTTCGGCGCGGTGAACGTGAAAGAAGCATTTCACCCCTGGAGCCTCTGCGCCATTCAGGCCCAGATCGCCATGAAGAACACACGGCTGATGCAGCTTGCCGCGGGCGCCGGCAGCAAGCCGATGCGCTCGAATCTCGTCTCCATGGAGCAATTCTTCCGCCTGGACGACCCGCGCATGGCGGGCGTGGAACGCCATTTCCAGAAGAACCTCGACGCCATTTGTTCGGCGGGCACCGGCAGCGGGGCGGACGTGGTGCTTTCCACGGTTGGAACGAACCTTCGCGACTGGTTCCCCCATACTTCGCTTCATCGCCCGGATCTTTCCGAATCGGACCGTGTGGAATGGGAGCAGCGCTATCAGCAGGGCGTGTCCTTCGAGGAGCAGAAGCACTGGGACGAGGCGATTCGTGCCTATGCCTCATGCCTGGAACTCGATGCCGCGCATGCGGAATGCCATTTCCGGCTCGCCGCGTGCCTCCTCGCCCAAGGGAATGCGGACGCGGCCCGGGATCACTATCTGCGCGCCTGGGAGAACGACGCGTTCCGATCGCGCGTCCTGCCGTCGCTGAACGGGATCATCAGGGAGGAAGTTGCGCGTTGGCCGGGGCGAAGCGTTGTCCTCGCCGACGCGGCGAAAGCCTACGAGGCGGGCAGCCCCCAGCATGTCCCCGGACAGGAGTTCTTCACGGACAACTGCCACATGACGTTCGAAGGCAACTATCTGCTCGCAAGCGTCGTTTTCGAACAAATGAAACCGCTGATGGCGCGCAGGTTTCCGGAGGCGCCGGCGCCGAGCGGCAGCCCTATTTCCGTGGAGGCCTGCCGCAAGCGCCTGGCCCTCACCCCGGGAGTCGAGGCCTATCTCCTGCGCCTCATCATCAATTCAGCACAGGCCTGGAAGTGGAGATCACCTCCCGAGATGACGGATCGCATGCTGGCCCTGGAGCGCGAGGCCGGGCCGGACTGGGTCCGGGGCAACGCCGAGGCCTATGCAAATGCTCTCAAAGAGCACCCCGGGGACTACTATCTCCGCCTGCGCCGTGCCGAGGCATTGCTCATGCTCCAGGATATTCCCGCGGCGTTGGAGGAGGCGCACACACTCCTGGACTACTTCCCGTACCGGCGCGACGCGCGGAGGACGATGGCAGTGGCATTGGCGCGTTCAGGGCAATTTGATCAGGCAAAGCGCGAATTTGAGACTGTGCTGGCGTTGTATCCCGACGACGCCGAGACTTACCTCCAGTTGGGAATGGCCGAGGCCAGCGCGGGTCACCCGGAACCCGCCCTGCGCGCCTATCGCCGGGCACTTGCGCTGAATCCGAAGAATGAGCAGGCCAAATGCGCCGAAGCGCGTGTGCTCGCGCAATCCGGCGATGCCGAGGGCGCAATCCGGGCGTCCCGCGAGGCGATTCGGCTGACGCCGCGAAAACCCGAAGGCTATGACGAACTGGACGCGCTCCTGCAGAAACTGGGGAACGGCGAGCGAGCCATTCGCGAATGGCAGGAAGTGGTGCGGGAACTCCCGGACAGCCCGCGGAGCTGGTTCTGCCTCGGCCGCGCGTTCGGCTCTGCAGGGCGGCATGCGGAGGCCGTGGAGGCGGACAAGAAAGCGGCCGCCCTGGATTCCCTGGATCCCGCCATCCACACCCACCTCGGCCTCATGTATCTCGCGGCCAACGACCCGCAGAAGAGCATCGAATCGCTGAAGGCCGCGCTGCATCTCAATCCGGGAATTGAACAGGCGCATCGGGAACTGATCCGGGCCTATCTGGACTCGGGCGACCTTGCTTCGGCCAAAAACGAATTGGCGTATTGCCGTCAACACAGCATATCGGTCCCGGAAGAAATCGCCGCGCGCGTAGAACAGCCCTAGCGGTTGAACTTCTCCGGCGTTCAGATTAGGCTGTTGCCACAACCCGGGCCGGCTGCAATGAGAAAGGATCTCGCGCAATGGACTTTGGAATCTCTCCCCAACTAAGTGATCGCCTCCAGCAGGCGCGCGAGTTCGTCCAGAACGAACTCTACCCGCTGGAACCGCGCTTTCTGCAAGAGGGTTTCGCCTCCCTAAGTCCGGAATTGCAGCGCAAGCGCGACCGGGTGAAGGAACTCGGGCTGTGGCTGCCCCAGATCGCACGGGAACACGGCGGGCTGGGCCTGACGCTCATGGAACACGCCCTGATGAGCATCGAACTCGGAAAGAGCCCGCTGGGGCACTACGCGTTCAAC
Source organism: Candidatus Hydrogenedentota bacterium (assembly GCA_903837785.1). GTDB lineage: Bacteria > Hydrogenedentota > Hydrogenedentia > Hydrogenedentales > CAILVY01 > CAILVY01. The sequence continues at coordinate 4,814 of CAILVY010000262.1, forward strand.
TGCCAGGCGCCGGATGCGGGCAATATGGAAATCCTCCTGCAATACGGCAATCCCGATCAGAAGAAACGCTTCCTACAACCTCTGCTCGACGGCGAAATCCGCAGTTGCTTCGGCATGACGGAACCGGATTACCCCGGTTCAAATCCCACGTGGATGGGAACGATGGCGGTGAAGGACGGCGGCTATTATGTGATCAACGGGCGCAAGTGGTGGGCGACGGGCGGAGACGGCGCCGCGTTTGTGGTGGTCATGGCGATAACCGACCCCGGCGCCCCCGAGCATTTCCGGGCCAGTCAGATCCTGGTTCCGGCGGACACGCCGGGGTTTTCCGTGGCGGCCATCACGCCGTTCATGGGCCATCGGGGCGAAGAATGGGCGAGTCACGCGGAACTGAGCTTCGAGAGTTGCCGGGTGCCGCAAAGCAACCTCCTGGGCGCGGAAGGTTCCGGCTTCCTGATTGCCCAAGAGCGGCTGGGGCCCGGGCGCATCCATCACTGCATGCGCTGGATCGGCGTGTGCGAGCGGGCATTCGAACTCATGTGCGACCGGGCCGTCAAGCGCCGGCTCACCCCGGAACGAAGGCTCGCGGCACAACAGTTCGTGCAGGGATTCGTGGCCGAAAGCCGCGCGGAAATCGACGCCGCGAAGTATATGGTTCTTCACGCGGCGTGGACAATCGACCAGCGCGGCGCCAAGGCGGCGCGGGACGAGATCTCGTTGATCAAATTCTTCGTGGCGAACACGATGAACCGCGTCCTGGATCGCGCGTTGCAGGTGCATGGCGGGCTCGGCGTAACGGACTACACGCCACTGGCCTTGTTCTACCGTACCGAGCGCGCGGCGCGCATCTACGACGGCGCGGACGAAGTGCACAAAACCTCCGCGGCAAAGCGCATCCTGAGACGCTACGCGGAGGCGGCGGGAATCGACAAACTCGGCTGATGACTCCTGGGAGCAGCGCGGAGGAATATGCCCTATCTTGTTGACGAGCCTCGCGACGTCCGGCCCGGAGAAGAACTCGACGCGGCCCGGCTCGAAGCCTATCTGAAAGCGCAACTGCCCGCCCTGCACGGACCGCTGAGCATACGGCAGTTTCCCAGCGGGTTTTCAAACCTCACGTATCAGCTGCGCGTGGGCGCGCAGGACTTCGTGTTGCGCAGGCCCCCCTTCGGGAGCAAAGTAAAAACCGCGCATGACATGACACGGGAATTCCGCGTGCTCCGGGCGCTGCACCCGGTCTACCCCCCCGCGCCCGAACCCCTGTTGTTCTGTGACGACCCGGAGGTGATCGGCGCGCCGTTCTACCTTATGGAGCGGATCCCGGGCGTGATCCTGCGCGCCAGGAAACCCGAGGGCTTCGACTGCACCCCCGCCCTCGCCAGGCAGTGTTGCGTCCGCTTTGTGGAGAATCTGGTTCAGCTTCATGCGGTGGATTATGCGGCGATTGGCTTGGCCGACATGCACCGCGAAGGCTGGTTTGTGAAGCGACAGGTCGAGGGATGGGTCCAGCGCTATGCCGGCTCTCAAACCGACGACATCCCGGCCATTACGCAGGTTGCGGAATACCTGCAACATCATTGCCCCCCGGATTCGGAAACCACGTTCATCCACAATGACTACAAGTTCGACAACATCGTGCTGGACGCGGACGGCCTCTCGAAAATTGTCGGCGTGCTCGATTGGGAGATGTGCACAATCGGGGACCCGCTCCTGGATCTGGGCGTCGTGCTGAGCTACTGGAATGAACCGAAGGATCCGTCGCTCGGCCTGATTCCGTGCTTCCTCACCCATGAGCCCGGCTGCATGACCCGCCGCGAAGTCGTGGACGAGTACGCGCGCCTGACCGGACGTGCCGTCGGGAATATCGCCTTCTACTACGTCTTCGGCCTGCTCAAGCTTGCGGTCATCGCACAGCAAATCTACTTCCGCTACAAACAGGGCCTGACACAGGATCCGCGCTTTGCTCCGCTCATCTTCGTCGTGGGCGCGCTGGGCATGATGGGCGTCAAGACGCTGGAAACCGGCGAAATCTAGCCGAGGGCTGCGCGGGTGCTTCTCCTGCCCCGCCCGTTTCCGCAGACAAACAGGCCCGGCTCTACTGCGCCGGGACGCCCGATACGGGCGCGGCATCCATCCTGTCCAGCGCCGGCCGGATGTACTCCTTCAGGTACGCCGCGATGACTTCGGCCTTTCTCTCAATCCCTGCGGGCTTCATGTGGCAGAAATCGCCGAAATAACAAAGACCGCCCCCTATCTCCTCCTCCACTGGAACGTACAGAATCCTTTCGCGCCGGCACAAATCCTTGAGTCTGCTCCGGAAAAGCACGGCGATCTCACGGTAAACGCTTGCCGAGAGACAGGGATTCTCCCAGCCCGTGCGGGCGTTGAAGTCGAAATACTGCCGCTCCTCCCGCGTGATGTTGGACATGTCCGGCGCCGCAATTCCACATATGACGCTTCGCACCCCCTGTTTTCGCGCGGCGCGGACAAACGCTGCAAGGTTCTGCACGGAGAGAGAATCGATATCCCGGATCATTGTGTCCTTGGGTGGATAGAGCCGCCTGTTTTCATAGAATCGCAGCCACGCGGAGTGCTCGAGCGCCCTTCCCCAAAGCCCCTTTCGCGACCGCCAGACGGCGGGAAGATCGTGGCAGATATCGTTCACGCCCTCGTACAGGACCAGGAGGTCGGGCTGTAATTGGAGATACTCGCCCATGCGGCGCACGTGCCGCGTGGTCGTCATCCCCGACACGCCGCAATTGATGACCTCAATGGCTCGTCCGGGATACAGTGCCCTCAGTTTCTGCTCCAAAAGCTCGGGATAGGTTGCTCCCCTCTTTCCTTCCTCCGTCGTGGATCCGCCAATACAGAGTATCCGGAACGTCCGGGGATCTTTGGGCAGAACAATGTCGGGCCCCAGGAAGCCAAAATTGTTCGTGCTGAATCCCGTTTGCCCCATGCCCGAGTGGGAGTCGCGCAGGTTCTTCTTGTAGCGGAAATAGGGGACCTCCCAGGGCGAATCCGGGGGCAGTGCTCTCGCATCCATGAGCAGGCGCAGCCGTTCTAGATCTATAAAGGCATACAACGATTTATCGGACGGCTCCAGCAAGAAGTAGAAACGGAACTTCGAGTCCCACCCCTGGGTGTGCAGTTCCGTTTCCGCGTAATGCGTTCCCTCCTGCTGCTTGACCCTTCGAAACAGATCGATCAGTCCGTCGCTGTCCGGCTTCATCCAATTGCCGTAGCGGTGTTTCACACCGCCCGCTTTGTCGAACTGACAGATCATCTCGCTATGAATTGTCGCGAAATAACAGCGATCCACCTCATTCAACCGCGGAAAGACCCTGCGCCGCTGCTCCATGTGCTCGTCCGACTCGCCGGCAACGGGAATCTCCCAGTCGGCTGCAGGGGAGGGATTGTTTTGAAACCAGGCAATCTCACGCTCCGCTTTGATGGATACCGGCTTGCCGGCAGGCGGCGCAATCGAGAAATCGGGAAAGGCGGTGCCGGCTTCACGCGCAACCGCAATGTACGGGTTGTGACGCAATGTCCACCACATCGAAACGTTCGCGAGCAATTCAAGGCCCACGAAGACGACGCCCAGCCACAAAAGGGCGAAGAACGCATGTGCGGCGATCCGGCCGTGCTTGCTGAGCATGCGCTGTCCACGATTCCCGGTTGGTTTTGACGTTTCGGATTCGAAAGGGCCACTGGACGATTATCGTACATCACGTTACGGCGGCGCCAGTGCAATCGTTCGAACCCGGGAATCCTTTGCATCGCCATGGGAGCTGCGGAACCCTTCCACCCTCCGGCGCAGGCGTTCACTTCACTTCGATGACTTCGTGAATATCGTTCACCACGAGGTCGATGCTCTCTCCGCTCCGGTTGATGGCGGTTTTCGGATTCCGCGCCGTAATCTGGCTGAACGGACGGCGTATCGTGATCCGCGCGGCGTACATCGGGGCGTCTTCAATCAGCGCCGGCAGCACGAAAGGACGGTTCTGCGGCGGGGTGCACTGCGGCGGCGACAAATAGCCAATCAGATGAACGTAGATCGCGTGGCTTTTCGCGTCCTCCATGATCACGGATTCGACATGCTGCGGGGCAGTCACTTCGACGACATGCTCAGGATGCAGATAGCGCACCACATTGCGCAGCAGGGCGCGCGCCTCGGGAATCGGATGTTCCCCGGCGCAGGCAAAATCCGGCGCGCCCGCCACACAAACGACTTTGCCCTTCCCCACACTATTGACGAGCAGGGCCGGTCCGGCAGGCTCTCCCGCGGAATTCGGCTGATAGATGGGTTCCTCCCCGCGCTGTTGCCGCAGCGTGCGCTGCGGCCGCAACAATACGCCCATCGGGACCGCGCTGACCGGCGCATAGGCTACGCCCGGGCCTTCCACAAGAAAGGGCCAGTCCGGGGCGTAGCCCGCGCACAGCCGTTCCGGGACGTCCGCGCTGAAGCGGACGAAATTGTCGGAGGTGGTCAGACGTTCCAGGAATCTGGCGCCTGTCAGTTCCTCAAGCACGGAATGTTCCAACGCTTCTCCCATCGGATCCAGAAGGCCCGTGAGGCCGGTCACGATCAGATTGCCCCCCTGCTCGACATAGGCGCGCAGAAGACTCACCTCATGCGGCGACAAGATCGGAACGTTGGGCAGCAGCACCACCGGAAAACGCTGAAGCATTGCGGCATCCACATTCTCTTCATGAATGACGCCGAACGGGATGTGCTCGTAAGCCATGGCCTTGTGCGCCCCGTTGAACGCCTGCTGATACCGGGCCGGCGTTTCCCGGCCGAACCAATCCCGGCTCCGGGCCGAATAATACAGCCCGACCTCGGGCAGTTGGGGGTGTCCAAAATACGGCGCCTTCTCGCGGGCCTCTTCGAAAACCTTGCCCAGGCGTTCATAGGCCACGGGATCCAGCCACCCGTCATAGCCGGTCTTGTCCACCACCGTGACCTGCGAACCGTGCGACAGCAGTGTCAGGACTTCCCACCGCAAGTCATTCAGCGGTCGGCAAGTGTTGTCGTGATAAATGCGCGCGTGCCGGGAGATCGCCACCTGATAGCGCATCCCCGGCGTGGCTGCTGCCAGGAATTCGGCGGTCAGGCTGACGCCAAGCGCGCCAAATCCCCACACCCCGGTTTCGGCCGTGACGAAATCCGAATTGACCGCGTGCTGGACGGGACGCTGCCCGACTTCCCAGGAAAACGGCGGATAGCCGTGATAATTGAAATCCACGGTGACCGCCGGATTCCCGGCGTGAATAAACGCACGCAGCTCCCTTTCGAAGCGCTGGCTCGTGTTGCAGCGGAATTCGAGCATCTTCTCCCACGCCGGGTCCCACGTAACGCCCGAGGGCATGGACATGCCGTACTCGCGCTCGAAGGCCCGCCTGCAGTTTGCGCACCAGCAGCCGTAGGGCGGACCGAACCCCTGATCGATCATGTCGATGTGAAACCCGGCGATCCCGTAATCGAGCATTTCCGCGGCCACGGCCTTCGCGTGGTCCATGTAACCGCTGTTAAAACAAATGCGGTCGATGGGCTTTCCATCCTTGTCCATCATCTTGAACTCAGGATGATCGCGCAGCGGGTAGCCGTTCCCTTGCACCACGCAATAGGCGATCACGGGAAGCTTGTGCGGCTGGGCCGCTTCCACCGCCTCGCGCAGCACATCGCGCGCTCCCAGGCCGGGACACTTCGGCGCAACCTTCGAATTGTAGTAGGCGAATTCGCTGTCCTTCGCCCAGATCACAAGATACTGGGAATGCGCCGCCACCGCCTTCGCCACAATGTCCGCCCCGTTGAACTTCGAGGCATACTGCACGTCCGCCGGGTCGCACCCGACCTGGGCCCCCGTGGGCCCCACTTCCATCCCCACGTTCAGATGCTTGAACCACGCCTCCTGGGCCGTGTCCGCCGCCGCGCAGACGGAAGTGCCGCAAAGCAGAGTAACCAACAGAGCGACAGCACAGAAACCATCCCCAATCTTCATCATTGCCTTCCCTCTCCCGTCAGTAAACAACCTGCCTGGATGTCCGTGAACGGCTTAGACAACGCCTTTGCCCTTCAGGAACGGGCCGTAGCGCTGATCCGTGCCCTGAATGTGCTTCTGCAGCCAATTCTTTAGAAAGGTCGCGAATTCCAGCGTCGATGTCGGCGTCCCTCGGCAAATCTCCGCGGCGAACTCGTTTACCCGCTTCATCATGGCGATATGCTTCTGAAATCTCCTTGTTGAACAGCTGAAAGCATTTGACCTAATCACGGCCTCGGCCCTCGATATTGCCGCTCATGATAGCCGCTTTTCCCCCCTCAAACCAGCGGGGGGCAGGGATGCTTTGGCGCGGATGGTCCTGAAGTCCGCTTTGCGGCGCTCATCGTTCCAAGTCGGCAAAGACCCCGAGTGCCGACTTCTGCGATATCTTCTGATTGGCGGCATACGCCCTCCCGGCACTGGCGCGGCATGTCTTCCGATCCGCGCCGCGAATCCAGTCCTCCAGCACATCGCGCAGGATGAAGGCGCCCGGATACATGAACTGCTTCGTCAGGAGAATGGGACGTGCCTCCATCGACTCAATCCGGTCGCGGAAATACGACGCGCTCTTGCAGCACAACACGACGCATTCCGGTTTATTCTTGCGGCCGGTTTCGGGGGACCGCTGCGGCAGCGTGAAGTCCATAAGCCCATTATGGCCGATGTACACGACTAGGTCGTACTTCCCCAAACAAATGGCCTCTTCAAAGTCCTCCAGACATTTCTTGATGGCGCTCCCGCGATAGGCAAAGGCCGTCAGCACTGCCTTGCCGGACTCGTGCCGATACGTCTTCTGCCGCAGCACCTCGCCGGAGGCCGTCTCGGAGGTCTCCGATTGCTTCCATCGCGCGCTCCTGCCGAAGATGCCCGCGAGGCCCTCCGCGTTTCCCCAATAGAGGTTCCGCTCCGGGTCTTCGCCGTCGCCGATGGCCTTGGGCACCGGCACAATCCCCTGATGCTCGTTGTCGCACAGCGCCACAAAGACCCCGATGGCGCGCACAGGCACCGGAGCGGTACGGGAATCCGCCAAGCCCATGCCAGAGAGGCAAAGATGAGAACACAGTGCGATGACACCGCATTCAAGCCTCATGAGACCGGCCTTTCTCGCAGGATCACTCGGTTCACGGCGGGGGTTGCGGCAGGGTGTGGGCAATTATCCCATCCACCTTTCCCGCCGCACCCGGGGGCACCGCTCTGCCCGCGGCACGCCAGCCCTCGATTTCCGTCTTCGCTTCCATAACACGGCCGGCATCACACAGCGCGATAATAAGCTCCTCGAATACGACGCCGTCCCCGGGCTGCAATTCCAGGCATTGCCTGTATGCTTGAATGCTGCCTGTGAAGTTCCCCTGCAGGCTCATGGCACGGGCGATCCCGCACTGCGCCTGTGCGCGGGGCTTGAGCTTGAACGAGACACGAAAAGCGGCCAATGCATCGTCCGGCCGGTTCTCCTCACACAGAAATTGCCCCAACCCCATGTACACGTCGGCGTCATCCGGATGCCAGGCCAATAACAAACGCATGACCTCTATTGCGCCTCTTTTGTCGCCCGATAGTGCGAGAAGCTGGGCCAGATAGCGGTGTCCTTCACAAGAGAACGGGAAATCCGCCGTCAGGATTCTTGCCTGCTCGAGCGCGTGGGCCTTATCGCCTTCCCGCAACAGTAGTTTTATATACCTTATGCGTATAACCTCATCTTGGGGATCGGCCTCCAATGCTGTGCGACAGCCCTCCAGCCTCAACGCAACGGCCCCGGTCCCGATCTGTCTGTCCAGTTCTGCCAACGCGTGCTCGAGGCCTTCCTTGGGCTGCCGCCCGGAGAACGCGGTGGACTTCAGCGTCAACTCCAATTGCTCCCGCAGGTCGGCTTGCGTGAACGCGAGGCGCATCCGACATTCCTCACTGGACAAGGCGGTCGCCTGACCCCCGAATCGGGATTCCGTCCGGGCCAGAACCTCCAAGACCGATCTGGCGAGGACATAGTTCCCCTCGAACGTGAGATGCACCGGATCGAGGAAAAGCTCCGGACCCTCGATCCCCTGTGGACTGGCAACCGCGAGCGCTTCGGCAGCATCCGCCAAATGGACGCCGCCGCGTTCCCGCGCAGAAGCTATCTCCCGGAGGATGGTATTGATACGGTTCCCGGCGCGAAGCTGCATCGTATCCGACTCGCGCGAGCGGACGAACCAATTCCGCGCCGCAGCGTATTCGCCCAGTGCATGGTGGCAACACGCGATTCCATAGGCGAGTTCAGCCTGGCTGCCATCAATCGCCGCGGCGCGGACGTACTCCGCAAGCGCCTCCCGAAATCGTCCCTGCTCTCGCAGCCCATTTCCCGCGAGATAGGCCCGGTCCCACTCTGCCGCCGCACTCGAATCCAAAGGGGTTGCGTGCGCGCCCGCCGGAATCCAATCCCGAAGCCGCGAACCGACTGTGCACAGGATTACTTGAGCGCCCGCTTCCGAGCCGAACCGGCAAATGTCGTTCACGTTCGCCGCATAATATGCGTATGCGCGTTCGGGGTCCAGGACGGATTCCACTTGTCCGCGAGGATGATTCAGATCATTTTGTCCCCGGATGCCCTGCATGAACTGAACAAGTCTCAGTTCATTCAATGCAATGGATGCATGGAGCAGGCGCAAGGCGAGCCAGGGCGGCAGATTGTCCCAGACCAGGCTTTGCGTCACCGAGGGGCTGAGTTCGTTATTTCCCATATAGACCAGGAAGAGGTCGGGATGATATGCGGCGCAGGCCTTTGCGGCAGCCCGCATGACGTGCGAGTTGGCGCCGGCCATGGCCATCCCGTAGACTTCGATCTTCCCGTCGTAATGGCGTGCACGCAACATCGTTCCCAGAATCCGCCAAAATGAAAAGTCCGGCGCCGGCACGCCTTCTGCCGCCGAGCTTCCAAATACGAAGATGCGGTAGGTGTTCGGAGGTTTCGCCACGGGAATGGTGACTTCATGAGGTGCCCATACAATTGGCATCGTGTAGAACTGTTGAAAAAAGGCACCATTTGTTATGCCCACCTTCTCTCCATTCAGTTCCCGGGAGAGAAACAACTGCGTGGAAAGCCCCCATCCGCTCAGCCGCAAACCCATTTCCGCCAAGAGAAGGAAAGCCGGCGGCACAAGCAGCCAGGCGACAAGCACCCGCCACCAGCGGCTGAACCACCCTCTTCCGCTCCGCGCGTGTGGATCCGCCCGTATTTCATCGGGAGGAACGGCTTGATCTTCTGCCTTGGACGAAGAACGCAACAACTATCCTTTCTTTCGCGATCACGACCCAGAGAGTCCGCGTGCGCTTCTTGAGCTCCAAGTCTACCATAGCGTCCCTCATCGATACGCCGCGGTTGTCCTCGCTCTTTCTCCTGAGTTCCGGCGCGCTCATTATGCCACCTCGTCTGCCCGGGGCATCATCGCTGCGCGTTGGCCATTGGCTTGCTTCCGGAACACCCACGTCAACAGCGGATTCCGTCCGCTGCGGGCAGATGACGTGCGGCGCGAATCACCCTGCTTCCCCTGAGCCAATCACTGCTTTCGTTTCAACTCCTTGTGCCACACGAATTCAACTTCATCCGGGAATTCCCGATAGGCGAACCGATCAATGGCCGCAAGGACGCATCCGCGATTTGCATAGAAGCGGCAAGCCGGAACATTGATGTTCTGGGTTTCGACGAAAAACTCCCGGCACTCCCGTCCCAGCGCCCAGGCTTCGGCCGCATCAAACAAGCGTGAACCAACCCCGGCACGCCTGAACACAGGGTCCACCCGTAGATCCCAAAGCACGGCGGCATCCGTTCGCCCACTCAGTCTCGGGATGCCCTCCGTGTCGTACGCAATGACACAGCCGCCGATGCGCTCCCCTGCGGCAAATGCGGACAACACCCCCCACTTCGAAAGGTCCCACCGCCTCGCCCAGGCCGTCGGCCGACACTTCTCCAGCGCATCATAGTCCTTCACGTGTACTTTCGGCAGCCGGCGCTCGGAAAACACGACTCCGGAAAGGCCTCGATTCCCAAGTTCAACGTCAAGCACCGACGCAACCTCAAACGCGATGGAGATTCGTGCGTATTCAGCCAGGACTGCCGCGTCTTCTTCCCTGATTTGGCAATTCACCCGGCATTCCTCCGTTTCGCAGCGCTTGAGCGCACTACCTCGCCGCTATCGACGGCAGGCTGCCCATTCGATGGACTGCACAATGATCTTCCGGTATTCCGCTGGCTGTGTCGACCGGACGTCATGACCCAGCGCGAAGTAGACGCAGCGGGCGTTGTAGCAATAGTGCGTCGCCAGCATGGGCTCCGCCACTGTATGCCCGGCCCGTTCTTCGTTTGCCGTCATGATGACACGCAAGTCCGGGCGCATCAGCAAATTGAAGTACAGTTCGTCGTTCGTGACGAAGGGTCTTACGCCCTCGACAATCGGATGCGTTTCGTCGGCCACATCAACCCGAAACTCGTGATACGGCCCATGGGTGGACTTGCCGCTCACCCACATCGCCCCCAGGATGTCGATGGAGTCGCGCCATTCCTGCATGTTGGCCACGGCGAAATGGGTTACAACGAGACCCTTGCCGGCCTTGAGAAAATCGACGATGCCCTGCTTCACCTCATCCGGCGGGTTCCCATTTTCCACTTTCACCTGGAGCAGGAACAGAACGTCGTAGTTCTTCAGGTTGTCGGTCTTCAGGTCGTCAATGTTCTCCGTCACAGTGACCGCGACGCTGGGATAATGCTCCTTGATATCCCGGAGGACATCGTCCATGACAGGTTCGTTGTGGGAAGCCGTGCCCACCCAGAGGCACTTCACCGGCGCGGGCGCGGCAGCCTGGGACTCCGCTGCAGAAGAAATTGACATCAGTGCAATGACAACGCCCATCAACATGCAACTGCAAACGACTCTCTTCATGACAATGGTCCTCTCCATGCGATTCTTTCGGCCAAATCCCTCTTATTGCCCGCATAATACCACACGAAGAATCCGAAGCGCAGTCCCCCGGTAACGGCAACGGATTGGGATGAAAAGTCCCTCCCTGCAGGCGCCAATCACAAACTGTGGCATTCCATATCGCACTTCGGCAGTTCTTGCCCGCCGCAGGGCCACACAGACAGGCCCTGCGGACAAGGCTCTGTCCCATGCCGCCGTGTCCGGGCGGATACTTCGAGGCGGCGCTGTACACGGGCTGACGAATCTTCGCCGCCCTCTGATCGCTCCCCACCTCACCCGCACTTGACCCAGGACGGGGCCCCGTCACGCGTGCCGCGCACGTTCGGCGCGCTGAAAGCGCGGCAATAGATCAGCCCAGGGCAAGCGCCGCGCCGAAGGCGCCGCGCGCCGCCCTGGGTATACGTCCCACCCCAACCGCGACCCTGAAGGGGTCGCGTAAGAACGGCCGGAAATGCGTCGGAGCCGTGCCCACGCATCTAATGACAGACTGGCATTGGCGTGACTCCATCCACTAACATGACCTCCGTCCCCGATTCCCTGACTGTGACTTTCCGCGCGGACTTCGCATCCCGCCAAAGAACGGAGCACTCTGATGTCTCTTGCACAACGATTCATAGCGGCTGCCCTCTTCTTCGCAATGATCTCCATGGGCCTGACGGCTCTCGGAGAACCGGGGACTGTGATCGTTCAAACAACGAGTCCGCCGTTGCTGTTGAGAACGGATGCGGGCGCCGCGCAGCCGGTCTCCGTGCAAGTCCGGCATCGAGGTGGCGCATGCACGGCTGATCTCCATGTCGGAGATGCCGTGTCCCCGGTCGAACTGAAGGAAGGCGAACAGTTCGTTGAAGCCTCTGTGCCGCCAGTGGCCGAAGAGAAGCGTGTCGAGGTTTCGCTCGTCCGCGATGGCGCCATGCTGGCCTCCGCGAAGGCATTGCTCCTCCCGGTGCGCCCGCGGGAAATTCGCATCATCCACCAGACGCATCTCGACATCGGCTTCACACACAAGCAGGAAGACGTGCTGAAAATACAAGTCACGAACCTGCACGACGCATTGCGCTTCATCGAGGAAACCAGGGACTACCCGGAGGAGGCGCAGTTCCGTTTCCATCCCGAAGGCATGTGGGCCGTGGAGGAATTCATGAAGACCGCCACGGAGCTTGAGAAGAATGCCTTTCTCGAAGCATGCCGCGCCGGAAAGATCCATCTGGACTCGATGTACGCACAGGCAATGACCGGCCTCTATCACGAGGAGGAACTGATCGAGTTGATGGGCGCCGCCAAGCGCTTCGAAGAGGAATACAACGTACCGATCATCTCGGCCATGCAGTCCGACGTGCCGGGATACACGTGGGGCCTTGTGTCCGTGCTGGCGCAGTGCGGCGTGCCCTATTTGTCCGTCGGCCCGAACTGGTTCGCCGCGGGCGACGCGAACAACTTCTTCAAGGGTCCGGCCATAGAGGGTCGGACCCATCGGGGCGGGCGCGTGTTTCGATGGGCGGATCAGCCCTTCTGGTGGGAAGGTCCCTCGGGGAAGGAACGCGTGCTGCTGTGGATGCCGGGCTGGGGGTACTCCGGCTTCCAGTGCGGCCGCGACGAGATCACGCCGGAGAAAGTCACGGCCTATCTGAATTGGCTGGATGACAAGAAGTACCCCTACGATATCGTGATGTGGCGTTATGCCGTGGGCGCGGACAATGGCCCCGCCTGGCGCAAGCTGAGCGACATTGTGCGGGACTGGAACGCGAAGTATGTCAGCCCGCGCCTCGCCGTCTCGACGAACAGCGCCACCCTGCGGGATTTTGCGGAACGCTACGGCGACAAGCTGCCGGTCATGCGCGGCGATTTCACGCCGTACTGGGAGGACGGCGCAGCATCCACGGCCAAGGCGACAAGCGCCAATCGTGCCGCGACCGAAACGCTGACCCAGGCGCAGACACTCTGGACGATGCTCGACCCCGCACTGCCGCTGCAGGCACGTTTCGACGAAGCCTGGAACAAGGCCATCATGTACGACGAGCATACCTGGGGCGCACACAACAGCATCAGCGCCCCGGACGATCCCTTTGCGGTGGGACAGGACCGCTTCAAACAGGCCTATGCCTTCGACTGCTCGAAATTGTCGCAAGAGTTGATGCATGACATCGCCAAACCTTCGGAAGCCTCCGCTGAGGCCGCGTATGACGTGACAAACACCTCATCCTGGGTGCGGGATGGCCTCATTCTGATTCCGGCCGGCGGCAAACATGTCCTGGATGACGCGGGGAACTCCGTGCCTTCCCAGCAATTGGCCTCGGGAGAACTGGCCTTCGTCGCGCGAAACGTGCCGGCCTTTGGCGCGCGCCGCTATTTCGTCCGTGAGGGCGCGGCCGCGGCCGCCGGTTCCGTACATGCCAACCGGTTGAAGCTGTCAAACAAGTCGATCTCCGTCAAGATTGACCGCAAGACCGGCGCCATACGCAGCCTGCGCCGAAAGGGCATCCACGGCGAACTGGTGGACCTCCGGAAAGGCGTCGGACTGAACGATTATCTCTACATTCTTGGACGGGACGCCGGGAAGCACCGGCAGAAGATCACGGGGCCGCTGCAAATCTCGGTTGAGGATGCCGGACCCGTCGTGGGCACACTCCGCATTGAAAGCGGCGCGCCGGGCTGTGAGAAGCTCGTGCGACGCGTACGCATCGTCGACGGGCTTGACTTTGTGGAACTCATTGACGAAGTGAACAAGACCCGCGAACGAAAGCCCGAGGGGCTCTACTTCGGCTTCCCGTTCAAGGTCCCCGGCGCGGAGGCGCGCATCGACACGCCCTGGGCCGTAGTCCGCGTCGAGAAGGACCAGTTGGAGGGGGCAAACCGCAACTACTACTGCGTGCAACGCTGGGTTGACCTCTCCAATGCGGATCGCGGCGTAACCTGGGTCACGCCCGACGCGCCGATGCTGCAGTTCGATCCCATCAAGATCGCCAAGCCCTTTGGAACAGAGTACTGGCGTGAACAGATTGATCCCGGCGCCTGCTTCTGGTCCTGGACGATGAACAACCACTGGGAAACGAACTACAAGGCCGATCAGGAAGGCCTGATCACGTTCCGTTATGTCGTGCGTCCACACAAGGGAGGCTACGATCCGGTGCGCGAGCAGCAGTTCGGACGCAGTGTGTGCCAGCCGTTGCAGGCCGTCCGGGTGGATGCGGCAAGACCCACGGCCCCGGCGCTGCTTACACTCAGCGATCCGGGCATCCTTGTCACATCGATTCGCCCCAGCCGCGACGGCAAAGCGTACATCGTGCGACTCTTCAACGTCACGGACGAACCGCGCAGCACCACCTTGACGTGGAGGCGCCCGATGGGCGCAGCCTGGATTTCGAATCCGATGGAAGATGCCGTGTCGCCCGCAGGGCCGCTCATCTCAATGGACAAACTGGAAATGAGGACGCTGCGCGTCGAGTGCGGATGAACCGGACAAGCCCGCATCCTGCCGGAGGCGCGTCGTGATGGCCTGCGGATGCCTTCACGCATGCGGCATTTCCGGGTTGCACCGCCAAACCCATTCTGTCAGACTCGCCTCGGCCGAGATTGATCGTGGATCATTGACCGCCTTGAGGAAATTTGCCATGCGTGCAACTGTATTCGTAGCGATAGTGATGCTTCTTCTTGCGCATTCGGCGGCCTTTTCGGAATCAGCCCCGCCGCAGCCTGCCGCGGACAAGAAGGAGCTCGAGCGACTTCCCGGGCTCTACAGGGTCGCCGGGCGCGGCGGCGACGTGTGCAGCGTTTACTGCGTGCTCACGCCGGAACCGGTGCTCATCGACTGCGGCTCGCGCGTCGGCTGGAATCAACTCACCGGCAATCTCAAACTGCTCGGCCTTTCCCCCGGTGACATCCGCTGGGTCATTGCGACCCACGGCCATTGGGATCACATGGACGCCATGGCGCTGTTTCAGAAGGACTTTCCTTCCGTGAAATTCGCCATCCACGCGGGCGACGCGCAGTTCGTGATCACCGACGATCGCGTGTTTTCCTGCGCCGACCCGCTCTACAAGGGTGTCGAATCCGCGCCCGTCAGAGTGGATCGCATCCTTCTCGACGACGACACGCTGAAGGTGGGGAATGTCGAATTCCGCATCGTCCATACGCCGGGGCACACCCCCGGCTCCATCGTCATCGTGACGGAATTACAGGGAAAGAAGATCGGGTTCGGCGGCGATTCCGTGGGCGGCTACTACTCCTTAATGAACCGCTCCAGCACGATCGACTGGGAGAATTCCCTGAAGAAGATTACTGCGCTTGACCTGGGCTGGTACTGTACCGGGCACGGCACGGACCCCGTCGACAGCAAAGACGAGATCCGGGCCATGATCAATGAGCAAATGGAGGCCGTCGCCTCCAAGCGCAAGAAGCAGGAAAGCGACGAGCCGTATCGCGGCCTTGTGGACGAAATGAAAAAGGGGAAATAACCTCAATCGGGCGTTGCGCCTTCGGTCCTTGCTCCGCCGCCGGACAAAATGCAGGCGTTTCGAAGTCACCATGCGCATCTCGCCGCCCGTGCGGCTGCAACCCGTCGTCACGCGGAGAGCTTCCCACTGACGGAATCGAGCGTGATTTTGATAATGATCGAACAATCCACGCAGGGATCCGGATACTCGAATGTCTTGCCGGCATAATGGAGCATCAGCGCGTCGTACGCCTTTCGCTTCTCCGCCGGGTCGTCCACGAGCCAAGCCGTGCCGAAACCCATCACACAGGCGTATCGGGCGCTCCATCCGAACGCATCGTCAGACGAGATGATCTCGACGTCCGTGTCAAATTCGACACACACCCGGTTGTTCTTCCGCAGAATATCGAGCTTCTTGCCTTCCCGCGCCGAGTGAAGAAACAGCGTGTCGCCTTCATAGCCGAAGTTCATCGGCACCACATAAGGGAACCCGTCGTCCGAGAGGCCCAACCGACACACAAGGCACCGGTTGATTACGTCGTCAATCGCGCTCCGCTCTGTGATTTCCTTCTCTGACCTTCTCATCTGTGCGAACCTCTCTCTTCCTTTTCACGCCCCATCACCGGCAGATCGCCCCGGGGACGCCTCATCCCTTGCCACAGCACCCGCCAGGCGGTTGATGCCGGTCAGAGACCCTCATTGCTCACCTCGACGTCAGCGTTCTTCTGCGTCCTCAAGGGGCTTGGTGCAGATAGGGATCAACTGGCATCGTTTCGTTGCGTTTGGAGAACACGGCCGCCAGCATCAGGCCCCATGCCACCGCCTTGATGAGCGCAGCCACCACCCCAAAGCCCATGTATATCAGCCGCAGGCTCCCCGGTCCCCCCACGGACTCCGCCTTGAGCACTCTCGGAATTGCCGCATACAAACCGGCGAAGGCTATCGAGTCGAACAAACAAAGGAGACAGGCCACCAGCACCAGCAGGGCGCTCCGGGGCGAGCGGTGCCAGAACACAATCGCCAAGAACCCGCCGATAACGTACATGCCCAGCAGCGGCACTTGCGGCGCCAAATGTGACACGATTTGAGACATGATGATCCCGGCTCCCATAGACACTGTCCCACAGTTCCCAGACCTGCATTCTACGCACACTACCGGGCGGAAGTACACCCTCCCATTCGCTCTTCCTACGGACACAACGACGGCACGTGAAGCCGGAACGGAGGCAACCTGTTGTGCGTGGAGAGAAGATGCGTACAGACGTTTCAAAGACTCCTCGTGGACTCCCTGGACCCATCCCTGCGAAACAGAAGCCACCTGCGTCTCTCGCGCCACTCCTTCTCTTTCAGCGCTCCGCCCGCAACGTGGAAAGGGGGTCTCACCGCATTGTGCCCGCTCGTTGCGGTCTCGCCGTGCACCATCTGGGCTGACCCTTGAGGAGTGAATTGGCCTACTGCGCGGGTTCGCCTTCAAAGTCCCTGAGGAAACTCCGTATCAGTTCCGCGCGGGCAAAGTCTCCGCTCTTCTCGCTTTCCGAAGCCACCGCAAGTTCCCTTGCCATCCACGCCTGCCCCAGCCTCCCCTTCCTCATTTCCGACCTGATCACTTCGGCCGCTGCCTGAGCAGCCAATGCGCAGCCATGAGGGTTCGCATGAACGTAATCGTTCGGAAGATAGACAGGCTCCTGTGAACGCTTGAAGGGTTCGTGCAGGTCAATGAGCGGGACATTCGCGATGCGGCTTACCTCACGAATCCAATTTTCGTAATGCACAATTTCCGACGTCGGCGTCATGACCGGCCAGCAGATAAAGAGCAGGCCAACGCCATGTAAATCGCAGACTCGTCTTATCGCCAACAGCGTGTCCACGAATTCACCCGGCGTCAGGCGCGCTTTCTGCTTTTTGGCCTCGACCCCGGAATGCTTCTTCTCTTCTTCAGTGACGATTCGCTCCAGCGCGGAACGCTGCGAGCTCCCCTTAAGCGCAATGTCGCTGAAAGGCGCCAGGCCCGTATCGTTAAATCCGTTCGTCAGCAGCACCAGATCCGGATCCACCGGAAATCCCCGCTTCAGAAGAAACATCAGGCTTTGAAAGGCCGAACACCCGGGAAGACCCGCATTCTGGACGTCTATAAACGCACGACTGCCGTCCAGGATTTCCTGCAATTGCGCAGGCCATGCTTCTGCGTCGTTGACGCCCAGCCCAAAGGTCGTGGAGTCGCCCAATGCAAGTATGCGAAAACGCTCCTGCTTCTCCGTGAGCGCCGGGCTGCGCCACCCGTGATCATTTGTGCTTACGTTCCAGTCGGCCTCCGTGGGATCGACTGATTCAGTAAGGCGGGCCTTCCACAAATTGGGCTTGATGGCCCATAGCAGGTCGGCATCCCGTTCCTGAAGACGAGTCCAGTCGATTCTTGGATCACTCGAAACCATCAGGGGGGCATTGGCATTCCATTGCCAGATAATGAAGACCCCTCCTTCAAGAATCAACACCACGGACAGCGCGGCAAAAATGCCCATCAAGAAAGAGGCCTTATGGGTGGAACGCTCTACAGCCATGTCAAGCGATTCCCGTGCTTCCGTCATCTGTATGCTCCAGTCAAGACCGACCCTTCGCGTGAACCCATTCCTCGTTCCCGCCGAACCCGCGGTCTGTCTGCCGAACGGGCACGCCACCTTCCCTGTCACGCGCCGAAATGCCGGCATTCTACTGGATGCACCGCCCCAAGTTCACTCGCGCACGGTCCCTCCGATGCCCTCAACCAAACCGGCCGCCGTCACCTTCCCCTGAGACAGTGGCCCCGCGGCTCGGAAGTGGCAAGACTACGGCTTGAGTGAATGGATTTCCGGACGCCGAGTTTCGTGTGCCGCACTCCTTCTCCAAGTTCTTCGTCAGAGCGGCATCGGTGATACTCAGACGTTTGACTTCTTGGCAATGACTTTCGCCAAGGGGCAGGAGTTCGGGACTTTCCGGGACAATCCGCTTGCCGTGCGGAAGTGTTCGCCGGCAACTTGCCCGTATCTGACTGCGGTCAGTCCAACTGCCGCTTGAAGTAGTGCCAAAACAAGCAGGTCTCTACCAGTTCCCAGCCTTCTTGCCCGTATGAATTGAGGATTCGCGCGGTGGTTTCGCCCATCCCAGCGATCCACACACATTTGTATTCAAAACGCTTCATGTCAGTTCCTCCATCCAGTTACAGTGAAGAAATGCTCTCTGTTTGTCCTCTCCGATTCTTACTACTCCAATCCCCGCACCAGCGCCAGCAGGAAGTCCCTATTATCCGCCGTCACGTAGCGCATCCGGCCGCCCATGCAGTTATATCCATCTTCTATTACTTGTTTGAGAGCTTCTCATGCTGGCCAGCCTTTAACTCACAACTTGTTTTTGGACGCGGTGGCAGCCCAGAAAGTATCGATTTGATGGATTCAGGGATTTCCGTGCCCGGTGTTTCGTAACAGCGCGAAATAGCCCAGAGCGTTGCCAGGCTCTCGGACTCGGGGAGCTGCCTGCGGTAAACCGAGTCAAACGATTGCGTCAGAATTGGAAGAGCACCTTTCTTTCTCTTCAAGACCTCATCGGCGTTGCCGGCCTGCAATTGAATAACATCGTTGGCCATTTCCATCAACCCCACGTTGTAAAAATGGGCCGCCAACGTCTTTGTTTGAAAAAACCACCTGACGGAGGCAAGCCCAAAACCGAGTGCGAATGCAGCAATCAACAGGAATGCTACAATGAGTTTCTTCAGCATATCGGGTTTCTTTCCAATCCCCGCACTAGCGCTAGCAGGAAGTCCCGGTTATCTGCCGTCACGTAGCGCATCTGGCCGCCCATGCGGTTAAAGCTTTTGTTGTAGCGGAGGTAGTAGTCGGGGTTGCTCATGGGGGGCTCGCCCTGGGTCCAGTCCCAGTGGGATTCCTGGAGGTCGACGACGACGAGGTAGTGGTTGTCGATGTGTTTGCCTTGCTGGAGATGGATGTTCTGGGACATGGACAGGGACTTCTCGAAGATCATCGGCGACATGACGGCGGAACCGATGCTGAGGTAAACGCCGCCCTCAAGGTTCCAGACGCCCTGGGCGTACGCGAGGAAGTCGCGTTCGGCCGCGCGCCCGATGGCCGCGCCGCTGTTCATCGGGTGGCAATAGATGATGTCGTGGCCGATCATGGGATGGCTCGTGAACGGAATGTTCAGGCGGTACGCCGCGGATTGCAGGCCGTACTGCTTGTACGGATGCGGCACGGCCATCCAGCCCGGCGCGAGCTGGAAGCGGCGCACGCGGTCGAGCAGGTCGGCGGCCGCGGCGGCCTGCAGCGGATCGGACTCGGCGCAGGTCCGGATTTCCTCGGCGAGCGCGGCCTCGCCCGGGATCTCCAGGCCCTCGTTCTCCACAAAGGCCCCCACGGCCTCGCCGTAGCCCATCCCGCGATACGCGCCCACGATGATCGCAAGATTGAGATAGAATCCTGTTTCTTTCCACACCCCGAACTCGCCGCGCGACACATTCTCACGCACGTCTTCGCTGCTGTGCCCCTGGAACGCGAATTCCCAGTCGTGGATGATGCCCGCGCCGTTTGTTGCGAGGTGCGTGATCCAGCCGTCTTCGATCAGCTTGATGAACACGGGCGCGAGGCCGTTCTTGATGGAATGCGCGCCAAAGGCGATCATCCGCGACTTGCCCGCGTCGCGGGCGGCCTTCAGGCGTGCCACCGCCTCCTCGATCACGTTCGTGCCCGCCGCGGAAAAGGCTTTGGGCTCCGCGCTCGGCAGAACGTGGTCCTTCTCGATGTAAACCTTGTCTTTCCGCTGGCTCAGCGGCTTCACATTGAGGGCAAAGCGGTCAAACTGCTTGTGGGGCATGATCCTACTCCGTGGCGCGCTGCTTCGCGGCGCTTGCTTACTTGTTCTCAAGGGTTTTCAGGACGCGCTGGCACAACGCCAGGTCGTCCGTGAGTATGTAATCCACCCCGGCGTCCGCCAGGGCACGAA
>CAILVY010000263.1 GCA_903837785.1 Candidatus Hydrogenedentota bacterium
GACCTCTACTTCGACGCCGGCCTCTTTGACCGCGCCATGGAAGCCTATCAGGCCGTCCGGGCCGCCGCCCCCGAACGTCGCGACGTCGTCGAGAAGATCGCCAACTACAACGTCAAAGTCGGCGAGGAAGCCCTCCGCGAGAAACGCCTCGAGGATGCGCTGGCCGCCTTCCGCACCGCCGTCGACGCCAACCCGCTCCATCCGGAAGCCGAGCGCAACCGCATCGAGGCCGAAGCCCTCATCGCCGCCCGGGACGCCCGCATGGCGGTGAATCAGGATGCGCTCAAACAGGGCCGCGACCTCGAAACCCGGGCTGAGCAGGAAGCCCTGGCCAATCGCTTCGCCGAAGCCATCACCCTGTTGCGCCAGGCGGAAGAAGCTTATTTGACGGTTTCCGATGAGTTCCCCGCCGAATTCCAGCAACGCACCCGCGGAATCAACAATGTCCATTACCGCATGGAGGAACTGAAGAAGGGCATCATGGCCAACGCGCAAACCCTCAGCGGAAGCGGATTTGACGCCGGGTTCGGCGAAGCCGCCCGTGCCGCTGACCCCGATGCGGACAAGCAGGCCCTTCGCGGTATCGTGCGTAACGCGTATCAATCCCAACTCGACGCCCTCCAAGAACGACTCAAACCGGCACTCACGCCCTGAAAATGTAATTGAGATTACAAAAAAGTCTTGACTCTACGCCCGGCTTCAGGTACACTTCCTCAGGCCGGGGAGAGAGGCCATAGTTGAAGGCGTCCTCTGCGCAGCTCCAGCCGGAATTCTTTCCTGTTCCCCCATTCATTCTGTACTCATGTGGGAAGGATCCGAAGTCCTGGAGGAAGTATGATGCCCCTCTTCGAGTACACCGCCATCGCTGACAACAACGAGGGTCACACCGAGACAGGTCGGATTGTAGCCAAGGATAAGTTGGAAGCGTTCGACAAGCTAAGACGGCGGGAATTACGCTTGGTACGCCTGAAGAAGATTGAAGGCATATCGGCGATCTTCAAGAAATTGAGTGCCGACATCAAGTGACGTCCCGCGCCGCGCGGAAAACAGGTGTCACGCCGTTGGTGCCATGTAGTGCCGGGCCGTGACCGCCACCGCAAGCACGTCCACGTCCTTCGCACCGGCGCGCCGCAGCATACGCGCGCACTCCGTCACGGTGCCGCCCGTCGTCACGACATCGTCCACCAGTAAGACGCGTTTCCCCTGGAAAGCATCCCCCTCCACCGCGAAGGCCCCCCGAATATTGGCTTTCCGCTCGGCGCTTGCAAGCGTGCTCTGCATCCTGGTCGGACGAATCCGCCACAGCGATTCCTCCAGGCGCATGCCCGGAAACGCCCGAAGCGCCTCGACCGCCAGCAGCCGGGATTGATTATAGCCCCGCGAACGCTCCCGCACCTGGTGCAGCGGCACCGGTGTCGCCAGGTCATAGGCTTCCGCCTGCATTTCCTGCGTCGCATACTCGGTCATCAAGCGGCCCAGGGGGCCGGCCAGGCGAACGCGATGCCCGAACTTGAACAACTTGATCGCCTCCGCAACCGCGCCATCAAATAATGCCGGGGCGAAGATGCGGCGGATCTGCGGATTGGGCTTCTCCCGGCACTCCGCGCACAAGAAGTTGGAGCGCAAGCCCAGGCCCACGGCCGCCTCGTGCGGCCGTCCGCAGTGCGGACAGAACGGCCGCTCCACCCGCGGGCTCGATTCCCAGCACCGCGGGCAGAAATACCCGTTCTCATCGTTGAGCAGCCGCTCCGAGCAGGCTTTGCAGAAGATGGGGAAGAGGAGGTTCTTCAGCGAGAGCCGCCAATCGCGCAGTTGAACGCGATAGCTTTCTCCACTGCCCGGCCACGCGCACATGAGCATCACTCCGGACGCAACACCTGCACCGACTGCCCGCGAATCGGCAGCCGCAGCAGCCCCCCCGCCACGGCGCACTGCCGCCCCGTCTGCGTATCGGCGTACTGCGCGCCTTCGAGCGATGCCAGTCCCGTCAGCCGGCATTGGAGCGCGTCGGTGAACTCATTCACGACAATGAACCAGACTTTTCCCCCCACCGACTTCGGCAGCACGCGGATGCCCCGGTCGACCGACCCCAGCGTGGGCTCAAAGCCCGCCGATACCGGCAATTGCGCGTCCTCCGCGGAAAGCACCGGCTGCAGTCCCTTCAGCTCACGCGCCAACGTGAGGAGATCGGCCCACAGCGTGGAATCCTTCTCGATGTACGCCGTGCCCCAATAGAGCAGGCCCCGGGCCCCGTGCACGATGGCGTCATAGGCCATGAAACGCGATTCCTCCAAAGTCGGGCGCCGCAGTTTCTTCCGCTCCGCTTCGCTCTTCTCCGGCTGAATGTCGCCCCAGCCAAAGCCCTGCAGCACCATCCATACCGGCTTCCCCGGGGCGGCCTCCTGCATCCGGTCCGTATACGCGCCCACCGCGGCCGCCGTCCGCTCCGCCAAGTCCGAGTGCCCAACCTCCGGCGCGAACGGCACGGGGTAAATATCGCATCCCACGATGTCCGCCGCCCGATCGAAGGCCGCCAATTGCGCAATCTGATTCCGCGGGGCGTGATTCATCCACACCGGATGCTCCGGATCCAGCGCCCGCAGCCGGGCATATCCCGCCTCCATGCCCCCGCACATCTTCGCCGCCCGCTCGGCCGCATTCGACAGGCCATAGCCCGGCATCGGCGAGGTCTTGCCCAATTTCTGCCAGATCCCATCGGCCAGTTGCTCCGCCGCCGCCCATTCCCCATTCGAACGCAGCGTGCGCGATTGCGCGAGGTCCGCGTTGAGCGATTCCGCCAGCGCCTTGTCCGTCAATGCGTCGATCAGTGCCCGAAGTTGCTTCGGCTCTTCGCCCCAACGCCATTGCTGCGCCCCGTACCAGCAGTTCCAAAGGGCCTCGTCCGGCACTTCCCAGACCAGGAGCGCGGAGTGCTTGCCCGCCGTGCCGACCATCTTCCCGAGGGCTGCCGTTCGCTCCGCTGTGGACTCGCTCAAGTCAAGGTTCATCCCCGTATTCATCCAGCCCCAGATCCCCGCCGCGGAGAGCGCGTCCAGGCCCCGTTCATCGCTCACGTTGATCAGGTTGAACCCCGCCTCCGCAGCCTGTTGCAGGGTTTCCGGCGTCTTCGGGTATTCGTAGAGCCCCAGGATGAACGTGCGCTCCCCGTTCGCCACCGCCATGCGGTCGGGCGCTATCTTCAGCGTCGCGGCATGCGCCGCACCCAGCCCCAGCCACAAGCCCAAAACCAAAGACACGCCTTTGATACGCATTCCAAGACCTCCCGCTTACTTTTTGCCCTTTGAACGCAACGAGAACTGCGTTGCGCTGCCCAATATGCCCAGCACGGCCCATGCCCCAAACAAGCCCCAACCCACCGCATCCGCATGATCCGGCGAGGAGAGCTGCGCCTCAAACCGGCTCCCCAGCGCCAGAAAGAACCCCGAACCCACCGCGAGCAGCGAGCCAATGGCAGACGTGGCCAGCGTCATCACCGCCGGCTCCAGCAAGAGCGCCACGAGCCCGCCGCCCAAGGCCGACCCCGCCACCGCCCACACAATCCACCACTCCGGACGGCCCTGCAGAATCTGATGCGCGATGACCATGCCCCCGAGACCGCCCATCAGAAAAACGCCCAATCGATACAGAAACAACATGGCAACACTGCCGCACAGTCCGCCCACAAGCAGCGCGATGCCCATGCTCAACAAATGTCCGCTGCTCAACCAGGCGGTGAGAATCACCGCCGTCGTTCCCGCCAGCAGAAATCCCGTCATGCCCAGAATCAGCCGAAACAGCCGATAGCCGGCGAAGCAGTACAACAAGCCCACCGCGACGCCCACCCCCAGCATCACCTGTTCCTGTCCCGGCGGCAGTTCTTCGAGTCTCCAGGTGTACCACGCGTTCATACCCCGCCTTCCGTGTCGGCCTTCGGCGATTCTGACCTACCACGCCGCCGAAGTCAATGCGCCGCCGCATCGGACTCTCATTAGAACGTTGCCGCGCTTTCCTGTTAACATCTACAAGGATCCGGAAAAGGAAGTTGTTGTGCCATGGAATGTGCCGTGTGTGGTCTGCGAAGTGCCGTCGGTTATTGCCCCGAATGCAAGAAACTCCTCTGCGAAGTCTGCAGCCGGCCCTGTGTCGACTGCGCGCAAATCGCCTGCCAGGCCCACCTCCAGCAAACCTCCTCAGGCGCCCTGTGCCGGGCCTGCGTCCTCAAGCGGCTCTCCGCGCCGCAGACAGCCACCCCGGGGGACCCCCTCGACTTCGAATCCCTGAACGGCGGCTTCGATCACGCCCCCCCGCGGGA
Source organism: Candidatus Hydrogenedentota bacterium (assembly GCA_903837785.1). Taxonomy (GTDB): domain Bacteria; phylum Hydrogenedentota; class Hydrogenedentia; order Hydrogenedentales; family CAILVY01; genus CAILVY01. The sequence continues at coordinate 4,313 of CAILVY010000263.1, forward strand.
CGCCGCCGCCGAGGCGCCGCGCACGGCCACGTCCACGGAAGACAAAATTAATACGCGCATGCTCACCGCCGGCCGGAAGAAAGACACACCGGCCTGGCTCACGGGACTCGTCGGCGGGGTGGCCTCCTGGATCATCCTCTGGCCCGCGGCGCGTGAAGGCCTCTTCCGCGATATCCAGGCGTATCTGCTCTACGCCGTTTGGGCCGTCGCGTTCGGCACCCTGCTCTGGACGGGCATCGGCCTCTTCGATCGCCGCACTCCCCGCCACGAGCGCGCACTCTGCCTCATCGGCCTCCTGCTCTCTGTGGGCGCCGCCCTCGCCGCCGCCGCCGTCCGCTACAACGCCACCCGTTGAGCGGCCTCGTCTTCCATGTGTCCACTCCCCGCACGCGCCGCTTGCTTCCGGTGCGCGAATGCGCATAGGCTATGTCCACCGAAACACGAAGAAAGGCGCCAGCCCATGAAGCATCTTGCACTTCTCTCCGCCGAACACCGCGTGCCTGCCCGTGCGCAAAGCACCACGGAGAAGATGGACACGTTGAACGAACTCACCACGGTGCTCAGCGACCTCATCGAGGCGATTCAAGCCACCGTCGAGGCCGTCAAGGGAGCCAGCGCCTGAGGACAAACGCGATCACGGCGCTTCCCAAGGTCGTCAGGATGAGGACGAAAAGGGCGTTTGAACCCTGCGGCATGACGCCTGCCTGCGTTTCGGCCGCATGGACCGCGCCAAGAGGAAGCAGCGCGGCCGTCATGCCATATCGAGACAGCCGATCCTTGCGCGCGTTCATGTTTCCTCCCGAATTCCATTCTAGCACGGAACGCCTTGCCGGCCAACTGCGCCAACGCCCGCCGGCTCCGTCGCGTACGTCAATGCCCGCCGCGACCGCTATTTGTTCCCCTTTCGCCTCCTAAGTTATACTATCGACCCGTAGGTCCCATGGCGTCCGGCCTTCCGTGCACGCTGCATCGGGATCCCGTGTTACATATTGGCACTCATTCAATACGCTGCTGCGGACACCCTGGCCGCCCTCATCAAGGAATGATTTATATGAAAAGAAGGCACGGTTTCACTCTCATCGAATTGCTCGTCGTCATCGCCATTATCGGAATCCTGGCCGCCATTCTCTTGCCTGCCCTGGCACGGGCCCGCGAAGCGGCGCGGCGCTCCAGCTGCCAGAACAACCTCAAACAGTGGGGGCTCGTATACAAAATGTATGCCAACGAGTCCTCGGGACAGCTCTTCCCTCCGGTGTGCCTCCGTTACATGTCCGCCTTCAACTGCGATCAAGACCCCTTCGCCCCTGCGGGCGATCAGGTCATCGCCGCGGCCGCGCCCGTCTCCACCGCCATTTACCCCGAGTATCTGACCGACCCCAAGATTCTCCTCTGTCCCTCCGATGCCATGCACAGTCAGGATTCCATCAACAACCCCGTTACCGGCAAGCCGGATCTCGAGTTCCCCTGTGTCGATCGCGAACGCGGCATGCTCCTCCTGGATGGCAGCTACTATTACCTCGGATGGGTCTTCGATCTCGGCGCCGACACGGACCCTCAAAGCAATATGCCGCCGCCCTTCTCCGGCACCGCGCCCACCCAGTTGGTGCAGGGTTTCATCGAAGTGCTTCTGCCCCTCATGACCCAGCACAACGACGGCCCCGCCCGCGAAGACATCAAGATCGGCGTCACGGCCACCGCCTTCACCGGCAAGCCGCCCATGGGCAACGGCGGGGGAGACATCATCTATCGCCTCCGCGAAGGCATCGAACGTTTCCTCATTACCGATATTAACAACCCCGCCGCCTCCGCCAAAGCCCAGAGCCAAATGTGGGTGATGATGGACAAACTCTCCGTCCGGGCCGATCTCTACAATCACGTCCCCGGCGGCGCCAATGTCCTTTACATGGATGGACACGTCGCCTTCTCCCGCTATCAGCACCCGGGGCCCGCGCCCGTCTGTGCCGGCGTTGCCGCCGCCACGACCGCCCTCGAGACGGTCGATTACACCCAGTTCTAGCACACCGCTGTCTTGTCCGGCATCCGCCCCGCCCCAAGGGGCGGATGCGTGTTTTGTCTCCCCGCATAACGCCCTCTACGTGTCCCACGCGTCCCACTTGTCCCACGCACCCCACCCCAACTCCAAAAATGTAGTTTAGATTACCTCTTCGTCGCCGCTCCGGGTACTATCCCCCTGCCGAAACCTGCCCGCCTTACCCCCATTTTTCCCCCTAAGTGTTAAAACCTAGGAGCTGTACCTCTCAATCTCGCGCACAAACTATTACATAACAGCAACTTAGAGTTATTATTGAATTTCCAGAAAATGGACTTGCAGTTGTGCAAGAAGTGTGCTATAGTTTCGCGGCCTGTTAACAACGCGGTACCAGTCGTATCACGTTTCTCTTGGGCTTCATTTTGGGTTGGTCATAGAGCCAAGGTAACCACGACAAAGGAGACAAGGAGAAGTATGAAGAAGAAAGGTTTTACCCTCATTGAGCTGTTGGTCGTGATCGCGATCATCGGCATCCTGGCGGCGATCCTGCTGCCCGCACTGGCGCGCGCCCGTGAAGCTGCCCGCCGTTCCAGCTGCCAGAATAACCTGAAGCAGTGGGGAATCGTCTTCAAGATGTATTCCGGCGAGTCCAAAGGCGAGCGTTTCCCGTATTTCCAGGTGGTGAATGCCACCGATAGCGACTATCCCGGCGGCTTGGGTTGCCTGGATTTCGCGTTGGGTCCCCAGGTCGATTCCATTTATCCGGAATATTTGACCGATCCCGCCATCGCCATTTGCCCCTCGGACGCCCAGGAAACGGTTGCCTCGTTGAAGGATGACACCGGCCGTTTCAACATTGACCGGGATCCGGGCAAGATTGACGCCAGCTATTGCTACATCGGCTGGGTCTTCGACCGCCTCACCCAGACGCCCCCCGTCACGGTGGACAGTCTCACCAACGTCAACGCGCTGCTCAGCGCCGTTGGCGGCGGCAGTGTGCCGGCCGGTTCCTGCGCGCCGGCGCAGTTCGGCAACGCCGTGAACAATCTCTTCGGAGATGCCCTCGGTTCCATCAGCAGCCCGACCCCCGGTATCGAAGTCCGCAAGATTGTGGACAGCGACATCACTGACATGGCCGGGTTGGGCAACGGCGGCGGCGACACGGTCTACCGCCTGCGTGAAGGCATCGAGCGCTTCCTGATCACCGACATCAACAACCCGGCCGCCACCGCCATGGCCCAGAGCACCCTCTGGATCATGATGGACCTGCTGGGCACCGGCGCGGCCGGCGCGTACTTCAACCACATCCCCGGTGGCTGCAATGTGCTGTACCTCGACGGCCACGTGGCCTTCGTCAAGTACGTTGCCAGCACAGTGGCGTGCTCCGACAACGGCGCCACGGCTCCGGTTCTGCCGTCGATGGCGACGCTCGTTGGCGTCATCACCGGCGCGAACTAATCATCGTGTAGTCTAGGTTGCTTCGGTTTTCCCCGGACCGGTTCGCCGGTCCGGGGAAACTGTTTCTTTCTTGCGGGCTTGCTCGCCACCGCACCGCACATGATAGACTGCTGCCCATCATGCGAAACGGGACCCCTCCGAATGCAACGCTGGATCCGGCGCACCGGCCGGACAGGTATGCCACGTTACTTTGGCTCGGGCTGTTGCTTGTCCTCGCCGCGTTCCTGCGCGGCTATCGCCTCAGCGAGCAATCGGTCTGGCTCGATGAGTTCTTCAGTCTTGCGCACCGCGATGCGCCCTCGCTCAGCATGTTCCTCACGCTGCTCCATTTCTTCACTCCGGACGGCACCCCGCTCGGATTCACCTTTATCTATCTCTGGGGACGCCTCGTGGGAACCGGAGATATTCTCTGGCTGCGCCTCGGCGTAGTCCTGATCAGCCTCGCCTGCATTCCTCTCCTCTACGCCATCGGCCGTCGCGTGGGCGGCCACCGGACCGGCCTCATCGCAGCATTCCTCCTCGCCGTTTCGCCCATGCACGTGTGGACCGGACAATCGCTCCGTCCCAATGTCTTTGTCGAATGCGCCGCGCTGATCTCCATTTATGCCCTGCTCCGGGCCTACCCGGCCGGCTCCCGCCTTGCGTGGTGCTGTAACGCGCTGGCCAATCTTGCCCTGTTGTGGATGCATCCATTCACCGCCTTTCTCATCGGCGCAGAAGGGCTCTTCCTCCTCAGCTTTGGGCGGTCCGGCCTCAAACGCGTCCTGTTCTGGGGCACGATACACGCCCTCTTTGCCCTGTCGCCGCTGCTGTGGCTCAGGACCTCCATCGCCGATGTCCCGTTGCCCGAGGACGATTTCGTCATGGCCGCGCCACGCATCGGGGGATTCCTCTGCGACTGGCTCGGCGACGACGCCGTCCAATCGTGCGACTCTTTTGTCTTCCAGGGGGACACCTGGTTCCGGCTCGGGGGCGTGCTGCGTACCCGCTTCATCGCCGCGCACAAGTTCCTCGACCCCGTCCTGATCCTCTTCTTCGCCGCGTGCCTGGTGTGCACGCTGAAACATTGGCTGCAGCGAAGACGCACGGCGCCGGACGATCACAACGCCGCCCTGATGCTCCTGGTCTCCACCGCGCCCCTGTTCATCGCGCTCGCATTGACCTTCCTCTGGCGGCCCTGCATCCAGCCCCGATATACCAGCTACTGCTCTTTTGCCTTCTACGTCATGGCGGGCGCGCTCCTCAGCGGCCTGCGGCGCCCCGCCGTCCGTCGGATGCTCCTCGCTGGCCTCGCGCTGCTCTACGCCTATCAGTTGTCGTTCGTTCTGCCGGCCTCGACCCGCACGAATTGGCTCCTGGCGGGGCAACTCATCCGGCAGCAGGCTTCCCCGCACGACCTGATCCTCCTCCGCGGCACGCAATTCTCGTGGGAGACCTACCGGCTGAACGTGGGGGAGAGCAGCCCCGCGCCTGTCGAAGCCGCGTACACCCTCCAGGCCGTCTGTGACAAAGCCGCAGACTTTCTTTCCGTCTCCCCGAATACCGGAACCTCCGTCTGGGCGCTGATCGAGCCGTTTGTCTACCAGTTGCCGCCGCTCTCCGCCTTCGAAAACGCCCTGCGCAGCCGTGGTCTTCGCCACACCCTCACCACCTTCGCCGGAATGAACGGACTGCAACTCTATCGCATCGAGCGGAGCGCGGCGCCCCTGCCCGGCGGAGCCCTTGCCCCCATTCCCAGCCGCGTGGACTATGAGGCACTCGCGCGTGACATGGAAATCCGCCCCGATCAGCTTCCCGCGGCCCTGCAGGCCTTGCGGAGGGCAGTGGATACCGAATGGCCACGAACCCGCTACTACTACAGCTTTCTCGCCTTCCGGTTCGCTGACGATGGGCACCCCGATCTGGCCGCCGCGGCCGCCCGCCGCGCGCTCGCGCTCGACCCGGATTACCCGCTGGCCGCCCTCGCGCTCAGCATCGCCTTGTTCGAACAAGGTGATGCCGCGGGGGGACGCAACGCCTATAATCACGCCCGCGCCAGCGACCGCGTGGGGTACTGCGCCTGTTACGAGGACCTGTTGCACACCCTCTACGAAGCCCCGGAACCCGAAACCGCCCGCCACGTATTCGAGCGCCTGGATCGTTGGGGGCTCTATCTGCCCCAGGTTCTCCGGCGTCACTTTCGGTCCGCCCCCGCGGCGCCTGCCCCAGGTGCCTAATCGCTGCAGCACACCGGTTGCGCCCATGTGCCCCAGCCGATATAATGCGCTGTATCGGATGTTTCACAGATTCTCGCGAATCAAACCGGGAGGGATGATGTATGTATCGAAATGCGAGTGCAGTGTTAAGCGTGTTGGCGGCAGCGGCGTGCCTTCTCTTTGGCGTAACGCCCGCATTCGCCGATGATGTCTGTCCGGGCGACGCCGTCTACGGCCAGGCCCCGTCGCCATTGGCGGATTTTGCAATCCTTTCTTTCAGCGATCTTGGCGCGGCCAACCGAATGTACGAACGCTATACGGGTGCCTCCGGCAGTATCGGCGCAGTGACGTGGTGGGGGCTCACTTCCGGTGACCGTCACAGCGCCTGCGACAAGGCACAGAACATGTATCAGGTCATCTTCTTCGAAGATGACGGCGGAATGCCCAGTGCGGTGCCCGTGTATGCCGCCAACGTACAACCCGCCATTCAGGACGCGGGCCTTCTCGAACAAGGCCAGAGTGCAGGGCTCATGCTCAAACGCTACACCGCCAGTCTGCCCGACCTGGTCAATCTGCCCGACGGTTGGATCTCGATCGTGGGACTTGACTTTGAAGACGGCTGTTTCTTCCTGTGGATGGGTTCAAATGCCGGAGACGGCATGTCCTGGTTCGCGGACAGCAGCGGAGACTTCGTTCAGGTTGGCCCGGACCTCGCCTATTGTCTGACGCCCTCGGCCGCAGAAGGCGAAGGCGAAGGCGAAGGCGAGGGTGAAGGCGAGGGTGAAGGCGAAGGCGAAGGCGAGGGCGAGGGCGAGGGCGAGGGCGAAGAAGGCGAGGGTGAGGGCGAAGGCGAGGGCGAGGGCGAGGGTGAGGGCGAAGGCGAAGGCGAAGAGAATCCGTGGTGGGATCCCTTGGGCTGCTTCCGGGACGACAGCGACAAGAGTTCCGGACTACCGGGCGGCGACCTGATGATTCTGTCCCTGGCCGCTTCGATTCTCGCGCTGGCTGGAGGACGTTGGGGTATTCCCATGAAGTAATCACGCGCATTGATTTCCATCGGGGGCCGTTCTTCGGAACGGCCCTCAGTGTTTTTCCCCACGCGCCGCATTGACTTCGCTCCGGATTCCATCAATAATCACTCTCCAGCCACTGAAAGGAGTCTCCCATGACCTGTTGCCACTGCGTGAATCGGCGTGAATTCCTGGGCACTACCGCAGCCCTGGCGGCCGGGGCCGCCTTGCTCCCCAACGTGCTCGCCCAGGCGGCCAGCCAGGAATGGCCCCGCGAGTGGTGGGATCCCGACCGTCCCTATGAACTCCACACAAAGCCCCTCCGCATTCAGCCCGTGCTGATGTACCGCCTCCCGCAACGGCGTGAGATGGCCTCCTGGAAATCCTGGGGCGGCGTACAGACCGAAGACGCCGTCAATGAAGAAGCCGCACGCATTGCCGAAGAACTGAAGACCTTGGCCGGGCGCGCCGGATTCCCCATCGAGATCCTGCCCGTGATGAAAGTGACTTCGAAGGACGAGGCCAGGACCGCAAGCCAGAGCAAAGACGCCCTGATCATCGCCTATCCCGCCACCGGTTCGGGCGAAATGCTCCAGGCATGCTTCCCCGCCTGGGGCGGCATCGTCTTCGTGCGCCATCGCTCCGGCCCCGTCTACTACTGGTACGAAGCCCTCAGCACCGAACTCCTTCGAAAAGAGGGTGAGCCCCTTTCCGGCGACAAGCCCCTTTCCGTCAGCGACGTCGTCGTGGACGACCCGGACGAACTCCTCTGGCGGCTCCGCGCCTGGCATGCCCGCGAGAACTTCCTCGGCCGGCGCATCGTCGCACTCGGCGGCGCGGCCGGCAAGTATGCCCACGAAGCCCCCAACTTCGCCCGCGAACGCCATGCCCTCGACATCGTTGAAGTCAGTTATGACGACTTGGGCAAACGCATCCAGGCGGCCATGCAGGACAGCGCCTGCCTCGAACGCGCTGAGGCCTGGACGGATCGCTACCTCGCCATCCCCGGCACAAAGAGCCAGACTGAGCGCAGCTTCGTGGTCAATTCCTTCATCCTCTATGGGCTCTTCAAGGAGATCCTCCGGGAACAGGACGCCTCCGTCTTCACCATCCAGGGGTGCATGGGCACGATTCTCCCCATGTCCAAGACCACGGCCTGCCTCACCCTCAGCCTGCTGAACGATGAAGGCTGGGTCGCCTTCTGCGAATCGGACTTCGTCATCATTCCCGCGGGCCTGCTGCTCCATTGCGTCACCGGAAAGCCCGTCTTCATGCACAACTCCACCTTCCCGCATCAAGGCATCGTGACCTGCGCCCATTGCACCGGCCCCCGCCGCATGGACGGCGACCGCTACGAACCCGCCACCCTGCTCACCCACTACGAATCCGAGTACGGCGCCGCCCCCAAAGTCGACATGCCCATCGGACAGGAAGTCACCTTTATCAATCCCGAATACGCCACCGGGCGCTGGCTCGGCATGAAGGGAACCGTGGAGAGCAACCCGTTTTTCGAGATTTGCCGCTCCCAGCAGGACGTCCGGATCCACGGCGCGTGGCGGAAACTGCTCAACGAAGTCCGCGATTCCCACTGGATGATGGCCTATGGCGACCATCTCCAGGCCATCGGCTATATTGCCCCCCGCATCGGCGTCGCCTGGGAAAGCCTCCCCGAGGCATGAGTATACCGGCGCCGCGCAAACGCCGGACTTTCGCTTTTAGTTGTTGAAGTGGGGCGGGAGCGGGGTATATACTTGCCCCGTTTTGGGCGGTGGGAGAACTGTTTTTTCGCTGCCGAGTCCATGTGTAAGGAGGTGAAATGCATGGCCATAGACGCAGACCTGAAGGACAAGATTAAGAAGATCATCGCGGAGCGTCTCGATCGGAAGATTGAAGAGGTGACGGATGACGCCCGGTTCGTGGATGATTTGGGCGCGGATTCACTCGACATTACCGAGTTGCTGATGGCGTTGGAGGAAGAATTCAACATCGAGATCGATGACGAAGCCAATGAAATCGACACGGTTGGCGACGCGATCAAGTATATTGACTCGAAAATGAACAAGTAGTTCGCGTCCCGCGTTTGCGGACGTTCAGCATAGATTGCGGCAATCCAGCCCGTTGGCCCCGGGGTCACGGGCTGGATTTGGCAAGAGGCGGTGATGAACAAAAAAGTCGTAGTGACCGGCATGGGCGTCGTTTCGCCCGCGGGCAATGACCTCAACAGCTTCTGGACAGCCCTGTGCCAGGGCCGCTCCTGTATCCGGCGCATCGCCCATTTCGACCCGGAACTCCTCACCTCGAAGATCGCCGGCGTGGCCGAGGACGTCGTCCCAGAAGGCATGGGCCCCAAGGAGGTCCGGCGGCAAAGCCGATACACCCTCTTTGCCCTCGAAGCCGCTGATCAGGCCTGGCGACAGGCCGGCCTGGACATCGCACGGGAAGACCCCTTCCGGTGCGGCGTGTTCGTCGGCGGCGGCATCGGCGGCATCGACAGCATCTACGAGAACTCCGTCAAGAACCACACGGATGGGCCGCGACGCGTGTCCCCCTTCGTCATGCCCCAAGGGCTCATCAATATGGCCGCCGGACTCGTGGCCATCCGCCTGGGGCTCCAGGGCCCCAACCGCGCCATCGTCACCGCCTGCACCACGGGAACGCAAAGCCTCGGCGCCGCCGCGGACCTCATTCGCATGGGCAAGGCCGACGTGATGGTTGCCGGCGGCGCGGAAACCTCCGTCATCCCCTTCGGCATGGCGGCCTTCTGTTCGATGCGCGCCCTGTCCACCCGAAACGATGAACCCGAACGCGCCAGCCGGCCCTTCGATGCCGAACGCGACGGATTCGTGATGGGGGAGGGGGCCGGCGTCATGATCCTCGAATCGGAAGACCATGCCCGCGCCCGTGGTGCCCACATCTTCGCCGAACTGGCGGGCATGGGCGAAACCTGCGACGCCCACCACGTCACCGCCCCGTCGCCCGATGGCACCGGCGCGGCCGAAGCCATGCGCGCCGCCCTGCGCCAGGCCGAAATGGCTCCGGACGAGATCGGCTACTACAACGCCCACGGCACCAGCACCAAACTGAACGATGCCAGCGAGGCGCAAAGCCTCAGGCTGCTCTTCGGCGATGACATGCCCCCCGTCAGTTCCACGAAATCCATGATCGGCCATCTGCTCGGCGCCGCGGGCGCCGTTGAAGCTATCACCTGCATTCTGACGATGAACCATGGCATCATTACGCCCAATATCAACTACGAGCACCCAGATCCCGAATGCATCGTGAACCTCGTGGCCAACGAGGCCCGCGAAACGCAGGTGAATTCGGCCATGTCCACTTCCTTGGGGTTTGGCGGGCACAATGCCGCCATCATCTTCAGGCGATATGAGTGAGCGAGAACCACTACTCCATGAACTAGCGGCCCGGCTCGGGCTCGAAGTCAAGGACGTCTCCCTCTTCGAACGCGCGCTGACGCACGCCTCGGTGGCCTCCGAGTCTCCCGAGCCCACCCGCGACTACGAATCCCTCGAGTTTCTCGGCGATGCCGTTCTGGGCCTTGTGGTTGCCCATCACCTCTTCGAAGTCTTCCCCGACCGCACCCCCGGCGAGTACAGCAAGATGCGCGCCGGACTCGTCAACCGGCGCTCCGTGGCCCGTGCCGCCAATGAACTGGGCCTCGCCCAGTACATCCGGCTCGGGAAGGGCGAGGAACTCGCCGGCGGACGTCAGCGCATCGCGCTTGTGGCCGACTGCCTCGAAGCGCTCATTGCCGCGGTCTACCTCGACAGCGGCTGGGACACTGTCCGTTCGTTCATTGCGCGGGTCTTTGCCCACGAGCTGAGCCGCGCCCACGACGTCGAGCGCGTGTGGGACTACAAGTCCCGTCTGCAGGACCGCTGCCAGGCAAAACGCCTGCCCCTGCCGCAGTTCGTCGTCATTCTCTCGGAAGGGCCGGATCACAAGAAGGAATTCGAAGTGGAAGTCTCCATTGACGGGATTCCCTCCGGACGCGGGCGCGGCCACACGAAGAAAGAGGCCGAACAGCACGCCGCGCGCGCCGCGCTGGAATCCGGATCGCTGCCCGGCTAGGACGCCCGGCGTGCCGCGCCGAAGAAGCGCGCAAAACGCAGCCGCGCCGGCAAGAACGCGCCCCCCAGATTCGCGCCAGTCAGGTTCACATTCGCCAGCTCGCAATCCTTCAGATAGACATCGCGCAGGTCCGCGTTCAGGAAATTCGCGCCCCGCACGTTCGCCTTCAGAAAGTTCGCCATGTGCAGCCGCGCCTCGCCGAAGAACGCGCCTTCCACATTGGCTCCCGTGAAGTCCACTTCCTCCAGATTCGCCCGATAGAAGTTCGCTCCGCTCAAATCCATCTTGCTGAAATTGCGCTTCGAGAGATCCGCCTCGTTCAACACGGCGTGGCTCAACTTCGTGCCCGTCAGATTCGCGCCCACCAGATTCGCCCGCGTCAGGTCGGACTTGCGAAGATCCGCATCCGAGAGATTGGCGTTGCCCAGGTTCGCCCCGTGAAGATAGGCCCGGCTCACATCAGCGCCTTCCAGATTCGCCCCGAACAGATTCGCGTTGTTCAGGCTGGCGTTGCTCAAATCCACCCCGCCCAGATCCAGGCCCGAAAAGTTCGCGCCGCTCAGATCGGGCGACAGCGTCGTGTCCTGTTTCCGCCACGCATTCCAGCTCGCTACCCCCGCCGACAGCAACTTCAGGTGCTCGTTATAAGCCATGGCGCAACTCCTTTCGGCGCGCACCGCGCCGCACGGCCATTTGTCACCACAACTGTACCCGAAACCCCGTGTGCTTGCAAGACGGCGAATACTGCGAAGAAGCGGCTGCAAGACCACTTTCCGCACTCTGAGTAGCTTGAGCGCCCCGCGATTCCCTCAGCCCCTCATCCCCGTCCTCAACGCGCGGCCCACATCATCCCCCGTTTCATGATCTCGAAACACTCCGGTACGTCGAAATCGCTCGCCGCGTGCCCAAAGGACGCATAAAACACCCGGCCCGCCCCGTAGCGGCGCTTCCACACCACCGGCATGACGCAGCCCTCGATCCACGCACAGTGCTCTCCGCTGAAGGTCGTCGTGGCCAGCACCTCGTTCGAGGGATCCACGTGCATGTAATAGCATTCGGACCGGAGCGAAAAATCGTCCAGCCCCGCCATCACCGGATCGTCGCGCTTCACAATGTTCACCCGGTACGCGATGCTTCCGCCCGGATGCTCCACAAACTGGCCGCCGGTCATGAACTGATACCCGGTCTGGTTGCGGAAGGCGTCGCACAGGCCCCCATGCCAGCCCGCCAGGCCCACCCCGCTGCGAACCGCGTCAAGCAGGTTCTTCTCTTGCGCCCCCTCCAGCGCGCCCATCGTCCAGCAGGGGAGAATCAGCGAATGCGTCTGCAATTGATGCGCATCGTCAAAGGCATGGAGCGTGTCCGAAACCTCCACCCGGAATCCCGCCGATTCAAGGGCGGGGACAAAACGGGACACACACGCCTGCGGCTCATGCCCGTCCCATCCGCCCCAGACCACCAGCGCCGACTGCATCTTTCACGCTCCTCATCGCGTTCCGGCGGACCGCCATTGACTTCGCCTACTCCTTCTCCGCAATGAACACGAGGCACGGAGGGAAGTTGTTCCAGATAGGCCGCGAAACAGTCGTCTTCGGGAAGCGCTTCGGGAGTTTGCCCCTGAAGAACTTGCCGCCCGACGGCACGTACGGGCTCATGGCATACGAAAAGGTGACGAAGCGCCCGCCGGGACGCAGTACGTTGTACGTCGCCTCAAGGATCTCGTCCTGAAGCGCATCGTCAAAGCGCGTCCAGGGCAGTCCCGACACGATCACGTCGCAATGCGCGAATCCCGCCTCCTGCACGTGCTTCAACGCGTTCTGTGCCGAATCCTCGTAGACCCGCACGCCCGGACAGCGCTTGCGCGTCGCTTCCACGAACTCCGGATTCACTTCCAGCGCGATGAAACACGCGTTCGGAGACATCTTCTTCTGAATCACCTCGGTAAACACCCCGGTGCCCGGGCCGTACTCGATAATGACCTTCGCGTCTTCCACCTTCGCCATGTTCGTCACCGCCTCCGCCAGCCTCCGGCCGCTCGGCGCAATCGCGCCCGTCGTCCGGTTCTTCAAAAACACACCCTTCATGAAAGTCCACCAGGTAGACATGCTTGTTCTCCAGCGCTAATGCAAACACACACCCCTCTCCCCGTCGCATATTCTGCCACACCGCAGTGCATCAAGACAAACTGTTTGAGATTGTATTGTTCCGTGTACTCCGCTACAGTTTCACCATCTCTGACCGGAGCGCAGCACGTGAATACTCTCCTTAAGATTCTTGTGGCGGTGGGCACGCTGACCTTGTCCAGCAGCCTGGCCGCATCCTCCGAGCCAACCGTCCAAAGCGGGCTGCGGCGCGCCCTGGACGCCGTTACCCAATTCCAGTCCAACGGAGGATGGGGCAGGGCCTATGTCCGCGACGGCTCGCTCATGTGGGGCGAGTACTTGCCGATTCCCCGCACGTGGATCTCCGTGCAACCCCCGGCCACGCCAAGCGTCGCGAGCACATTTCTGCGCGCGGGACAGGTCCTCCACGAACCCCGCTACATCGCCTCTGCGAAATCGGCGCGCGACGCCCTGCTTGCCCTGCGCACGGCCGACGGAGGCTTTCCCTACGAAGGCGACCCGACTGCAGGGAAGGCCACGATGAGCACCCTCGACGACGACACCACCACGGGCGCGCTCGACTTCCTCATCGCGTGGTGGCAATACACGGGGAAGCAGGAAGACCTGGAGGCCGTGAAGAGCGTGGGGGACTTCTTCCTTCGCGCCCAATACCCCTGCGGCGGATGGCCCCAGCGTTATCCGCCGCCCAAGGACTACCGGCGCTGCGTCACGTTCAATGACGGCGTGATGCCCAATGTGATTCGCGCCCTGCTCCGGGTGCATGAACTCACGGGCGAAGCCCGTTACCTCGAGTCCGCGAAGAAGGGGGGAGAGGCCATCATTCGCTTGCAGGGCGGGCCCGGCGAGGCCATCTGGGCACAGCAGTACGATCCCGATACGCTGCAACCCGCCTGGGCGCGCAAGATGGAACCACCCGGCTATTCCCCGGCTGAATCGATGGAGGTCTGCGCCGTGCTCATTGATCTCCACCTCGCCTGCGGCGAAGAGCGCTTCCTCGGGCCCCTGTCCAACGCTTTCGCGTGGTACGACACGCACCGGCTCCCCAACGGCAAGTTTGCCCGCCTGTATGAACCAGGAACTCAGCGCCCCGTCTACGGACGCCGTGACAAGGCCGAGCCCGTCTATGAGTTTGAAAAGGCCTGCACCGGATACGGCTGGCAGGGCGAATGGTTTCCACACAAGGCCGAGGAGGCGCTGAAACGGCTCAAGGCCATCGGTCGCGAGGCCTATGTCCGCGAACGCAAACAGCCCGAGCAGGCCCCATCCCCGGAACGGCTTGAGCGCAGTGCAACGGAATTGTGTGGGGCCTTGTCCCCGGAAGGCTGGTGGCTCTCCTCAGCACAAGGCGAGGATCGCGCGGAACTCAAGCGCCGGAAACTGCCCGAAGATCAACCGATCGTCGACATGGGCCTCTTTAACCGAAACGCACGAATCGTGCTCGATTACCTCGAAGCGGCCGCGCGGCTTGCCGAGCCGACCTCGACGCCCGGGAGTAAGGCCGCACCCTCTCAGGTGAAATGAAACGGCGCAAGCGGTCAATGGGCTTCCATCAGCCAGTCTTCGTTGAACCGCGCATGCTTGATCGTGGAGCCCTGGATCCCGTTCCCGGAATACGAATACGTGCAATGAATCGTCCCGTCCGCCGCCTGGATCATCGACGGGTACGAAAACGAACCTTGTTCCTTCTCGACGGATTCCAGCGCGCGCGGCCACTTCCACGTCGTCCCTTCGTCTTCCGAGAGATACACAGTCAATACATGCCGGCCCTTCGGCACGTCATTGCACACAAGCGCCCAACGCCCGCTCTTCAGCGCGATGCATTCCACGCTCGACCCCGGATTGCGAATCTCGAGCTGCCCCAGCGGAGGCCAGGTCAGGCCATTGTCCCTCGAAATGGCGGTCCGCACGTAGCTGGGCAGGCCGTTGTCCCGCATGAACGCCATGATGTCCCCGTTCTTCTTCCTCACGAAACTCGGCTGGATATTGCCCAGGAGGTTTGGTGCGGGGTCCATGATCGGCTGGCTGAAACTCCAGGTCTTGCCCCAATCCTCCGTGAACGACGCCAGCGAACAATTGAAGACATCCGAATACAGCCCGAGCATCATGCGCGTGTCCGAGGTCATGATCGGGTGGATGCGCGTCATCCAGCCCAGCCGCTGTCGCAGCTTGTTCTGGGCCGCCGCCCGCGCATCTTCGAACTCCTTCGCCAACTCCGGCGTTGCCGCCAGAATGTCCGCAAGAAGGGTCTTCGCCTTGTCGCACACCGCCACAAACTGCTCCTCCAACTGGACCGGACGCGCATGGATGACGTCCTGCCAGTCCCATGTCGGCGGGCCGTCCGCGCTGTACTCGTGCGCGGTGCGGTACTTCAACAGCGACCCGCCCCATTGATTGTCCTGCACGGTGATCCAGAAGAGCCAGAGCACCCCCCGCGGGTCGATGAACAACACCGGATTGCAGTCCGGCAGGTCCGGCGTGTCGGCCATGACAAACGGCTCGGACCACTCCTTCGCCCCGGCGCGCTTGCGCGCCCCCTGGACCATCACATCATCGGCCTGGCGCTCGCCCGTGCCGTGAAACCAGCATGCGATGAGATCGCCCGTGGCCGTCTCCACGATGCTTGAACCGTGATTGTGCTTCGGGACGGGGGGGAAGATGAATTCCGCCTCATGCAGCGGCGCGCCCGCTGCCAGGCTGCAAAACAACGTCGCCATGGCCATCAGCATGTTTCGAAAGCTCCCGTGGGTGTGTCGCATCAACAAAAAGGCCGCGCCAGCATCTTCGCTGCCGGCGCGGCCCAAACCCGCACGCTCTTAGAGCGAACTGAAACTCTTCTGCAGACCGGTGCCCTCCTGCTGGGCCGCCTGTTTCTCGGAAAGCACCTTGATCTTCTCTTCAAAGCCCGGCACCCGCGCCGCGAATACCTGATCCTCGATTTCCCTGCGCACGCGCACCGTCATGTCTTCCACAAACGACCAGTCCGGCGTCTGCATCGTGCCCAGATTCTTGTATGCGCCGATGTTCTTGCCGTCCAGCGTGCGGAAATAGACGCCCCAGCTGCCCTGCATCAGGCATTCCGCCCATTTCTGCGTCAGATTGCCGAAATCGTCTTTCACTGTCACGCGCGCAAAGAAGTAATCCTGCGACGCCGCCACTTCCAGTTCCTTCAGATACAGCGACGTGTAGGTCTCCTGCAATTCCGGCGTCACCCACTTCGCCGTCGACACGGTGTCGCGCAACGCTTCCGCATCAGCCAGCCGTTTCGCGTGCGAGAACTTCTCCGGCGTCAGCGGGATGCTTTCCTTGATCTGGATGATCAGGCGATCCACGTTGTGCGCGAACGCGTCTTTCACCGACAGGCTCCGCTGATTGGCTTCGTCCAACTGCCCAACCATGCCCGTCAGGCGTTCCACTTCCGCCGACAGGCCCTTCTGGCGCGCCTGAATGATCGAGGTTTCGTTCTGAAGGTCCTCGTACTGTTCCTGGGCCGTCACGAACTCTTCCGTCTTCTTCGAAATGTCCTGCTCGATCTGCGTCAGCGCGTTCTGCTTCTCCGTCAGCGACGCAGCAACCTTGTCGAGATTCGCCTTCGAGTCGTTGAGTTCCGCCGTCTTGTCCCGAATCTGCTGCTCGAGTTTGTCCAGCTCTTCCTTCGTAATCTGGCTTGGCGCGTTCGGATTCCCTTTCTTCCGCCATTCATCCAGATCTTTCGAAAGCTTCGTGATCTGTTCCTTCGCCTTGTCCAACTCCGCCTGAACCGGATTGGGGATCGGAAGCGTGAACGGAATCTTGCTCAACGCCAGCGGACCGATGAGAATGCCGATCAACAGGCCGACGATCAGCGTCACCACGGCCGTCATCTTGCTCCCGCCGCCCTTCTTCGCCTTCTTCTTCGGATCCGGCGGAGAGGCTGGCGCCGCGGGCTGCATGTCCGTGTCCGGCGAAAAGTCCGGCGCCGGCGTGCCGCCGCCGAAATCCATGCCTGCGCCGAACGCGCCCTGATCAAACGCAAAGCCGCCTGCGCCGCCCGCGCCACCGCGCGCCGGCCCCTGGCTGCCGCCGAACATCGGCGTCTCCATCGCTTGCGTCGGAGCCGGGGTGCGCAGACCCGCGTCAAACGCTTCCCCGCCGCCGCCCGCGCCGAACGCGCTGTCGAACATCGGCGTGTCCATCGGTGAATCCTGGCCCGGGCCCGGACCGATTTCCGGCGTCTCCGGCGAGAAATCACTGTCGGCCGCGAGGTCCTGGAAGCCCGTGTTGGCCCCGCCCGGACGCGGTCCCGAAGAGAACGTACTCGCGATGCCCTTCTCGAAGCCCGGCGGCGCCGCCTTGATATTGCCGCCCGTCGGCGTCGGCGTCTCGACATCGATGTCGCTGATCGGCGGCAAGCCGCCTTCATCGCTCACACCGGAATCGAAACTTCCCAGCGGTGGTAGACCCGAATCCGAGGAGATGCCGCCTTTCGAGTCGAAATCGCTCAAGGGTGGCAAATTACCCAATCCGGAGTCGCTTGCCATGTCCCCTTGGGGGGTATCTTCACCATGCGGTTTGTTGTCGGCCATTGGCCCCACCTCCATTACGATGGTTTCAGGTTGACATATCTACCCACTGTATCCAGGCCATTCTAGCACGGGCTACCGGTTGTGTCAAGAGAACTCCTGCACCTTCCGCCCGCCCCAGACCTTGTGCAACTCCCACGCTTTCATACGCTTCGGGCTTCGCTCCGCACCCGTCCGGCCATACTGCGCAACGTATGAAATCTGGGCAGCCTACACCACCACCCCCAGGGTCAGCAGCAAGTTCGCATAAATCCGCTGTTCCCCCGTCACGATCTGAAGGCAGGTGTCCGGACCCGATGCCTCCTCATAGAACTCATAGCGGTTGTATTTCGTCAGGGGAACGTCCGGAAGCAGACTGCGAAATTCCTGGAATATGCGCGGCTCCGGACCCTCCTCCGGCGTCATCACCGCCGCATCCTCCACCGTCACTGCCGTCAACAGAATATCCAGCACCTCCGTCACGGTCGGCTTCCCCGGCGCCAGGCCGATGTAGACCAGTTCCGCATTCTCGCCCAGGCGTGTGCTTGCCGGATAATTCGCGTCCGTGATCAAGACCTTCGCGCCGTGTCCCGCCGAAGCCAATGCTTCAAGAATATACGGATTAATCAAACGATGCTTTAACATGAGCCTCTCCCGTTCCCGCCTCATCCTACCCCGCCGGACACGTGAATGACAACTGCGCCGTGGCTATGCGCGCATCAGCGCTTCTCCCAGCGCGTGTGCCTCCTCCTGCGTCAGCGGCACGCGCACCTTGCCGCCGCCCGGATGCCCCACGATAAGCGTGCATCCATCCTCGTTGGCCTCCACTTCCCAGCGCTTCCCCTCGGGCAGAAACAGATCCTCCGCCTGCCAGTCCTCCGCCCGGAACTCCGCGATCTGCACCAAGACGCCGAATGCGTCCCGCGGATGCACAAACACTTCCTTCCAGGTCCCATCCGGATAGACGTGCTTGCCGAAATAGGGGATGCCATGCTGCTCGAGCACCGCAATCGCCGCCTCCAGGTCCGGCGTCTGCAATGTGATGTGATGAAATCCGCCCGGCCGAGTCTTCAGGAACCCGTCGAGAAAGCTGCCCTCTTCCGTGGGCGTCAGCAGTTCGATCCGGCTCATATCGCCCAGCACGAAGGTCTGCCAGTAGAACTTCTTTGCCGCATCTTCGGCATCCGCCCCCGGCACCGCCCCCAGTACCTCCTCGAAGAAATGACGCGCCGACGCGTAGTCGCGTACGGCAATGGCCACGTGGTCCACCCGCGAGATCATGTTGACGCGCTCCCTTCCTGCTTGGCCGCTTCGTCCGCTGCGATTATATCGGCCCCCGGCAGAACCGGCAAGCGTCAGGAATCGCCAAAGCACCCCAGAATCCCACTCGCCCTCCCGTCCCCCTTGTCCCTTTTGTCCATCCCGTCCAGGCATACAACGTGCAATGCTCAAGCGCTTTCCCGTACCCTCTTCTGATGATTGACCGAAGTATCGAGACCCTCTTCCACATCGGGGATATCGTGGACCCCTGTCCCTATCTGCCGGACAAAGTCTCCACCCTGCGCTTTGGAGATGGATTCGCCGCCGCGCCGTTCTACCGCCTCCTCCTCGATTCCGGTTACCGCCGGAGTGGGGGATACGTCTATCGCCCCGTCTGCGCCGCATGCAACGAGTGCAAAGTCATCCGGGTCCCCGTGGCCGCCTTCAGGAAGAGCAAGAGCCAGCGCCACGTCTGGAACCGGGGCCAACGCGTCTTCGAAGCCTCCATCTGGCCGCCCGCCTGCACCGCCGAGAAACTCGAGGTCTATCGTCGATATCTCGAATTCCAGCATGGCAAGGCCGACGACGCCGCCCCCGACCGATACGCCGCGTTCCTCGTCGATACGTGCCTTGGCGGCAGAACCATCGAACTCCAGCTCCGAGCCCAGGGCCGGCTCGCCGGCGTCGGCATTCTCGATCGGGTCGGCGACGCCCTCTCCAGCGTCTACTTCTACTTCGACCCCGATTTCGCCCGACTGAGCCCCGGCACGTACTCCGCCCTCTGCGAAATCGACCTCGCCCGGCGATGGGGACTCGCATACTACTATCTCGGGTACTACATTCGGGAGTGCCGGCAAATGAACTACAAAATCCGCTTCCGACCGTGTGAGATCAAGGCGCCGGACGATGCTGGGTGGCACGCCGAACCCGGCGCAGGTTTGACAGCGTAGCGCCCGGACCGCATAATCTAACAGGGTGGATGCGCGCGCAGGCATAGTGAAAAATGAGGGTATCAAGGTGCTGGGACGTTTCTTGCTTGGATGTTGTGTGCTGCTCGCCGCCGCGGCCGGCGGCCGTGCCGAGGCCCTCGACGTGGATTTCGATTACCACCTCTTTGTCGTCGAGAATTTCCTCGGCGCCGAGGTCGCGCTGCGCGGTGTGGACGGCGACGGCAATGGCCTCTGGGAAGAGGATCAGCTCGGCATGCTTTCCCGCGTCCTGTGGGGCGCCGGCGCGCTGGAACCCTGCGTGAATACGGCCGCGGCCGCCGCAATCCAATCCCACTACCCCGACAATGCCAGCCAGGTCGCCACGGATCTCACAGCCACCGTAGATATGGGATTCCCCTATGGGACCCAGACCATTCATGTCATCGATGAACTGAACAGCAGCGACCCCGAACTTGCCGATGCGCTTCAGAACCTTGTCGCCGGTTACATGACCTTCGCCGACGCCGTAACCGTCGTGTACGTCAATCAGCTGGTTGACCTGGCCGTGGAAAAGGCCCTTACCGGCGTCCTCGACGCCACGCAGATCGCCCAGGTCCAAAGCCAGATCAACCTCAACGCCAACAGCTACTATACCTACGGCGACGCCGGCGACGAGC
>CAILVY010000264.1 GCA_903837785.1 Candidatus Hydrogenedentota bacterium
AGGGTCGGCCGGACACTTGTCAAAAAATAATCCCAAAGGCAAGAAATCATCCGCGGAAGCAGGGAGTCCCCTGATTGCACTTGCTCCTTCGAACATAACGGAGAAAACATCATCCGCGTAAAGCAGGAGCTGCTTCTCACCATCCCCAAGGAGAATACGCCCATCTTCTAGTCGAATTAACGCCACAAGATGCCTTTCATTGAGTTTGCGTCCTTAATTTGATGTGCCTGTGGACTCCTTTGTGCATGGACCTCTTGATGCAACAAGAGCTTTCATCCTGTCTATTGGGACAGGCGGGTCCTCTCGGTGAACCATTGCATGGCAGTTGGCACACAGTGGCTCCAAATCTGTGACGACATCAATCCTGTAATTAGGTCCAACCTGTGACACTGGCGTCGTGTGATGAATTTCGATGTAGCCTACTCCAAGTGGGCCATAAGAAGAGGAGAAATCGAAACCGCAAACAATACACTTGTATCCTTTTAGCTGGATACATGCTTCACGGTTAATTTTCTTGCGCTCAAAGCGGGTAACAAGCGTTTGAACGCAATTCCCCTCTAATTCTCCATATGCCGACATATCAGGTTCTTCCAGGCCAATTAGAGCAGTGATTATCCCAAGTGTTGGAACAAGTAATTCAACTACAAGTTGACGCATCTGTCCGATATCGTTTGCATCCATGACCTGCATGGGACTACGAGCCTGAAATTCGAATTTATTCCACCCAACGGGCCATTGTGCCGTATCCAATGGAGGAATATCTGCCCCGTTTATCCGAAGCGACAAGTTATACTTGCGGCCGAGCAAAGCAGAAATGAAAGCCGTTGCTGCACTTTTCGCATCATCGCCCGCTTTACCCATTTGGAAAATAAGCGGAGCTGAGAATTTGCCTGGATGAAAGTCAACAGTCGCCGAACGCCATCCTATTGTGAGGTGTACAGCAAAGGCATCGTTTGGGTGACTTTCCGTCGGCAGAACCTCGAGGCAAGGCGAGTCACCCGGTATAATTCGCGTTGTCACAGAGAGGCCTATTCGCTTAGAAATGGCATGGGCGGCGAATTCTGCAATGGCGTTATTCATTCTGCTTCTGGTGCCTCAGGCAAATCGTGGACAAGTTTTCTAAGATTGCGAGACACCTCGTACCTCAATTCCGCAAATGATGACTTGGTAGTATCGCTAACACAATTGAGCTCCGCCACCGAAATTCCCCAAAGAAGAGCATCCATGCCTTGAATAGTGACGCCTTGAGCGAGATTCGGAAGATATACCTTGCCATAATACGGATGGCTTGTATTGATGCGAACGCCGCAGTGACCGTCAATCAAACATGGCTCCCACAAGAGTCCATCGTCAATGCTTTCCACCGGCTGAATATGTACTTCGAGGGGCTTTGACGCGCTCGTAATCTTAAGCTTGAGTCGAATAGAACCCTGATTGTTGACTAGCTGAGCCTCGTTTGTAAAGGGGTCAACTGACTGGATTTCGGGTTTGACTATCTCTTTCTCCTTCGACATGATGTTCCGATTTGAACTGTCGTGCGCAGATTTGGCCACTTCCGTGGTCTTAACCTTCCTGCCTTTGCGGTATACATCCTCTGCCGCACGTCGAGGAGGGGTCAGAAAGTCTAATATGAAGTCGTAAAGGACCTCATTTAACAGAATCTGGGACTTTTTGATGTCGATTTGGAAAGCTTCGTCAAGGAGATGGTCAAACGAAAACTCCACTCGTAGAAGGCTGAAGTGAGGCTCCTTCGCGAAGATTTTCAACCAGTCAGGTCCATGAATAAGGCGATGTTCCCTGTAAACGTATATGCCTTGAGTGGCATTGCCTATCCGTGCCTCTTTCGCAGCGTCTTCGGTTGAAAATTCCTCCTTGCGAGGAAGAACGTAGGCTTTCATTTTAAATGTCGCCGTCTTTCCCTCTTCGATTTCCACTTCGGGCGCGGCCTCACTTACCACCTGCGATTCTAGGACGGCAAATGGATCCCAAGGAGGAATCTGTTCTGCATTTAAGCGCATGACGATGTTCTTGGCTCGTCCGTCATTGCTGTCCAAGAATCTTTGAAAGACCATGCCAAGATGTTGCCTAAGGCCTGCTGTGAATTTCGCCAAAGCCTTCTTTGCAGGGACGCTGTCCATGTTCGCGTAGTTCTTGAGGAGACGGTCAACCTTTTGCCAGCTGACAAGAGTTCCCCTTCCATTACCGATTATTGTGATGAAATTCTCCGCTTCCTCACTCGAAGGAGCATCTATCAGCAATTCCCATTTATTCGACTCCCTGACATGGTCGAGGTCCCAAGTTGCACGTATAAGGGAAGCATCCGCTTGATTTCTGGAGATAACGGATAGACGCCTGCAAAATGCAGTTGAGGCGGTCTTTAGGCCAAGACCAAACTTTCCGAGACTCGCAGGTGATGGTCTGGGACTGGAGCCGTATTTCATGGCATTGATTAGCTCAGATTGATTCATGCCAACGCCGTCGTCATAGATTTCCAAGAAGATATTGCCTCGGTAATCCATATTTAGGTTGATGTCAACAAATGTGGCTTCCGCCGCAATGGAGTTGTCAACAACGTCAGCGACAGCGGTGTTAAACTGATACCCGGTATCACGAAGTCCCTCAACCATTCTCACTGGGTCTGGAAGCAGTTCCATTGCCTGCACATTCTTGCTCATTTAGTCCTCCCGTCTCTCTCGTCGTGACCAGTTACAGTCAAGCGTTTATTGGCGCATTGTCGATACGTATGGCTAGATGGTGCCTGCGGCTCACCGGAGGACGGTATCCGAAGGGATGCAATTACTTGACCGGCCACGTCCTCAACCAATGGGACCACAACAGAGTTTCCAAACTGACGGTATGCTTGAGTGTCAGAAACTGGAATCAGAAAGGTCTCAGGGTAACCCATAAGCCGGGCACATTCCCGGGGCGTTAGCCGTCGTGGATTATTGTGAGCGCCCCGAGACACCAGTATCTCGGACCCGTCTTTATAGTATCGTGCACTTAGTGTGCGAGCGACGTCACTTCCCGTAACTAGGCTAAAACCGAACCCGTTACCAGCTGCTTTATGCTTCGCCGCATAATTTTGGAGGTATTGCCAGAGATGGTCTGTGAGGGTGTACTTGGCTGGCACAGCCTGGTCCAAAATAGTCGATAGAGTAGGGCCTTTTAAGGTATGCACGGGGAAATTGAAGGACCGGACATCGCGAAAGCCCACAATAAAGATACGTTCACGGTGCTGTGGAACGAAAGGTTTTGCGTCAAGCACTTTGTAGAAAACGCCATATCCTAGGGCGTCCCTAAGGGTTGATAGGATTATTTTGAACGTGTGACCTTTGTCGTGACTTGTTAGATTCTTTACGTTTTCGAGAACGAATGCCGCCGGGCGATGATAATCTATGATGTCAGCTATCGAGAAAAAAAGATTTCCCTGCTTTTCATCTTGAAAACCGTGCTTTCTTCCCAAGCTTTGCTTTTTTGATACGCCGGCAATGCTAAAGGGTTGACAGGGAAAACCGGCACACAGTATGTCATGCGTGGGGATATCCGCAATCGCTATAGAGTGTATGTCGCCGCAAGGCTTTTCTCCGAAGTTTGCTTCATAGGTGTGCTGAGAATACTTGTCCCAATCTGAGGACCAGACGCAGCGACAGTTGTTTCGCTCAAAAGCCAAACGAAACCCACCAATGCCGCAAAAGAGGTCAATGAACCGATATTGCTGAGGTTGTGGAGTGCCGTATTGTGCCGGTTCTTCCTTTGCGAAAGAGGCTTTCGTCCTGCGGGTCTTCGTTTTTGCAGCGAACGTGTTGTTTGTCTTTTTGTTTGGCATTTTCGTTTGCTTATTGGGTGGCAATTGTCAGTAAAGCCAGCAAAACAGTATTGGAAATCCTGCTTGAACTAACATGCTTTCTTTTTCGGGCACAGCTGTTGGTCATTCTCCGTTCCTCTTGAACGAGCGATATTATACATCGACAAGGCGGTCACGAGGACGCACGAACCATGCAGCAAAGATGAGGAGCAAAAAGAATGGGCGGAAACCACAAACACGGAATCCGCCCAGTATCGTTACTACTCCTGTTCCAAATCCTTAAAGGAGGGGGTGGGGGCCTGTTCCGGGCATCGGGTAAGGATTGAGGATTTTGAACAAGAACTGTCAGGCAGATTGTTGAAGCGGCGTTCAGTGTCGATAACGTCCGCAAATTGCTCAAGGAAGTCCGGAGGGCAATGAAGGACAAGGAACGGCCCCTCAAGGAAATCCGGCTCCAACTTGAGGATGTCGCGAACAAGCTCAAACGCTATTACGATGCTTTCGAGGCCGGGAGGTTGGAGCCAGAGTTTCGTCGGGAGCGGGTGAATCCGTTGCAAGACCAGAAGAAGCGGCTTGAGTTTGAGCTTGAGCGGCGGCGGGCTCCGAAAGAGTTGCCTGGGCATCTGGATCGTATGGAAAACATTCTCAAGATTCAGGAAGCCATGCGGGAGGTATTCACTCGCAACAGGCCTCAAGTCGTTAAGAGATTGCTGGGCGTGTTCGTGAAGGAAGTCGTCATAAACGGCGAGGATGTGGTGTTGGTTGGGCAACCGGCAGGGTTGATGGCCTTGCTCGAACCGGTTCAAAAAAGAAAAGCACTCCCGAGGTAACGGAAGTACTTAATTCATGCTATAAATGGCAGCCCCTAGGGGGTTCGAACCCCTGTGACGGGACTGAGAATCCCGCATCCTAAACCACTAGATGAAGGGGCCGCACAAGAGCGTAACGCCGTTGCGGCGGAACTGCCAAAACCTTGGTTGCCGGACTAGGACTCGAACCTAGACTAGCCTGATCCAGAGTCAGGTGCCCTACCAATTAGGCCATCCGGCAAGCGAGAAGGGATTGTAGCGAATTCCGGGGCTGGCTGTCAAATCGGATATGTGGCGCGGGGCGGGCTGGGCTGGGCCGCGAGGGAATGCTTCGCGCGCAGCCCGCCGCAGGCGGGGAGGCCGCGCGACGCGAAGAGCACGAAAGGCGCGCTCGTTCTGTCAAGATGTGCCGCTGCACGGCCGTCAGATTTCAGCATGAAGCCGTGAGGGATGCCGCAGGGCGGTCAGGCGGGGCGGCCGGGCACTGCGCCGTTTTGCGGAAGCGCGTCTTGCGCGAGGGCGCTTTCAGCGGCGCAGGGCTCGACGTGAATGTTGACGCTGGCGCCGGGAAAGCGCTGGCGGATGGCGTCCGCGATGTCGTGGATGATGCGGTGGGATTCTTCGATGGACATGCTCTTCTCCACCTGCAGGTGGAAATCGATGAAGCGGGTGGAGCCGGAGCGCCGGGTGCGCAGCTTGTGGAAGCTTCGGACCTCGGGGGCGAAGTCCATGACGCGCCCGCCAATCCAGGCCTCTTCGTCTTCGGGCAGGCGCGTGTCGAGCAGGTCGCGCCCGGACTGCAGGGTGAGATGAAAGGCGGCGCGGAAAATCAACAGGGCGACGCCGATTGCGACGACGGGATCGAGCCAGAGCAGATACACGCCCGGGAAGAGCCAGTGTCCCGCTTGGATCAGCGTCAGGCCAATCATAACGCCGGCGGACGTCCACACGTCAGTGCGCAAGTGCCAGGCATCGGCGAGCAACGCCATGGACTCGGTCCGGTTGCCTACGCGAAAGAGCATCTTCGAAACCAGGCCGTTGGCCACGGCCGAGCCGAACATGATCGCGATGCCCCACCCGAGGGATTCCACTTCTGTGGGCTTCAGGAGTTTCCCGATGGATTCGTAGATAATCCAGCCGCCCGCCAGGAAGATAAGCAGGGCCTCGATCGTGCCGGAGATGTTCTCGATCTTCCCGTGGCCGTAGGGATGCTCGTGGTCGCGGGGTTTCTCGGCGGCCCGCACGGAAAACAGGGCAATCAACGCGGCCAGCAGGTCAACGCCCGAGTGGATGGCCTCGGAGATGACGGACACGGAGCCCATGAACAGGCCGGCGGCGAGTTTGAGCAGTACAAGGCTGGAATTGGACACCACAGAAATGGCTGCCGCAAGCGTCTTTTCGTTTCTGGCGTTCATGGCCTTCCCTGCACCCCGTAACAAAAAAAAGACCCGTGAGACTCCATGTCCCACAGGCGCTCTGTCCTGTTGCCCGTTTCCAACGTGCCCGGCTGCACCCGGCGCAAACCGGGCCGCCTGTTCATCAAAAGGAAGTATACGGCGGCTTCCGCCGGGCTGTCAACAGGGGGCCAAGCCGTGCTTTCTCGCGCCAGCGCGGCCACGGCCGGTCTAAATGGACTATCGGACGCGGACCTCGACGGACTCGTCGATGCGGAACCAGGCCTGGTTAATGAGCAGCAGATCGACGGCGAGGCGGTAGCGGCCGGGCGCCTTCGGGACCTCCACGTTGAACGGCTGGGTGTAGGCCCGCTGAATGTCGACCTCGAGCGGGGTCAGCAGTCCGTCCCAAACGACCGCCTTGCCGTTCTGGAACCAGTGATATCCGATCCGCAGGCGGTAGGGGCCCGCATCGAGACTGTGCAGGGTCTCCCCGCTGTTGTTCGAGACGAGCACGCTGACGGGCAGGACTTCGCCCGCGGTCAGCACATCCGGGACGTCCAGCAGGCGAAGGGAAACCGCCTTGCGGACCGCTTCCGTCACTTGCTCCACCCTTCCCGGCGTATTGAGCGCCTCGCGCGTCTCCATTTCGCTGTGCCGCCACGGCTCTCCGGTCAGGTCTTTCGGGCCGGGCACCCGGTCCTCGCGAAACGTCATGTACTTGGCGGGCTTCTGGCCCAGGATGGCCGACAGAAGGAGTGTCTCCTTGTCCATGTGCTGCGGGATATCGAGCGGCACCGAACAGTTCTTGGGGCAGACCAGGAAAGCCGCCCCCTCTGCGGCGGCCTCGGACGACAACAGCCGCTGGAAGTACGCTACCCGGTTGGAGAAATGCTCCGCGCTTGCCACGATGCCCGCCACGCCGTACGCGCAGGCCAGGAAGAGGACAGCCGCCGCCCAACGCCCGAATCGAATCGGCGCAGTACGCAAGAGGGCCATCGCCGGAACAATGGCGAAGAGTGGCCACAAGCCAACCGCATAGTGATAATAGGCAAAGGTATTCCGGCCAAGGAAGAAGCTGCAATTGAGGACGAACAGAAATCCGGCCGCGGCCGCGGCCACAAAGGCCGCATACAAGTAACGCCTGCGGACAAGGAGGACGGCCAGAGACCCCGCCAACAGCGCCAGGGTGACGGGGTAGTTCCGGATCAGGAATCCGCAGAGCTTTCGGATATATTCGAGGGACCAGTATTGAAGGGTGAAGCCCGACACCACTTTGCTCTCGTATCCGTGCATCGTGAGCAGCCTGACCGCCATCATCGCGGCAAGAAATACACCGCCGGCCACGGCGACCCAGGACACCCGGCCCCGCTCCAAAATGAATGCGCCAAACACAAAGCAGCCACACAGGATCGAAGTCGGATGATAGCTGAACACGATCGCGCAGGCGCAGATTATCAGGAGGTTGGCGGCCCTCCTGAGCTTTCGCAGCCCCATGGATTCGCTGCCGTTGCCTCCCGCCAAGGCATACAGCGATGAATGCAACAGTATCATCAGGCACGACGCGGCGCGCAGGAAGGACGGAAAGAAGAAATTGCCGTTCTCATCCAGGACAAGGACGAGCGCCAGACCGATGGCCGAACAGGTGTCCCGGTTGACAAGGAGCAGATACAGGAAGACAAGGAAGGCGCAGATCGGGATGCCCAGGCTGAAGCACGCCGCGATCACATTGATCGGAGCGTCGAGATTCGCGGCCAGAATGGCCGGCACAAGGGAAATTTGCGCTGCTTGCGCGCCAAGCCGCCCCGCGTAATCCAGAAACCACCGGGCATTGGCGACTCTGAACACATCATTGCCCGCATCCGCAAACAAGCGCTCCTGATAATAGGCCAGCGCCAGCGTCGCATAGACGACGAGGAACAGGAGAAGCGGCCATGCCGGAATAATTGGCGCCCGGCTCTTCCCTTCGCCGTGCTGCGGCAGCGGTGTCTCATCCGGCTGGGCTTGCCTTGTCATGCTAAGAACACATCCACTCGGGGCGGGCCGAAACGGAGCGCCTCAGAGGCGCTTTGGCCTCCTTGGACGCCATCGGGTTCGGTGGGTTCTTCACGATGCGCGGCCGCCGCGCACCGCGCG
>CAILVY010000265.1 GCA_903837785.1 Candidatus Hydrogenedentota bacterium
CATAGCTGCCGGCGACGGGTTTGGCGCGGTCGGGGGCAATGCCGATCTTGCTGCGGAACTGGCCGTCGCCGCTGAAGAAGAGGACGTTGTCTTTCACGACGAGGCGATCTGCGGGGACTTTCCCGAAGTAGGCGTCGTTGACTTTGGGGCCCAGTTTGGCTTCGTCGCCGGCGACGAACGGAATCGTGATGGTGGTCGAGGGCGAGGGGTTGAACATGCCGAGAATCCAGATGGAGAGGAGGCCGGTGTCTTTGGTCCAGGCGGCCGTGCCGACGTTCGTGATCTTGTTGTCGGATTCAAAGGCGGCGAGTTTGACGGCGGCCGGCAGGGCGACGCCGAGGAGTTTGCCCGCGGCCTCGGCGCTCAGTAGGCGGATCGTGCGGTCGATCTGCACGTCGAATTTCGTGCCGGTCCAGTTCTTCACCTGGGTGGTCTTGCGGAAGACGGCGGTATCCTGCGTCTTCGAGACGAGGTCATAGGCCTCCGTATCGATGACGGGCGGGGTCTGCCAGTGTTCGAGGTCGAAGGGGTCGCCCTTGTCGAAGAAGATGGCGAATTGTCCGCCCTCGGGCCCCATCCAGAAGCGGTCTTCGCCGCCCCAGACGTTGATGTGCGGGACCGTCTTTTTGGAGGCGATGAGTTCGCGGTTTATCCAGCCGAAGCTGAGTCCGCCGGCGCCGGCGGCCGTGCTCGTCATCACGCGCCCCTGATAGGCCGGCGCTATCGCGACCTGGGCGTTGCCGGAGGCGTCCGACAACACGATCATCTCGGTATGCTGCTTGAGGAAGGCCAGGTCGTCGCCGTAGGTTCCGGCGGAGGCGGCGCCCGCGGCGCCCAGTGCCGCGGCCAGCGTGGGGGTCAGAATAGCCAACATGATTCTCATCGCTCCCTTTCCTTTTAAGTGTCGCGCGATTTCCGCGTCCCTTGTGCGCCTGTCACGATACGCAGGTCCCGGCCCAAGATTCAATGCGGGGCGCGGTGCGGCGCCGCCCGGTCACGCGCCCGCTGGCCTTTCGTCTTGCGGATCTGACAGAATGGGCGCCTACGGAATGGGAGATCGGAACATGAAAACGATGATGTGCCTGAGTTGCTGCGCGCTGTGCTTTTCTGTGTTGTCCGCCGGCGCGTTTGCCGGGGAGATTCGCATCGGGATGATCGGCCTGGACACGTCGCATGTCGAGGCGTTCACGGAAGTGCTGAACAACCCGGACAACCCGCAGCACATTGCGGGGGCGAAAGTGGTTGCGGCGTTCAAGGGGGGGAGCGCGGACATCGAATCGAGCGCTACGCGCGTGGACGGTTATACGAAGAAGCTCGAAGAGAAGTACGGGGTCAAGATCTACGGCACGATCGAGGAGCTGTGCAAGAACGTGGACGCGGTCATGCTCGAGAGCGTGGACGGCCGCCCGCATCTCGAACAGGCCAAGCCGGTCTTTGCAGCAAAGAAGCCGGTCTTCATCGACAAGCCGGTGGCGGGTTCGCTGCGCGACGCGCTGGAGATCTTCCGCCTTGCCAAAGAAGCGGGCGTGCCCTGCTTCAGTTCGTCATCTTATCGCTATTATCCCTCGATGGTTGAATTGATGAAGAAGGACGTGGGCGAGGTGCGGAGCTGCATATCGTCCGGCCCGTGCCACCTCGAGCCGCACCACCCCGACCTCTACTGGTACGGCGTGCACCCGACAGAATCGCTCTTCACGGTTATGGGCACGGGCTGCGAGACGGTCGTGCGCACGAACACGCCGGACACGGACGTGGTGACGGGCACGTGGTCCGGCGGTCGCGTGGGCGTGCTCTACGGCATCCGGACGAGCGGCACGCCGCACAAGGTCACGATCTACGGCAGCAAGGCCGTTGCGGAACAGGAACAGGGCAACGACTCGTACGCGCCGCTGCTCGGCGAAATCATCAAGTTCTTCCAGACGGGCGTGGCCCCGGTGCCGGCGGAAGTCACGATCGAGATGTTCGCGTTCATGGAAGCCGCCGACGAAAGCAAGCGCCAGGGCGGCGCGCCAGTGAAGATCAGCGACGTCATCGCCAAGGCAAGGCAGTAAGCCCGAATCGCGGCAGGCTCAGGTTCTGGGCCGGGTGCCGAGGTCAAAGGCGAGTTGTCCGTCCTTCGGGATGAAGAGGATGAGCGGTGCATCGCCGGTGCGTTCGGCGCGTCCCGCGCTGAGTCCGAGGCGGTAGTCGAAGCCGTTGTAGCGGTAGGTCACCAGGCGTTCTTCGACGCCGGTGACCGGCACTTGCTGTTCCGGGCACCAGGAGCATTCGAGGGCGCCGGAAACGCCCGCGGGAAAGCGGAATTCCATTGCGCTTTCTTTCAGAAGTATCGCCAGCGTTCCGCCCGAGGTGAGCGGCCACTCGACGAGGAGTTCGCCGAGATACGGGGCGCGTGCGGTGGGCGCGCCTCCGGCCAGCGGCGTGCGCGTGCCGTCGGCGGCCACGGCGACCGGGCGGATGCCCGCGAGGCAGTCCTTCCTGCTCCATCGGAAGCTGTCGAGCACGGGCAGCGTGTCGTATTCGCACCACGTGGTCGTCACGGCGCTTTTCAGATAGCGTTCGGCGTAGCATTCGTCAAAGAGATGGATGTCGCGAATCCGCATCTCGCTGCCCTGCCAGAAGAGGTTCGCGCGATAGTAGCGCGAGTCGAACCAGATCGTCTTGCGGCCTTCGTTCTTCCAGTCTTCGAGCGCGGTCACCGCGGTGGCGGGGGTGACGGGGAACTGCTTCTTGAACCACGCGGCCGAGGCCGCGAGCGTTTCCACGCGGAGCTTGCCCTGCCTTGAAAGCTCTTCGAGGAGCGCGGCCTGGTCGAGCAGCCCGTTCGCCATCTTCGGCCAGCCGAAAGAGTTCTCCTGGCCGGCCTGGGCATAGGCGAACGCGAGGCACGGCCCGCTGCACATCATGTTGAAGAACCAGCGGACCCACGCGGGATTTCCGCCGCCGCCCTTGTAGACCGGCTCGAGCGTCACGACGCTTTGCGCAGCTTCGCCGAGGCTCATGTCGTATTGATAGATGGGATCGCTTCCCAGCATGCGGAAGACGGGCACGGGAATCTGCGCGGCCACGGATTGCGCGGGCATGAGGGCGTTCAGCCGGCTCGGGTAATATGCCTGGTTCCAGTAGCCGCCCCACAGCGTGTATCCGTCCGTTCCGAACTGATCCTTGCAGTTGCAGGAGGCTTCCACGCCGTACGTGTCCGCCATGTAGGCGAGCGTGTGCGCGTCGAGGAACCACGAGCCCACGGACTTCGGCAATTGCTCAAACGTTGCCTGATAGAGCTGCATGAACACGTCCACGAGTTTCTCGCGTTCCTCCGGCGTGTAGCCGACGGGGAAGCCGACATTCGTGTGCCAGTCCCAGGGATAGCGTCCGCGCCAGGGCAGTCCGGCCGCCTCGGCCATCGGCTGCACCACCTCGAACCAGCCGCCGATCTCGCATTGCGGGCTCAGTTGTTCCTTCAGGAGTTTCACGAAGCGGTCCTGCTGCATCGCGTCGTATTGGATCAGGAAGGTTGCGGGAAGATGATGCCGGTTCACGAGCTCGATCTGGCGCACGACCGGTTCGAGCAGGTCTATCGGCTCCCGCGGTTCCACCCCGCGAATGAAATTCACGATGTTCACAATCCGCGGCCCGTCCACGCTCGTTCCTCCCTGCGCCTGCGCGGCCGGCGCCGCAGTCATAAACAAGAGTGCGGCCAGCATTGCAGCACGGAATATATCCATCAGTTACTTTCCTCTCATCTGCGTTTTGCGGCCCAGCACGGACACGGGGATTTCCGCCGCGCGTCCCGTTCATTTTGGCAGGGGCGGTGGCGTGGTTCGCGCGGAGGCGGAGCGGCGCAGCAGCAGCATGGAGATGCCCGCGACGAGTCCGCCCGCGACGATCAGCATGCCGACGCCGGCGAGGAGCATCTGGAGGAGCTTCGGCAGTTGGGCCGGCCGCGTGCCGCCATTCTTCCAGACTTCGAGGTCGTCCGGGCTCAACGGGGGATCCACGAGCCCGCTCGCCCAGCGCCGCCATTGCCGCGGCGTTTGCTCGTCACGCCATGTGGCTTCGAAATCTAAGTTGTCGCCGATGCGATCGAAGAGGCCCCTGGCCGTTTCCCGGTCCCCGTAGACGCAGGCGAGGCGGCAGAACTGATTCAGATAGAGCTTCGACTGCGGATAGAACTCCAGCAGTTTCTCCATGCCCTGCTTCACGCGGATCCACTCGAAGTGATGGGTGCTGAGGAAATCGGCCTCGCTGTAGCTGGACAGGGCGCACAACGCCACGTAGGCGTACATGCCATCTTTCAGCCTGTTCGTGGGAATTTCCGCCGCGCGCACCGCGAATTGCTCGAGATCCCCCTTCTTTCCCTGCCAACGCGGCAGCAGACAATTCGTCATGGCGCTGAACAATGGAGGATATGTGGAATCGATGGCAATGCCCTTCTCGAAGTAACCCTTGATGACGTCAGTGGATTCGGAGGCGCCCATGCCCGCCGCGATCATGCCGGCGTAGAGTTGGGGGTCGTGGGGATCCAGTGCCGCGGCTTCCCGGAAGTACTTCAGGGCCGTCGTCAGGTCGGCATGGAAACCGTCCCAGGCTTCCGGACTGACCTCGCTTGCCCAGCCGTTGCCGCGCTTGTCCCACGCGTAGTCGGTGTAGGCAAGCCCCAGCACGATTTTCGGCGTCGCAGACTGCGGGTACGCCGCGAGCCACCGGTCCATGGCTGCCAGATACGCTTCGCGATCGTGGTGCTTCACTTCGCCGTAGCCCTGGACCACGCCGTCATAGAAGGAGCGCAAGGGGCCCCGGCCCTCCTGGGTGCGGTATTGTGCCTGCCGCAGCCGGTCTGCCAGCGTCTCCAGTTTGTCGAAGCGTTCCGCGGATATCATCCATCCAACAGTCCTCTCCGGCATGTTGTATTGCGCGAATTCAGGCATGCCGTCCTGCTTGCTCGAATCGCCCTCGGCATTCCCGCTCAACGTGTTGTCTTCGAGCTGGACGTCCGTGCCCTGACCACCGATGAGGACGCCCAGCTTCCGGTTTTCGCGGATGATGTTTTTCCGCGCAGACACGCGGCAACCATCTTTGAAGTACATGCCGAAGTACTGATTTCCGACAAGTTCGTTGCCCTCGAGTTCGGCCTCGGTATACCAGTCACAGGCGGCAATACCGGTGCCGCCGTTTCCGTTGCAGTAATTGGTGCGCGCCGTGCCGCCGCTGCCGTGCCGGAACTCGATGCCGTTGTTCATGTTCTTGTCGCAACGGTTGCCCGAGAGTTCGGCGCGGGTGGAGATGTCCTCGACGGAGATGCCGTGCAGCGAATTCTCTTCGCAGGTGTTGTGTTCCAGCACGCCCGTGGCACCCAGGACCAGGTGGATGCCGTACCACCCGTTGCCCGTGCACCGGTTGTCCCGCGCCGTGACTTTGGCCCGATCCTCGGCGAGCAGTCCGGTCAGGGTGTTTCCGGACAGGTCGTTGTTCAACACAGTGGCTTCGGTGCCCATGCCGTTGACGCTGAGCCCGCTTTGCTTGTTGGCCGAACACGTGTTGTTTTCGAGATGGCCCTTGGCGCCCTTGAAGAAGGCGATGCCATGCCAGTTGTTCTTCCGGCACGTGTTGTTTCGGAGCGTGGCGGTGGTTTCGGCGCCTTCGATGGAAAGCCCGCTCCGAAGACTTTCCTCGACAACACACTCCGTCAGTTCGATTCGGCTCTTCTCCGCGATGAAGGCGCCGGGTCCCAGGCTTGGCCCGAGCCGGCATTGTCTGAGGCTGACGTTGCTGTTCTTGATGATCACGGCCGCGGGCCATTCGTTCTGATCCTTGCTCCGCTTCTCGCAGTCGGCATGCTGAAAGGCGCAGCCCGAGATGCTGCCGGAGTCCGCGCCTTCGATCGTCAGCACTCTTCCCTTCAGGATCGATGCGGAGACGATTGTGCTGTCGGCGCCCGCGCCTCGGAGTTCGATGCCGGACTTGAACTGCAGGGCTTCCGGATAGGTGCCCGGAGCGATTTGAACGATGTCGCCCGCCGCACTCGCGTCGATCGCCGCCTGAATTGTTGGGAAATCCTCGGGCACGCGCAGTGTCTTCGCTCCGGCAGTCCATGCCGCCGCGAGGGCCAGGGCCAGCAGGAGCACGCCGCGCGCGCCGGTTTCCTTCGTCCATGCGCAGTTCATTCTGTTCTCCTTAGACTTCAACGGAGACCGGCATTCGCCTTGCGATCCTTTCCGCTTCAGCGTCCCAGTGCCTCAACTTCAAGCGCCGTGGCGCAGCGCTGGACGTGCTCGTCCTGAGCGGGCGTCACTTCGACAAAGACATGCGACTTGTCCTTTGACGTGATCTGCCCGGCGCCTTCCGTCCACTGCGCCTTGGCCTCGTCCAGGCGTCCGAGCGCGGCGAGGGTCTTGCCGAGCCAGTAGCGCGTTTCCGCGTCGGTGAGCTTGTACTTGGCGCCGACCTCGAGGTTTTCCGGATACGTGAGCGCGGCCTGGAAATCCGCCAGCGCGCCGTCATACTGTCTTGCCTCGAAACGCGCCTTGCCGCGATCGACGTGCGCCTTCACGAAGACATCGTGGGGCAGGGTGCCGCCTTCGCGGTTGGAGAAGCGTGTGCTTTCGAGGAGGTGGATGCAGTCGTCCTTGCGGTCTTCGTCCAGATACGCCCTGGCCAGCCACAGAATGACGTCCGCCCGGGCGGTCGCCGGTTTGGGCATGCCTTCGACGAGCGCGATGGCCTCTTTGCGCTTGTCCTGCGCGCTGAGAATCGCGGCGAGGTCGCGGTAGAGCGTCTGGTCGCCGGGACGCGCGGCAATGGCCTTCCGGTAGCAGTCGCCCGCTTTCGGCAGGTCGTTCTTCTTTTTCCACGCGTCGAAGCCGAGGAGGCGCCAGGCCGTGCTCGACGACGCATCGAGGGCGGCGGCCTTTTCCCAGAGCGGCAGGGCCTCGTCCACGCGCCCGAAGCCGGCGTGCAGATAGCCGAGCAGGAGCGCCGCCTGCGCATCGTTGGGGGCGGTGCGCACGGCATAGTCCAGGAGCGCCGCCTCTTCCACGCGCCCGGGAAAGACGAGATCGCGCTTCATCGAGGCGGCTTGCGCAAGATACGCTTTGGCATCCGCTTCCTTGCCGAGCGCGTTGCTCAGGTACGCGAGGTAGTAGAACGGCAGGGGTCCCGCGCCCATCGGGTTCTTCTGATCGATGCACAGCGCCTTGAGCACGTGGAGGGCGTCGGCGTTCAGGCCGAGGTCCATCAGGAAGGCGGCCGTCTCGAGCAGGGTGAACTCCTTCTCGCCGCAGCAACGCATGAAGTCCGCGGTGAACGCCTCCCACGGCTGGAGGCCGGCGAGCGCTGCGAGGGCACGCGGCACGAAGTCCGTCGGATCCTCCGTGCGGGCGTTGTTGATCAGGTCGCCCAGCATTCCCGTGCCGGCGTGCAGGGCATACACGGCGGCCATGGCGCGGTCGCGCGTCTGGCGGTCGGCGGGCGCAAACGACAGCGCCTTCAGGAACGCGTCCGAAGCGGGGGCCGGCGCGCCCTGGCGCATGAGCGCGCGCCCGACGAGGTCGTAGCCCACGGCGGCGGTTTCAAGCGTGTTGGCGCACTTGTAGCCGCAGTCAAGCGCTTCCTTCGCGTCGTTCTGCTGGAGTCGGGCCACGCCGAGCAAGTACCACGCCCAGCCCGCGCCCGGATCCCGGGCCACGGCCTTGCGCAGGCCGGCCTCGGCCGCCTTGAACTGTCCGCATTCGATGTCGAGTTCCGCGAGGGCGCACAGGGCCTTCACGTGCGCCGGGTCCAGGAGCAGCACGGCTTCGTAGCCCTTGCGCGCGCCCTCCCTGCTGGACTGGCTGTCGAGCAGAAAGGCATCGTTGAATTTCTCGTCGGCGGTGGCCACGCCGTCCGTGCGGGCCGGCTTCTTCGTGAGGTCGGGCTCCGTGACTTTCGGAATGGCGAGCGGCGTCTCGTAGTCGAGCAGGCTCTCCTTCTGCGCGGAGAAGACCCGGACGCGGATCGGGCCGTCCGGTGGGTTCGGCAGCGTCATCACGACCGGCTGCGCCGGAGAGAGATCGATCTTCGATTCGAGGAGCACGCGTTCGCCCTGTGTCAACGCAAAGACCGCCTGCGGGTAAACGGCCGTGGCGAGCAGGCGCAGTTCCAGGCCCTGCTGCGCGGTCCGCGCGGTCTGCACGGCCAGGTCGCGCGTGGCATACTCGAAGCCGTCGCCCAGCCCGTGGATCGGGTACCAGAATTCGTTCCAGGCCACCTCCTGATGCGGCCGGAGCATGCCGTAGTCCGCCTGCGTGAGCAGGGGTCCGCTCTGGACCTCGATGTACGGCGCGCCTTCCCGGCCCGCATCCGACAGTCCCATCTGGCTCACGACGCCGAAATCGTCCGTGCCCCAGGTCCAGGCCTTCTTGCCGCGAACCACGCGGTGATTTGCGTACGAGACGATGCCCCGGTTCTTCTCCACGTCGTAGCCGCCGAAGAAGTCGAAGACGCATTCATAGGCGAAGATGGAGGACATGGTCGGGTAGTTCTTGAGCCAGGTGAGGTCGCGTCCCTTGTCCACCGGCCACTCGAAGAACGTCGTTCCCGCGTGGTCCGAGCCGAGCGTCATCGGGTAGATGAAGCGTGTGCCGGGCCGGCTCGGGAACGCGGTGCAGTTCCAGAAGTAATAGGGGTGGATTCCGTCCGTCGGATTGAAAATGCGGATGTTCTCGTCCAGGTAGGCCTTGCCCGGATGCAGTGTGAGCACCACGGTCCAGCGCGTCCGGAACATCTTCTCCGTGTTGCCGATGATCAGCGACGCGGAACCGTCCGGGTGCTGGGCGGTGGTGACATCCACCGGCGACACGACGGTTACGGTGTGGCCCTGCGGGCCGGGATTCCACTCGATGCCCCCGGAGATCCACGCCCCGCGCATCGCGATGAGGGCCGGCTTCACCTCGTCGTTTTTGTGGAACATCTCCTCGTTGGTGGTCTTGTCGAGCACGGAGTAGATGCGCCCGCCCAGTTCCGGCGTGCACGTCACTTTCAGGAATTCGTTTTCGAGATAGACCGCGCGGTAGCCGCGATCCTCCTTTGATTTTGCGATGAGGTCCTGCCGCGAATACGGATAGTAAATGGCGTCCTCATACACGCAGAACGCCGGATTGGGGTCGTCGTACCAGGCATAGGTCGGCAGCGTCAGCGTGTCCTCCCAGACGTTCACTTGTCCCGTTGCGGCCGCGGCCAACGCAAGCAGTGCTGCAAGTGCTCCAAAGAATCGCATGGCATGTTCCCTTTCCGTGCATGTGTCCGGCTAGCATATCAACATCCCGCAAAGGAATGAAACGGTGCCGGGCGCTTCCGCCTCGGGCGGCTTCCGGCACCCTCGATACGGGCTTTCCCCATCTCCGGCTTGCGAATGCGGGGCAGGGCCTTTATGCTGATGCGGTGAGACAAGGAGAAAGAGCGACTATGGGAGTTCGCCGCACGATCCTGGCGGGGTGGCTTCTCGCGATGGCGTCGGGTCTGGCCTGGGCGCAGGAGGCGCCGTCTGCGGCGGGGCTCGCGAACATCGAGGCACAGCGGAAAGCGGCGGCGGAGGCGCAGGGGATGGACGAGGCCCTGCGCGCGGGGTTGCTCGAGCAATATGACGAGGCCATCCGGCAACTGCGGGCGGCGGACGATTGGCGCGCGAAGGCGTCCTATTTTGAACAGCAAGGGCAGCGGGCCCCGGCGGAACTCAAGGGCCTGCAGGAATTTCTCAAGAACCCGCCGCAGCCGAGCGAGGTGCAAATTCCGCCCAAGGCCACCCTGCCGGAACTGGAACAGGCGCTGGCGCAGGCGGAAACGCAATACAAGAATCTCCAGAACGAATTCGATCAGTTGATCCGGGAGCCCGCCCGGCGCGCGGATCGCCGCAGCGAGATAGCCGTGCTCCTCGCCTCGGCCCAGGCGCGGGTGCAGGAGGCGGAAAACGCGATCGCGGCCCCGCCGGACGCCGCGGAAGCACAGGAAGTGGCCGCGGCCCGCCGCGCGGCCCAGCAGGCGAAGATCGAAGCGGCCCGGCAGGAAATCGCGGCGTACGAGCAGGAAACCGCCTCGTATGATTCGCGGGGCGAATTGCTCTCGCTGTTGCAGGAGGCGACGAAACGGCGGCTGGCCGACGCGGAACTCGAGTTCAAAGCCTATCAGCAGGCGGCGGCCACAAGGCGGCGCGAAGAGGCGGACAAGGCGGCGCAGGAAGCCCGGCAGGCGCTTCAGGAGATCACGAAGGCGAATCCGGCGATTCGTGATCGGGCCACGGCGCTCGCCGAGGAAAACGCGCAGCTTGCGGAGGAGCGGACGGGCGCGGAAGGTCTCACCGGGAAGATCGAGTCGGCCACGGCGCTGCGCGATCAGGAGAAGGGCCGCCTCCAGCAGCTGAACGAGGAATTCGATCGGGTCAACCAGCGGGTGAAGGCGAGCGGGCTCGACACGGCGGTCGGGGTCATGCTCCGCAAACAGAAGGCGCTGCTTCCGGACGCGGCGGACCTGCGGCAGGAGATCCAGGAGCGGCGCGGGGAGATCTCGCTCGTTCAGGTGGCGCAGAACGATCTGCGCGAGCGCCGCCTCAAGCTGGCCGACACGGAGCAGGATCTCCGGAAGGCGGTGCAGGCGCTCCCGGCGACGTACACGGATTACGAACGGAACAAGATCTCGAAGGTCGTCAGCGATCTCATTCAGGATCAGCGGGGCCTCAATGAAGCGCTCCAGCGCGATTACGACCGCTATTATAAGGTGCTCTCCGAGGTCAATTCGGCACAGGAGCAGTTGGCGAAACAGGCCTTTGAGTTCGGCGCCTACATCAACGAGAACATCCTCTGGATTGCCGGCGTGTCTCCATTCAGCCGGGCGACCTTCCGCGAGATCCCGAAATCGTTCTTGTGGTTCGTGAACCCGGAGCAGTGGCGGTCGGTGCCGCGTCTGCTCGTGGCGGAGCTGCTGCAGAACTTCGAGGTCGACACCCCGCTGCTCTTGCTGGTTCTGCTGGGGATTCTCCTGCGGGGCCGCCTGCGTGCCCACATCAACCTGCGCGGCATGGAGGCCCGGCGCAAGCAGCACACCCGCTTTGCGCAAACGCTCGATGCGTTCGTCTTCACCTGGCTGCAGGCCCTGCCCTGGCCCGCCGCGCTCGCATTCTTTGCGTGGCGGTTCCAGTTTGCCGTCGAGCGGCTTGACGCGCCGCACGCGGCGGCAGGCGCCCTGACGACCATCTCCTTTCTGTGGTTCTGCGTGGCCGTAATGCGGGGCGTGCTGATGACGGACGGCCTTGCCACCGCGCATTTCGGCTGGCCGGAGAACCGGGTGCGATCCGGCCGGCGGCTCCTGTTCTGGGGCGCGCTCAGCGCGCTTCCGTTTGTGTTCCTGCTGTTCGTCTTCGAATATCAGGCCAACGAAACGTGGAAGGACGCCGTGGGCAGCATTCTCTTCGCATTGCTCATGGCCGTGACGGCGGTCTTCTTCTACCGCGTATTCTGGCTGGCGCGCTACGGAATGCAGGAGGCGCGGCGCACCACCTGGCTCGCGGAACAGCAACGGCTGCATTGGCCGCTGCACATTGCGTTCGCGGCCTTGCCCGCCGCGCTTGGCGTGCTCGCACTCGCCGGCTATTACTTCACCGCGCTGCATCTGGCGGAGCGGTTTTACTGGACGCTGCTGCTCGTGCTTGCGGTACTGACGGCCGTGGGTCTTGTCCGGCGCTGGCTGCTGCTCGCGCGCCGGGCCATCGCGATCGCCCAGGCCCAGCGCCGCCGCGCCGTGATGAAGGGGGAGAGCGACGCGGAACTGGACGAGCAACTGGACCTGCTCAAGATCGATGCGCAAACCCAGACGCTCGTCCGCTACGTGGCGCTCGGCATCGCGCTGGCGGGCATGTGGTTCATCTGGGCGGATGTCGTTCCGGCGCTGAGCAGTCTGGGCGACACGGAGCTTTGGCCCATTACTGTGGCGAAAGAGGAGCCGGTCAAAGGCGCCCAAGGCCAGGCCGAGGCCGTGGTGAAGCAGACGATCGATCATATCCGGTTGCGGCACGTGGCGCTGGCCGCGCTGATCGCGGCCATCACGATCTTCGCCACGCGCCATTTTCCCGCGTTCATCGAGATCATCCTGCTGAAACGGCTGCACGTCGGGGCGGGTGAACGCTATGCCACCCTGGCCGTCGTGCGCTACATCATCATCGCCGTCGGCGTCGTGCTGGTCTTCCGTTACGTGGGCATTGGCTGGTCCAGCGTGCAATGGCTCGTGGCGGCGCTGAGCGTCGGACTCGGCTTCGGCCTCCAGGAGATCTTTGCCAACTTCATATCGGGGCTCATCCTTCTCTTCGAACGGCCCATCCGCGTGGGCGACACGGTGACGATGGGCACCGTCAGCGGCAAAGTGACGCAGATCCGCACGCGATCGACGGTGATCATGGACGGGGACCGCAAGGAACTCATCGTACCCAACAAGGAGTTCATCACGGGGCGGATCATCAACTGGACCCTGTCGGACACGCTCACGCGCGTGACCGTCCCTGTCAGCCTGGCCTACGGATCGAACATCGAGCAGGCCATCGCCACCCTCCTCGAGATCGTTTCCGGGCATCCCGATGTGCTCAAGGAGCCCGCGCCGCAAGTCAGCTTCACCGGATTCGGCGAGGCGCTGATGAGCCTTGAAGTGCGCGCCTTCTGCGCCGACGTGGACACGGCCCACCGGGTGAAGCACGAACTCTACGTCGCCATCGAGAAGGCGTTTCGCGACGCGGGCGCCGCCGCCCTCCCGCAATGGGCCAATGCCTTCCGGCCCAAGCACGGCACGGAGGAAGAGGCCTAGGTCTCCACGCGTGCCTGGCCGGAATCCGGGAGCGGGGGGCCCGATCACATGCATGCGCCGCGCTTCTGTGGCATGGATGCAATGTTTCTGCTAAACTGGGTTGTGCCGGTTGGGCCGTGCACGGGGCGCGGTGTGGCGTCGCGGGGTGCACGGCGAGACGTATCGGGGCGATAGCCTGGGAGGAGCGACGATGGGGAAGTCTGCACGCATTGCACTAATGTTGTCTTTGTTCAGCATGAGCGCGTGGGGCGGCGTGCTGTACGTGGACAGCGGTCATTGTCCTTCGGGTGACGGCGGCAGTTGGGCCGGGGCGTTCTGTTCGATTCAGGAGGGCATCTACTACGCCAGGTCCGGGGACCAGATTTGGGTGCGGCGGGGGGTCTATGCGGAGGTGCTGAATCTCAAATCCGCCCTCTCGATCTATGGGGGATTTGAGGGGAATGAGGCGGGTCCGGACGACCGTGACCTCGCCGGCGGAATGTCGCATCTTGACGGGGCGGCCGTTCCGCTGGGGCCGGCGCTGCACGTGGCGGTCATGGAGTCGGTGCATGATGTGTGGTTTGACGGGTTCCGCATCACGGGCGGACGGGCGACGGGCGGCAATCCGTGGGGCGGCGGGGTTTACATGAGCGCGTCGGGGCCCAACCTGACGGTGGCCCAATGCGCCTTCGAGGGGAATTCGGCCACGAGCGGCGGGGGCTTTTATGCCACCCGGTGCACCGTGACGGTTCAGGACTGCACGTTTACGTCCAACGCTGCGACGGCGGACGGCGCGGGGCTGTTGTTGTACAACGATTCGCGAGGCAGCGTCCGGCGCTGCACGTTCACGGGGAATTCGGCGAACGCCTACGGCGGCGCGCTGCACATACGCGATGCGGCCATCGATGCCGAGGATTGCCTCGTGGCGGATAATCTGGCCCGTGAAGGGGCGGGCGTCCACGGCTTCAACGGGGAGGGCGCGTTCCGCCGCTGCGTACTTTCGAGGAATGTGTGCCGATACATGGGCGGGGGCATCGGGTGGTACAGCGGGCCGCTGGCGCTGGAGCAATGCAGCCTCGTGGAGAACGACGGGGCGCAGGCCGGCGGCGGACTGGAGTGTCATGAAGGCCGGGACTGCATCGTGTCCAACTGCCTGGTGGCGGGCAACACAGGGGGGTGGGGCGGCGGGCTTTTCTTCAGCGATGAGTCCGGGCGGGTGGTGAACAGCACGATTGCGGACAACATCGGCACGGAAAATGGCGGCGGCATCAACCTGTACCGCACCTCGCTGCAGGTA
The DNA here is from genome assembly GCA_903837785.1 of Candidatus Hydrogenedentota bacterium. Classification (GTDB taxonomy): domain Bacteria; phylum Hydrogenedentota; class Hydrogenedentia; order Hydrogenedentales; family CAILVY01; genus CAILVY01. The sequence goes on from CAILVY010000265.1 coordinate 14,096, forward strand.
CTGAACTGCATTCTGTCGGGCAACACGCAATTCGCCGTGTATGAGCGGGACGATACGGCGCCCGCCGTTGAACATTGCCTGTTTTTCGGGAACCCGGACGGCGATTACTACGATTTTGATCTGGGCCCGCGGGTCGGGGCCATGTTGATTAACATCAGCGTCAGCGGCGCGAAGGACAACGTGGACGGCGATCCGCAGTTCACGGACCCGGTTGGGGGTGACTACAGCCTTCAGTGCCAATCCGCCGCGCGGCGCCAGGCGGACCTGATCGGCGCGCCTTCGGATGACTATGCCGGGAATGCCCGGCCCGGCCCGGACGGCCGGATCGACATCGGCGCGTTCGAATACGGCACGTACCCCGGCGATCCCAATCTTGTGCTGACGTCGGTCGCGCCCGGCCTCGCCTCGTACGCGGAGCCCACGGAGATCATGCTAAGCGGAAGTTTTGGCGTGCCCTATGACCCCGGCACGTTGCGGGTGTGCTTCAGCATCGACCCGGCGCGGCCGCATCCCGACACGGACCCGGCGGGGGAAGTGCTGGCCGTCTCGGCCGTCTCGATGCATGTCCTGACGCCCGTCCAGGACTGCACGTCGGCCGGCCTGGTTTATGTGACCGCAAAGCGCGATGGCAATGACTTGCTCTCCAACGTGCGTTCGTTCGGGTTTGCGGATATTCGCGCGGGCTGGATGCGCAATCCGGGAACCGGCCACTACTATCGGCTCACGGAACAGAAAGGGCATTGGGATCAGGCGAGTGTTACGGCCCTCGTGCTGGGGGGCTATCTGCTGACAATCAACGACGCCGCGGAGAATGCCTGGATCCTCGAGTATCTCAGCGAACAGGAATTGGTGGGGAATTTCTGGACGGGGCTTTCTTTCCAGCAGCAACCGGCTTCCTGGAACTGGCTGAACAGGGACGCGGTCGCGTACTTGAATTGGGCGCCCGGGGAGCCGAACAACCTTGCCAGTGGAGACTGTTGCGAGTACCTGGGGCCAGATTCCATCTATCGCGGCTTCTGGAATGACGCGTTGTATTACACGAACAACCTCGGCATCGTCGAGCGGGACACGTCACCCGACGGGAGTGCGGAGGAAGATGCGCCCATCTGTGCCTTGGAGGGTGAGGGTGAAGGCGAGGACGATTGCGCCGCGGAAGGTGAGGGCGAGGGTGAAGGCGAAGGTGAGGGCGAAGGTGAGGGCGAGGGTGAAGGCGAGGGTGAAGGCGAGGGTGAAGGCGAGGGTGAAGGCGAGGGTGAAGGCGAGGGCGAGGGCGAGGGCGA
>CAILVY010000266.1 GCA_903837785.1 Candidatus Hydrogenedentota bacterium
GGCCGGGCGCTTCGGGCAGCGGGATGAAGCAGCATTTCATTGACCGGCACCACGGCCGGGAAGCGGCAAGCTATCTCCACCCGGCGATGGAGCGGGTTCTGGCGGACACGTACGGCGTGATGGTTTATCAGGAGGACGTGCTGAAAGTGGCGCATGCGGTGGCGGGCCTGGACCTGGCCGAGGCCGACGCGCTGCGGCGCGCCATGAGCAAGAAGCGCAGTCCGCGCGAGATGGCCAGGAGCATGAAACGTTTTCTCGAGAAGGCCGGGGAGAACGGCGTGGACGCCTCGGCCGCGCAGGCGATTTGGGAACTCATCGCGAACTTCGCCGCCTATTCGTACTGCAAGGCCCATGCCGCCACTTACGGCGAACTCGCCTATCAATGCGCGTATCTCAAGGCGCACTACCCCGCCGAATTCTTCGCCGCAGTGCTCTCGAACCGCGGCGGCTTTTACGCGCCGCCGGCGTATCTCGAAGAGGCAAAACGCGTGGGGGTGGAGATCCGGCCGCCGGACGTCCGGCGGAGCCATTACGCGTATACGGCCGAGGACGATGCGCTACGGGTGGGCTTCCTCGAGGTGCGCAATCTCTGCCAGCATAGCGTGGAGGCCATCGGGGAACGCCGGAAGGAAGCGCCCTTCCAGGATCTCGCGGACTTTTTATCCCGAACGGGGATTCCCTGCGCCGATACCGAAGCCCTGTTTCATGCGGGCGCTTTGGACTGTTTCGGGGATCCGCGGCCCGCGCAGTTGTGGCAAATCAAGCTTTTCTATCAACGCCTGCCACACGGCCACGCCGCGTTGTTTCACGATGTTCTGCCCAAGCCGTCCCTCCCCGACTACTCGGAACGGAAGCGCAGCGATCTTGAATGGGAGGCGCTCGGGCTGCTCACGCGGTCGCATCCGCTGCACTATCACCTCCCTTTTTTGCAGGAACGCGCGCTGATCGCCAGCAGCGCATTGGCGCGCTACGAAGGGCAGTGCGTCACGTTGGCCGGCTGGCTCCTGGCCGAGCGCCGGATCAACGTGAAAGACGGCCACGGCGTGATGAAATTCCTTACGCTCGAAGACACGGAAGGGGTCTTCGAGGCCGTACTGTTCCCCGAGACGTATCAGCGCTTCGGCCACCTCCTGCGCACGTATGGTCCCTACCTCCTCTCGGGCCAGGTCCAGCAGGAACACGGCGCCTATGCGCTGATTGTCGAAGGCGTGGAAACACCGCGGTCCCGCAGCCTAAACGAGATCATCGGCGCCGCCTCGTAATAAAGCGTGTGGACTGTGGACAGGTATGCTAGAATCCCGAGGCGGAGACCGGATCGTATGCAGAAGAAACCGCTCGTCTACGTCGAGACCACGGTTATCAGCTACTATGTCTCTCGGCAAAGCAAGAGCCTGATCGTGCGATCGAATCAAGAAATCACGAAAAAGTGGTGGCGGCGGGCCGGAGATCTCTTTACGCCTCTCATCTCCACGGAAGTCCTCAGCGAAATCAGTCAAGGCGACGCGCTTCTGGCCGCCAGACGATTTGAGGCGATACAGCATTGGCCCGTCTTGGCGCCCACGAGAGCAATTGCCACGCTCGCCAAGTCCTACCTCGCCAAGACCGCGCTGCCCGAGAAAGCGGAACGCGACGCCATTCATATCGCTTTTGCCACAGTGCACGAGATAGACTTCTTGGCGACATGGAATTGCACGCATATTGCCAACGCGTTTCATATTAAGAGGATTCAATACATCAATTGGGACCACGGCTATTCAACGCCTGTGATCTGCACACCCCAGGAGATGCTGAGCGATGAGCAACACGGCGCATAAATCTGAGCTTTGGCGGGATCCGATTGTCGAAGAGACTCGCCAAGCCGGTCAACGGGCTTTTGAAACCGCCGGGGGGACTATCGACGCTTATATGGCGCACCTGGCCGAACTCACGCAGGTGTGCGGCCACCCGGTTTGGCCGGACAAATCCGCAAAGCGTTCAAGAATCAGTAAGAAACCTCGCAGGTAGGCGGATATGATGATCGATTTTCACGCGCACATGGGCAACCTGGTTCGGGAAGGCTATCCGGAAAAGCCGCCGCTGACGGCGCATCAACTGCTGGACTGGATGGATCGCTGCGGGATCGACAAGGCGGTGCTCTTGCCGCTCGAGAGTCCGGAGGGGTCTTGGGGCTACTTTCTGAATGAAGAGGCAGTGGCGGCACGCAACCTGTATCCGGAGCGGCTCATCGCGTTCCTGTGCGTGGATCCCCGCTATCCGGTGCTGGAGAAGCACATCGACTTCTTCGTGGTGAATCACGGCTGCAAGGGATTCGGAGAGCACGTGAACGGGCTGGCGTTCGACGACCCGCGCAACAAGCGCATCTATGCGAAGTGCAACGAGCACAAGCTGCCGCTGGTCTTCGAGATCAACATCGATCTCTGCTATGACGAGCCGGACCTTCCCAAACTCGAAGCCTGCCTCAAGGAATTCCCGGACATCACGTGGGTCGGCCACGGCCCGGCCTTCTGGAGCGCGATTTCCGCGGACGATCCGCGGCAAGGTTATCCGAAGGGTCCGATCAAGCCGGGCGGCGCAGTGGACCGGCTCCTGGCGGACTACGACAATCTTTATGCGGACCTTTCGGCGGGATCCGGATACAACGCCATGACGCGAGACCCGGAGTTCACGCTTGATTTCGTGGAACGCCACCGCACCAAGCTCCTGTGGGGCAGCGATATTGTCAGCGTCCACGAACAACACCCGCAGGTTGCCTGGATAAAGACCCTGCCGGTCTGCCAGGAGATCCGGGACGCGCTCGCCTCGGGCAATGCCCGCCGCGTCCTGAAGATCTAGTCCATCCAGCCTTTCCCGGTTGCTTCTTTCTTTTCACGAGAAAAGAAGGAAGCAACGAAAAGCGAATGATTGCCTTCGTCAACGCGCCTTTTATCCTCTTTACAAAAGACCGCCCTTGGTTTAAAGTCGAGACGAAAGGGAATTTATCACTAATTACAGGCCAGGGCAGATCAAGAAAAGGAGGACCAGACATGAAAAGGCATGGTTTTACTTTGATAGAGCTTCTTGTGGTCATCGCCATCATTGGGATTCTCGCGGCGATCCTGTTGCCCGCGCTGGCGCGGGCGCGGGAGGCGGCGCGGCGTTCGTCCTGTCAGAACAATCTCAAGCAATGGGGGCTGGTATTCAAGATGTATTCGA
>CAILVY010000267.1 GCA_903837785.1 Candidatus Hydrogenedentota bacterium
CATAATAGGCCTTCGGGGACAGAGGCGAAGAGACAGGCGAGCGTCGAAGCTTCGGCTAAGGAGCATTCCGGTATGCATGTTCGTGTCGCGTTGTGGTGGACAGCGGTCTCGGCGATTCTGTGCGCCGCGGCGAGTGGACAGACGCCTGCGGCCTCGCCGATGAAGGCCGGCGGGCAGATGACCGTGATGATGATGGTTCAGCAAGGCGGGGTGATCACCTGGGTAATCATGGCGATGGGGGTGCTGACCTTTGCGTGGGCGGTCTATCTGCTGGCGACCGTGACGAGCCGCCGCGAGGTCCCGGCCACGCTGGCCAAGCGTCTTCAGACCGCGATTCGTGCAGGCGACCTGCGCGGCGCCCTGCAGATGGTTCAGGACCGGGACGAGTTCCTGGCCAACGTGCTTCGGGCGGGCCTGAAGATGGCGGGCCACGACCGCTACGTCATCCAGGACGCCATGGAGAGCGAGGGCGAGCGTGAAGCGACGGCCCTTTGGCAGCGGATATCGTATTTGAATAGCGCCGCCGTGCTGGCGCCGTTGCTCGGATTGCTGGGCACGGTGTGGGGCATGATGCTGGCCTTCGGTTCGATTGCGTTTGACACGGCGCAAGTGAAGATGCTGAACATCGCCTCGAGCGTGGCCCTGGCGATGATCACGACCGCGGCCGGCCTGCTGCTGGCGATTCCGGCCATGACGGTGTACTTCTACTTGCGCGGGCGCGTGATACGCATCATCTCGGAAACCGAGGCGTGGGCGAGCGAGTTCGTGGAACTCATTTCACGGAGCCGGGCGGAATGAAATTCGGACGGCGCATTCAGGAAGAATCCGACACGATTCAGATGGCCCCGCTCATCGATATCGTTTTCCTCACCCTCATTTTCTTCATGGTCAGCACGGTGTACGGCGCGCTCGAGCGTGAAGTCGACGTGAAGCTGCCGACCGCTTCGAGCGGGCAGCAGGAGGAACGCACCCAGGGCGAGATCTACATCAACATACGCGGCGACGGCGGGATCGTGGTCAATGAGCGGACGATGGAGTTGGAGGAACTGCAGTCGGTGCTGAATCGCATTGCGGAGTACTTCCCGGGCGGCGCGGTCATCATTCGCGGGGACCACGGCGTGCCGTTGGGACGCGTGATCCAAGTGATGGACTGCTGCCGGAAGGCGGACATCCAGGACATCGCCTTTGCCGTTGTGGAGCAGGAAGCGCAAGGAGGCAAGACGTGATTGCCGCGCTGCTCATTGCGCTGGCGGCCGGCGTGGCGCAAGCGCCGGGGAATCCGCAGTTGGACTTTGCCAACGGCCTCTTTCACCGCGGTTTCCACAAGGAGGCGATCGAGGAATACGAGGCCTTTCTGAAGGCCAATCCTGCGGCGCCGGAAGCCTCGGCAGCCTGGCACCGGCTGGGGGAATCGGCCTATTCCGCCGGACAATACGAGAAAGCCCTGGCGGCCTTCGATCAGGTGCTGGCGGGGACGGCGGACGAGGCCACGAAACAGCAAGCGGCGTTGAGCCGCGCGGAAGTGCTTTGCTTCCTGAAGCGTTATGACGAGGCCAAGGCCGCCCTGACGCCGCTGACCGCCGAGGCGCAGCCGAAGGAATCGCGCGGACGCGCCCTCTATTATCTCGGAAAGGCACAACGGGAATCCGGCGCAGTCGAGGACGCCTCAGCCACGTTTCGAAAACTGGCCGAAGGCATGCCCGACAGCCCGCTCGCGCCCTACGCGCGCTATCAGCTCGCCTATGTGCTGCTGGACAAGAACGACCTGGAGAAGGCGGCGCTGGAGTTTTCGGCCATTGCGAATTCGCAGGCGGATTCCGGACTTCGGGTGGAGTGCCGGTACCGGGCGGCAGAAGCCTACGACAAGCTGGGTTGGGCCAGCGCAGCCCTTGGAGCATACGAGAAACTCCGCACGGAATTCCCGGACTCGGCCTATGCTCGCCGGGCGGATTATGGCTATGCGTGGGCGCTGTATCATGAGGGCAAGTATCCGGAGGCGGCGACGGCGGCCTCGGCCTTCGTGAAGGCGAATCCGGAATCCCCCTATCGCCCCGGGATGGACTACCTGCTGGCCAACTGCCTGCAGCAGCAGAAGCGATTCGACGAGGCCTTGGCCCTCTATCAAACCCTTCGGAAAGAACATGCGGACAGCGAGTTTGCGTGGCGCGCACAGTATAAGGGCGCCTGGGCCCTCTACATGAAGGGGGACGTGGCTGCGGCGAAAAAGGAAATCACGGCGTTTCTCCAGGAACACAAGGACTCGGATCTCGTGGGCGACGCCGGTTTCCTCTTGGGGACTATCCTGATGGCCGAAGGCAATTACGAAGACGCCAATCAGGAGTTCCGGCTCGTGGCCGACAAGTACGCGGGGAGCGAGTTCGGCGTCGAATCGCTCTATCGCGCCGCGGAGTGTCTGGCACAGCTTGGCCTGGCGGATCAGGCCGCGGGCGTTTTCGAGGAGTTCGTAAAGAAGTATCCCGACAGTCCGCTGGCGGGACAGGCCATCCTTCGTGCCGGGGACGCACAGTTCAACGCTTCGTCCTTTGAGCAGGCGGTGGCCAAGTACAAGTCGATCCTCGAGAAGCCCGGCGACCCCACGGTGGAGCAGGACACGCTCTACCGCCTGGCGATCACGTTTCACAACATGAAGAACTACGAAGAGAGCATCAAAACGTTCCAGGCGCTGTTGACGAAGCATCCGGGCGGGCCGCACACGGCGGAGGGGCATTTCCGCATCGCGGAGCACCTCTTACGCGACAAGGGCGATCCCGTGGCGGCCATTCCGGAATATGAGGCGGCAATGCAGCCGGATCCGAAGGGGGACTTCGCGGGTCAGGCCTTGCGGGGTTTGGCGTTGGCGCGCTATGAGCACAAGGATTTCGAGGAAGCCGCCGCGCTCTTCACACGGGTCATCAACGAGTTTCCGGCCGTCACGCTGAACGAAGAGGCATATGCCTGGCTCGGACAGCACTATTTTGACGGGCAGAAATGGCCGGAGGCCGCACAAGCCTTCGAGGCAATGCTGAAGGGCGTGCCGGATTATCCCAATCCCGAGCGGATCCGTTTCCTGATTGCCGAATGCAGCGAGAAGGCCGGCCAGCCCGCAGAAGCCATTGCGCGCTATCAAGCGGTGATCGACACGGCGCCCGCGAGCGGCAAGGCGGCCGAAGCGAAGTTCCGCATGGCCCAGTTGTACGAAGGGCAGAAGGAAGTCGAGAAGGCCTTCGCACTGTACGAGCAGGCCGCTAACACGAATGCGGGCGAAGTGGCGGCGCGCGCCCATTTCCGGCTGGCCGAACTGTACGAAGGCAAGAACGAATGGGACAAGGCAGCCCGCGGCTACATGCGTGTGGCGATTCTCTTCCTGCATCCCGAACTGTCCCCCGAATCATTGTGGCGCGCCGGACAGTGTTTTGAGAAGGCGGGCAACGCGGAGCAGGCGAAGAAGGCCTACGATGAATTGGCCGCGGATTATGCAGAGCATGCGAACGCAGCCAAGGCCAAGGAGGCGCTTGCCAAGCTTGCGCCCAAGTGACGTACGGCTTCAAACGGCCACTGGAAAGAAGACTTCATGTTGAGCAAGCGCACGATATTCGCGTTGAGCCTGGCGCTCTCGCTCCTCGTGCACGGGGTCTTTCTTGTGTTGGCGCCGCGAATGACTGTCTTCGTCGAGAAGAATGTGCAGATCGCCAGCCCGGTTGCCCGCTTCTATCGCGTCCACATCGCGGAGCCTGCCGAAGCGCCCAAGGCGCCGCCGGAAGGCGCATCCAACGGCGCGAAACAGGGGAAGGCGGCCTTGGCGTCGCGTCCGGGTTCCGTGACGGATCTGCTGCGTCGCGGCCGCGACGACGTGCAGCCGGCACAGGCGACAGGGAAAGTCTCGGAAGTGCCGCAGCTCCAGGAGCGCGTTGCGACGGACGCCGTTGGTCGGCAGTATGATCTGAGCCCGGACGAAAGCTCCTTCAAGATCGCCGACGCCAAGATCCTCGAGATTACGGAAGCGGTGGCGCGCAAGAACATTGATGTGCCGCGCAAGCTGATCCGGCCCAGCCCCGACCGCATTCTGGGCGAGAACGAGTTTCCGACGCTTCGGCTGCCGCGTGGCGATCAGGATCAAGTGGCCACGCGCTTTGATGGCCTGCCGGCGTTCTTCGAGGCGCGGGAACAGGCGATGCCCCAGGGAAAGGACGTGGTGCCCACTGCGGAATCCGTTGCGAAGGATGCCCTGCCGCCCGTGGAGCAGGCCATGACGCGGGCGGCGGTCGCAGAGGAAACGATTGAGGCGCGTGCGCAGAGCGCTTATGCGTTTATCGACGATGCCGTGGACATCAAACTGGACACGTTTCTTCCCGGCGCGGGGGAGATCGGCTATTTCCGTGTGCGCATCGTTCCCAGGGAAGACAGCGCGATTGAGACGCTGCCCAAGGACGTCACTTTTGTGATGGATGCTTCGGGCAGCATCACGCAAACGAAACTGAACGCCACGCGCAAAGGCGTGCAGGCAGCGATCGCCCTGCTCAAGCCGGAGGACCGGTTTAACGTGGTTGTCTTCCGCGATACGGCCGACCGCTTTCAGCCGGATTTCGTGCCGGCGACAGACGAGAACAAGGCCGCGGCCAAAGCATATCTCGGCAATGCCAGGATTGGCGGAGAAACGGACGTTTTCAGCGCGTTGCAGGCGGTGCTTCAGGGAACGCCGAGGCCGGGGGTGCCGAGCGAGGTCGTCGTGATAAGCGATGGGCGGGCGACTGTCGGCGTCCGGGATGCGCGGGCCATAATCAATGGCTTGACTGAGACGAATAATCTGCGCAACGGGATCTTCGCGTTCGGCGGCGGCGAGACTGTGGATCGCTATCTCATGGATTTGCTTGCGTATCGGAACAAGGGCGAATCGTTTGTGGCGCCGAAGACTCCTGACATCGAGAAGGAGTTTCCGAGGTTCATGCAACGCCTGAACGAACCTCTGCTCGTCAATCTGAGCGCGGATTACGGACAGATCCATGAAGCGAACGTCTTCCCCCGGGTGATTCCCGATTTCTTCAAGGGCAAAGTCGTCACAGTCTACGGGCGATTTGACCCGGCGAAGGACCGCGAGTTTGTGATGCGGCTGACCGGGACCGCGCTCGAACGCACGAAGGAACTGATCTTCCGGGCAGACTTGAAGAAGGCGGAGAGCGGAAACGAGGATATCGCGCGGCAGTGGGCGTTCCAAAAGGCGTATGCCATCATCGGCCGGATCTCGCGTGACGGCGAAACGCCGGAACTCCTGGGACAGCTTCGCGAGTTGAAGCAGAAGTATGGGGTGAGCACGAGTTATGATCAGTGATCCGTCCGTGGGCACGCCGGTTCGCCGCTGGCTCCACGCACTTGAGAGCGATGTCAGCGCCGGCCCGCTCGCGGCGATCTATGGAAGCGATGCGGAGGTTCTCCGGCAACGCACGCAACTGCTGCGGCGGGTCCTCGAGCGATTTCTTGAACGATTTGGCGATTTGCCCTTGCGCGTATTTCGCGCGCCGGGCCGCATCAACCTGCGCGGCATGCACGTCGACACGCACGGCGGCTATCTTAACCTGATGACGCATCAGCGCGAGGTGCTTGTGGCGTCCGCGCCCGCCGCGGATGGGCGATGCACGTTTGCCAACATCGATCCCAGGTTTCCCGAGGCGCACTTCGATGCGGAGGCCCTGGCCGCGCAGGCCGCCTTTGCGCTGCCCTGGAGCGAGTACATCACGCACCCCAGCGTAACAGCGCCGCTGCGCAAGGGGGACTGGGCGAATTATGCGCGGGGCGCGGTGCTCCGTGCGCGGCGCGCCGTCGTCGCACGGCCGTTTCAGCCGATCGTGGGCGTAGTAGGCAGTGATCTGCCCCGCGGCGCGGCGCTGAGTTCGTCACACGCGCTTTGCACGGCGGTCCTGCTTGCGGCGCTCGGCTGGAACGGCGCGTCGTTTCGCAAGGATGAACTTATTCTGGCCGTGCGCGATGCGGAGTGGTTCACGGGCGCCCGGACCGGCACGAGCGATCAGGGCGCGATGATTCTGGGACGGCGCGGAGCGCTGGTGAACGTCGCGTTGCTGGCCGAGGACTTCGACATTTCCGGCGCGCGGTACCTGGACTTGCCGGACAGCCTTCGGGTGCTCGTGATCAACTCGTATACGGAACGGAGCCTTAGCGGGGCGCAACTGGCGGCCTACACGCGCAACCGCTTCGCCTATTCCATGGCACTCGAGATCCTGCGCCAGGAATTGTTGGCGATGGGATTTGACCCGGCGCGGGTGAAGTCTCTGGACCGCCTGTCGCGGATCACTCCGGAGGCCCTGGGCGGAACGCGGGTGTTCTACGACGTGCTCGAACGGATTCCCGAGTCGCTTTCTCCGGAAGCCATGCGCGCGCGCTACGAGCTCGCGGATTTCGATGCGGCGTACGCCCGATACTTCGGCGGCGTGCCGGCGGAGCATCACCCCAGGACGATCGGATTGCGTGGGCCGCTGCTTTTCGGACTCGCGGAATCGGAGCGGGCCCGGCTCTTTCTGCCGGCATTGGAACGCGGCGACTTTGTTCGGGCGGGCCTGCTGATGACGACGGGCCACGAAGGCGATCGCGTGTTTCGCGCGGATGGCTCACCGTACTGCCAGCGGATGGACAGCGAGGCGTTGCGGCTTCTCGCCGGGCGCGAATCCCCCGTAGAGGAATGTCCCGGCGATTATGGCGCGAGCAGCGCGGTCTTGGATGCGCTCGTGGATTGCGCGCTGGCGGCGGGCGCATTGGGCGCCTCACTCACCGGGGCCGGCATTGCGGGCACGGTGCTGGCGCTCTGCCGCACGGAGGATGCCGGGGCCGTCTCGGAAGCCGTGCGGAATTTCATGGGAATGGAACAGTATGTGCGCGCCTCCAAGCGGCCTGGGCCGTTGTCCCGCAGCGAACTTGGCGAGGCGGTGATGACGAATCATGCGCCGGAAGGCGCGGGAGAGCTGCGCCTGTAGCTGCGCGGGAGTTACCCCCCCAGCCCCCCCGCACGCGGGGGGGTGGAAGAAGGACGAACGCGGACGGGGCGAAGAAAGACAAACACGGGGGCGAAGAAGGACGAACGTGGACGGACACGGACGGGTCCCCGGCCTCAGTGTTGCGCCAGATGATCCTTCACCGCCTGAATCACCTCGTCGAGTTGTTCGGGCTCGAGTTCGGGTGCGATGGGCAAGGCCAGCACTTCCTGGCTGGCGCGGTCGGCTTCGGGGCATTTGGCCAAGCCGCATCCGAAGGGCGCAAAACATTCTTGGCGGTGCAGCGGCAGGGGATAGAACACGCCGCAGCCGATGCCCCGCTCCTGGAAGAGCGCTTTGGCCGCATCGCGCCGCGGCAGGCGCAGCACATACTGATGATAGACGTGCTCGTTGCCGGGGGCCGTGGCTGGAGCAACGACTTCGGGAAGCTCAGCGAACGCCCGGTTATAGTATGCGGCGTTGGCGCGCCGTTGCTCGTTCCAGGCATCGAGATAACGGAACTTGACGCCAAGCACCGCGGCCTGGAGCGCGTGGAGATGGCTGTTTGTCCCCACGAGCGAGTGGATGTACGTGGTTCCGGCGCCGTGGGCGCGCAGGAGGCGGACCGTCTGTGCGATCTGCTCGTCGCGCGCGGCAACCATGCCGCCTTCGCCGGCCGCCCCAAGATTCTTTGTGGGGTAGAAACTGATGCCGGCGGCGTGTCCCATCGAACAGGCGGGCCGGCCGTGAGAACGCGCGCCCAAGGCCTGCGCAGCATCTTCAATCACGTACAGGCCGTGCTTCCCGGCGATGGCTAGGATCGCGTCCATGTCGGCACACTGGCCGTAGAGATGCACCGGCATGATCGCGCGGGTGCGCGCGGTGATTTGCGATTCAATCAGGTTCACGTCAATGTTGAAGGTAGCCGGATCGATGTCCACAAAGACGGGCACGCCGCCCGCATTGACGATGGCGCCGGCGGTGGCGAAAAACGTGAACGGCGTCGTGATGACCTCTTCGCCGGGCTTGAGGCCCAGGGCTTTCAGCGGCAGCAGCAGCGCGTCCGTCCCGGAGGATACGCCCAAGGCGTGGGGGACGCCGGCATAGCCGGCGATGGCCTTCTCGAAGGCGTCAACCTTCGGGCCGCCACGGAAGAGCTGCGCGGCAAAAACTTCGGCCACAGCAGCGTCAATCTCGGGTTTCATCGCCGCATACTGTTTCTTCAGATCAAGCATTGGAACAGGCATTGAATCGTCTCCCATGAACACCGGAAGCGTAGCAAATACCGGGGCGGGATGTAAACGCGGACAGGCAAAAACTGGCGTCGCCGGACGCAATCTGCTAGCGTCGCGGGACATGAGCAGGAGATACTTCGATGAGAGGCAAGAAGGTTTCGCGCCGTTTCTTTCTGCAGGCAGGCGCCGCGAGTCTTGCGGCGATGGCCGGGGGGTGTGCCACCGGACGCGGGTGGAGCGGCCGGCTCGGGGACGTGTTCCCGCGATATGTGGATGAGAAGACCGGGGCAACCGTGTACGTGCTGACGCCGGGCGGGCCGTCGGATCAAGTGGTCTATCAGACGCATCCGATGTGGACCCCGGGCATGACGCACCTCGTGTTTCTGTCGCAGCGCGCAGGAAGCGCGTATGCCCCGCATGTGCTCGAAATGAAGACCGGGACGATTCGCCCGCTGATTGACGAGAAGGGCCGGACGTTTTCGCTGGGCTGGCGCAGCGGGAAATGCTACTTCCTCGACGGCAACGACGTGTGGGTGATCGACGTTGTGGCGGCGTTTGAGGGCCGGGACAAAGGCCGAAAAGTGGCCTCGCTGCCGCGGGGTTTCGCAGGGAACTCCGGCGGGATGTCCGTGGACGCGGGCGAGGACGTGGTCTACTTCGGGGCCGTGTACGAGGAGAAGAAGCGCTGGGGGATCTCCGCACTGGATCTGAAGACGGCGACCTGGCGCACGTACACTTCGGTCGACTTCCAGATGGGGCACGTGCAGGCGAGTCCGTTCACGCCGGGCGAGGTGATGTTCTGCTGGGAGACCGGGGGAGACGCGCGGCAGCGGACGTGGTTTACGGACGGCATCAGCATCGCGCGGCCGTTCTACAAGGAAACCTTCAACGAGTGGGTGACGCATGAGGTGTGGTGGGCTCGGGACAAGGCCCTCTTCACCGTCTGGCCCTACGATGACGAACATCGGAAGAAGCCGCACGGGGTTGAGTGGGCAACACTGGGTTCCGGCGTCCTGAACGTGCTTGCCCAGTATCCGGCCTGGCACACACACGGGACCTGGGACGGGCACTGGGTGATGGGCGACGACTTCGACCGGAACCTCTGGCTGATTCGGATGGCGAATCAGGAGCGGCGGCTGCTGACCCAGGGCCACAAGGGCCACGGCTTCACGAACCACCCCCACGGTTCCTTCACGCCCGATGGCCGCGGCATCGTCTTCACGTCGAGCAAACAGGGCTCCGAGGATGTGGTCCTCGCCGAAGTGCCGCAATGGGAGTCGCTGCCGTTAGCCTCGTGACACGCAAGAGCGTACGATATAACGTAAATCTGTGTCGCCGCCTATCCGCTACGCGAGTCCCCGCCAGGTTTCCGCGAGCAAGCCGAGTTTCCGGGCGGTGAGCCGCGCGCGGGCGAAGCAGGCGCGATAGATGTCGAGGGTGGTTTGGGCCAGCCGCAGGGGATCGGCGCCTTCGAGGTTGTCGCGTTCGAAGCGCGCCAGGAGGATCAGGGGGCGGCACGGGGGATTGATCTCGCTGTATACGCGCGCTTCCTCATCCAGCGCCATGAGTTCGGCGACGAGTTGTTTGGCCTTGGAGATGTTCTTGTTGTTCTTGAGCGCATCCAGGAGCCGCTCGGTCATCTGCACGCCGCGCTGGGCGATCTCGGAGAGGCCATCGAAGAGACGGGCGAAGTCTTTGCACCACGTGTCGAGCGTCGGCGCATCCGGGCCGGCGTAGTGGCGGAGCATGAGCCGCAGGCTCTCCTTCTCCGTGCGCTTGTTCGAGGCCTGGGCGAGGTGTTCGAGCCACATCGCGCGATAGGCGATGCGGATGCAGTCGCGTTCCGTGAGCGGGCGCCGGATTACGGGATAGAACTGTAGATAGCCGTCGGGCGAGAAGCGGGTCATGAAGAGGTCGATATTGGCGAGGTCCGGCGTCTCCTCCAACTGGAGGACAGGCCGCGCGGGATCGTTGTTGAGCACGAGCTTCACGGCGCGCAGCGCCTGCTCCGGCAGGATGCGATCGCGTTCCTCCAGCCCGCCGGGGACGTAGTCGGAGCGGCCGAGGGTGCGGCGGCGGGCCTCGATGGCGCAATGGCCTTCGCCGTAGGGGCCGGTTTCGCGATAGTGGACGTGGCCCACGGAAATCAACGTGACGGGGCAGCCCACGGCGGCCGCAATGTGCATCGTGCCCGTGTCGTTCGTGACAAGGACATTCGCGCGACGGAGAAGTGCCGCGAGTTGCGGTACGTTTGTCTTGCCGTAGAGGGGGATGGCGAGTCCGGGGGCGTGTTTCGCGAACGCCTCGCCAAACGCGGCCTCTTCTTTCACGCCGAGGAGAAAAATCTTCGCGCTGTATTCGGCCGCCATCAGTTTGGCGAGCCCGGCGAAGCGCTCTTCCGTCCAGCGTTTGTTGTTCTCGCTGGCGCCGAGTTGGAGGCAGGCGACAAAATCCTGCTCGCCCACGCGGTGCTCGCGCAGGAGTTGCCCGGCAAAGTCGGCGTCTTCCTGGCCCACTTCGAAGACGAGCTTGCGGCAGGGCGGCGCTTCCGCCGCGAAATTCCGCGTGATGTCACAGAGGTTGAGATCGTTGTAGTCGCGGCTGAACACGCTCGTGAAGAAGTATGTGGTCCACGGGCCGCGCAGGACGAAGTGCCAGTCTTCGCTGAGGTGGGCGCCGACCACTTGGGGAATCCCCGCCAGTTTCAGGAGCATGGCGGAGGCGATGCTGTGCGTGAGGTTGTAGACGAGATCGAAGCGGCCCGCGCCGAGTTCCTGGATGCGCCGGTCCGTGTGCTGATAGGCGCGCAGGAGGCGTTCGGAGTCCTTCGAACGGACATCCAGGAAGAGTTCATCCTCGTCGTAGAGGATGACTTCGTTCACCGCGGGATGCCGCTCGGCGATGGCTTTGCCCATGCGGCGGACGAGCACGGCGATGTGCGCATCGGGATGCTCGTTGCGAATCTGCTGGATGAGCGGCGAGGTCTGGAGCACATCGCCCATGCGCGTCGTCTGTACGATGAGGATTCGCATCATCGGGGCGCCTTCAGTAGTGCGTCGGCGAATTCGCAGACTTCCCTCATGTAGGAGAAGACCCTCGCGGGGTAGGGCGCGTCCGGGTTCCCCGGCTGGAGGAATGCCGCAAGGCTCTCCTCTGTAAACGGAAGGTCTTTCGGAAGCGTGGCGAGCCACCGGCCGAGTTCCGTGTCCGCGCCGGCGCGATCGAGCGTCTCGCCGACAGTGCGCTGGATGCGGAGGCCGCGCCGGAGAATGCGCGCGCCGTGCGCCGCGAAGAGAACGTCGAGCATGTGTTGCGCGCGCTGCTCGTACGTGTGATCGCGGAGCGCGCGGGCCTGTGCCCGTTGGGCGAAGGCGGCGCGTTCTTCAGGATGTGCGAGATAGTGGTCGATGAGCGCGCGGAGCCCCTTCAGATCGCGATAGACGGGCAGTTCCGTCTCAAAATCGAAATGCGTTTCCAGTCCTACGCACGGGTCGCAGACCTGGAAGCCGCCCGCGGCGGCTATTTCGAAGACGCGCGGGTTGATGGCGTCGCATTTCGGATCGACCCCGTCATGGCTTGTGCTCGAGTGGAGGTTCAGGTTGATCTTCGAGCCGGCCACAATCTTCATGAAGGCTTCCGAATCGAAGCGGCGCGGACCGCCCACGAGACACTTGGCGAGTTCGCGTTCGGCCCAGTCGACCCCCCAGATCTTGAAACGGTAGTCCGTGAGGCCGCGGAAGAGCTGCAGGCGGTTGTAATAGCCGGCCCCCGCGAAGGAAAGATCGCATTCGAACTCGGCACGCTCGGCCTCAGCCAATGTTACGGGGCGGTGAATGGCGGGATCGCAGGCCGTCTGTACGAACGCGTGATGCTTGCAGCCGATCTCGTCCAGCTTCTCGTCGAATTCGCCCGGCTGGATGTGGAAGAAACAGTCGTAGCCGGGCGCAATCTCCTTCCAGTAGGGGAGATGGCGCCAGTTCTCGACGAACCAGAAGGCCGAAACGATGCCGTGCTTGGCGAGGCGCGCGGGAAATCCCGGCCCCACGGGCGCCTGGGCGATGACGATACATATCTCGGGATTGAATTCCGCCACGCGGGCGTAGCACCACTCGGCGAGGAAATTCGTCAGCAGGCCCGTAAGCTGACCCGAGGCTTTCTTGTTCTCGACGCCCGAGGCGACCGACTGATAGAGGTCCCAGGCGATGCGGTTGTCGACGAGCAGGGCCTGATGGCCGAGCTTGCGAAAGGCGTCCGCAAGATAGCCGGCAATGGGAAGCGAGCCGCCGTAGAGCGGGCCGACGATGGCCACGTTCAGATGCTGTCCGCCAAGGGCTTCCCGGGAGAGTGACGCTTCGATGGCTTCGGCGTAGCCGGGGTGCAGCCGGGCCGTGGGCGGATGCACGAGCACTTGCGGCAGCCGCCGCGCAAAGGCGCGGAAGGCCGGTGCGTCTGTGATGGCCTCCGGAGCGCCGACGCCGAGCGGAAGCGCCGCATCCTTCAGCGGCCCGTCCAGCGCGAAGCGGGCGACGGCGGGGTCGGGTTCCACGACGGCCACGTCCATGTGCCGGGAGAGCAGTTCCTGGACGTGATAGCCCAAGCCCAGCCCGATCACGAGAACCGGCCGGGCCGGATCCAGTGCGGCCGAATCGAGGAGGCGCCGTGCTTCCTGCTCGGGCTGATAGCGGCTGTGCAGGAAGATGGCGCCCACTTTCAGCGTGGGCAGCCCCTCGCGGCCCTCCACCCGCTGCACCGCGTCATTGCGGGCACCGGCCAGGGCGTCTCTCCATTCCCGTAACGGCTTCATCGGAAACCTCGTCCCGGCGCATTATACCCGCGGGAGGGGGGGAGGAAGAAAGCATGCAGGCAGAGTCCTCACCTGGGCTTTGGCCGGGCTCCGCCGAGGCGGCTATTCCTCGTTCCCGGGCGTTCGCCGCAGGCGTTTGGTTTGCGCGTGTTGCTGCTTGTCCTCGAGGCGCTTCCGGCGCGAGGCGATGGTGGCTTTCGTGGGGACGCGGGGCTTCTTGCGGCGTGCGCGGAGGGCAAGTCGCCGTTCGAGTTCGGCGAGGGCGGCCTCCTTGTTCCGGAACTGCGAGCGGGAGGCGGTGGCAATGACGACGAGCCCGGTGGGGAGGTGCCTGAGGCGGACGGAGGAGTCCGTGGTGTTCTTCTTCTGTCCGCCGGGTCCGGAGCTCCGGAAGAACGTGTATTCCAGGTCTTCTTCAGCGATGGGCATGGCCATTCCTTGATTCTGCGCCGCGTCCGGCCCCGGCAACGCCGCAAGCCTCGAATTTCCTGCTAAAGTGCGGACGCGACCCTGCCGATAATACCGATAGCGACGGGTTAGACGCCAATCGACAATGGGATACACTCACGAGGGTACGAACATGCTCACATCCATCACTGCGCTCAATAACGATCTGCCGGAGGCCGCCGGGTTGCTGGCCAAACCGAAATCAGCCGCTCAGGGGAGCAAGGCGTCCGCAAAGGATGTCGTGGAATTTGGCAAGGGAAAAGCCGTCAGCAACAACGACGCCATGAACATGGTCGTCGAGCGCGCCCTGGACAAGCTGCGCTCGGTCGTCTCGGACGCCCGCAAGGAATTGGGCCTGCCGGAGGATGCCGAGATTGACACGTCGCCGGACGCCACCGCAGATCGGATTGTGGGTTTTGCCTTGGGATTCTGGGACAAGTACGCAAAGCAGCACGGCCTCGAAGACACGGAAGAGGGCCGGCAGGCCTTTGCCGATTTCATCGGCGGCGCAATCAACAAGGGCATTGGCGAGGCGCGCGGCATTCTTACGGCGTTGAGCGCCCTGTCGCCGGAGATCGATGACAATATCAACAAGACTTCGGACATCATCCAGAATCGTCTGAAGGATTTCGTGAGCAACGGCCTTCTGAAATAGTGGGAGGGCCGCTGCCCGGGACGAATTCAAACGCGCATAACGTGGATGGGGACGGAGCAGAGACCCATGGGAACCTTCTGATCCGTCCCCATCCGCGTTATCCGCGTTCTATTGCGGGAACCGCTGCGGCCGGGCGCTGCGGTTGCGGACCGGGGGAAACTCAGGCATAATTCCGGCAACAAGAAGGAGGGACTGCCATGAAGGGTGTGGTTTTGGCTGGGGGACTGGGGACGCGGCTCCTGCCGTTGACACGGGTCACGAACAAACACCTCCTGCCGGTTTATGACAAGCCGATGATTTTCTATCCGATCAAGACCCTCGTGGATGCGGGGGTGACCGACATCATGCTCGTAACCGGGGGCAACAACGCGGGCGAGTTCCTGCGGCTCCTGGGCAATGGCGAGGATTTCGGCCTGAAGGAACTGCATTACACGTATCAGAAGGGCGAAGGCGGCATAGCGCAGGCCTTGGCCCTCTGCGAGCACTTCGTGGGCGGGGACAAAGTGGTCGTGATCCTCGGCGACAACTTCATTCAGGGCACGATCCGCAAGGCGGTGGACGATTTCGAGCGGCAGCCGGAAGGGGCGAAGATCTTCCTGAAGGAAGTGCCCAATCCGCAGGAGTTCGGCGTGGCGGAGCTGGACGGCGAGAAGGTGATCAACATCGTCGAGAAGCCGGTCAACCCCGTGACAAACCTGGCGGTCATCGGCATCTACATGTATGACAACCACGTGTTCGAGATCTGCAAGACCCTGAAGCCGAGCAAGCGGGGCGAACTCGAAATCACGGACGTGAACAATGCCTACATCCAGCGCGGCAACATGACTTTCGAAGTGCTGCCGGGGTGGTGGGCCGATTGCGGGAGTTTCGAAGCGCTGATCCGTTCGAACCTGCTCGTGGCAAGGGAGAACGGCGTCCAGGCCTGAGCCAATGACCAAGAGAGACGAAGCCCCCGAGGCCGGCAGCGGCCCGGGGGCTTCGAGTTTGCTGCGGGTCTGTCAAAGGAGCTTCTTGAATCGCGCCCCGATTTCCGCGGCGAAGCGGCCAAGATGTTCCGCGACGAGTTCCTGCGGGTCCTTCGCCGGATCCTGGATGCAGGGGGTGAGGTCCATGGCAAAGGTTGTGCCGGTGGTTTCGTCAACGCCGTGCGAAGCGTGGTAGGTCGCGTGGGCGCGGCGCCGGCCGAGACTGGCGAGGTCATAGCGTTTTCCGCCCGCAATCTGCGAGTCGAAGACGCCGAGGAGGGCGGCCTGAAGATTCTCGTGCGCGGAGACGTCGAAGGCCACTTTGTCCTCGTCGATCATCCAGTCAAGATCGCGCCAGACTTCGCAGCCGTAGAGCTTCTGCGGGCGGATGGCCGGGGGCAACAGCCGGATCGCCTCGATGAGCCGCAAGGCCACGCCTACGTGCGTGTCGTGCTTGTCCGCGAGGTTATGCGTGTACACGATCCCGGGCCGGGTGGCCTCGAGCAGGGCCAGGAGGTCCTGGACGGCCTGCTTGTTCGTGTGGTCCTTGATGGCGCCGCTGGAATAGTCGAGCAGGCCGAGCGCGGCGAATTCGCCGACCACCGCGGCCTTCCTTTGTTCGCGGCGGCGCACGGCCATCATCTCCGCATCGCTGTACTCCGCGTAGAGGCCGCTGCGCGGCGACCCGCTGCCATTCGTGACGACCACGCCCGTGAACCATTTATCCGGGCGCTGATAACACACGAGAATGCCATCGCAGGCCATAATCTCGATGTCGTCCTGATGGGCGGCCACGGCGAGATGCGTCGTGCGCGCCATCGCCTCAGGCTCGGGCAGGCCATCGGGGATGAACAACTCCGCCGTATCCAGATTGAACTTCATAGCGCTCTCCTTTCTCTTCAAACGTATCAACCGAGCACCGGCAGGCTGGCCGCGGCGATGGATTGACCCACGCGGCGGCTCTTCTCATCGGGCAACTGAATGTGGACATGATCGGCGATCTCCGGGAACTCCTCGCGCAG
>CAILVY010000268.1 GCA_903837785.1 Candidatus Hydrogenedentota bacterium
CAAGGCGGCGCAACTGGCGATGCACAGGTTCCTTTTTCTCCCAGTCCGGCTCATTGAGCTTCGCAATCAGTTCAGAGACATTGACCACTTCTTTGTAATTTGGGTCTTTGAAGAACCGAATGACGGGGGCGCGTTTGTTCCGCACCGCCAAGTCAAATGGAGTTCTTCCTTTGTTGTCCCGAATCGTCAAATCGGCTTTATGGTCAAAGAAAATCCTGACGACATCCAATTCGTCATCCGGATCGGACCATGGATACTTGCAGTCCAGAACCCGATGCAACGGCGTCGCGCCATTCTTGTCTCTTGCATTGATGTCCGCCTTGTTCGCCAAAAGAAACTCCAGTTGGTCCTTCGACCCCCACCAGTGCAACGGCGTGGCACCGTCATTGGCTCTGGCGTGTATGTCGGCTCCATGCGCAAGCAACAACCTCGTCACGGCGCGGTTATGGTTGCAATGCAAAGGTGTGAAGCCGTCTTTGTCCCTGGCATGGACATCGGCATTGTGTTTCAAGAGCACTTCCGCTGCTGTCTTCGTCCGGACTCGGTGCAAGGGCGAGCGCCCGTTGTTATCCTTGGCTTGGATGCTCGCCCCATGAGTCACTAGAACCTCCAGCACATCGGCACCACTGCGGCCGGCAGCCGTGTGCAGCGGGGTGTCCCCATACTTATCTTTGGCGTTCACATCCGCCTTGTGATCAATTAAGAGGGCTGCGATTTCCTTGTTCGCCGATTCTGCCGCCCGGTGAAGTGGTGTAAAACCCCTATTCCGGTCGGCGTTGACATCAGCACCGTGTGCGAGCAGGAACTCCACCATATCCTTGTTCCGTTCGATAACAGCTACTTCTAATGCCGTGCCAAATGTGCCCCGGCCCTCAATGTCCGCCCCATGCGCCAAAAGAACCGCCGCAATATCTTTCTCGCCCCGCCGAACCGCAAGGTATAGAGGAGTGGCTCCCTCCTGAGGGCCTTTGGCGTTCACATCCGCTCCGTTTGCCAGAAGGAATTCTACCACGTCTTTCTTCTCTTGGGCGTTGAACAATGAACCCAATTCGGCCTTCATAGCAGAATGCAGCGGCGTGGAGCCATCCTTAGCTCTGGCGTTGATTCGGGCTTTCTGCGCCAGCAGCAATCGGATCATCTCCACTGCATTGTAGCGGCTCGTAGCCAAGTGAAGCGCGCTTACATCTTCCTCCCATGAATCGGTGCATCTTGCATGGACATCGGCACGGAATGACAAAAGCAGCTTCACCATTTTCGGCCAACTGCACATGACTGCTGTATGCAACGGAGTCCGGGGATTGCGAGCATTCCTGGCATTTAGAAGTCCAGGATGTTCCGTCAACAACTTCCTCACCTCCGCTTCATTGTCATTTGCAACGGCAGTGTGAATCCTCTCGACGGCATCATCAGTTTCCGCCGCCTGTGGATTCGTGGAGAATATCGTCGTTCCCACCATCACGACCACCGCGAAGATGTATAGCCGTCCAATCATGTTGGCCTTCCCGCAAAGCTAGATTCTCACAAACCTACGAAGCTTTGCAAGTCGGACGGACAATCTGCACCCAACAGGCCTTTGTCTGATTCACATCGCTGTTATTCCCCCTCTGAAAAAATGTGCTCTGGCAGAGCGTTCCCGAAATCGGGCGGGGCGGGTATCGTGGCGGGCCATGAAGCCGAGTCAGGATAAGGAGGACGCGCGGTTGATGCGCGGGTTGTTCTGTCTGGTCCGCCATCATCGGAAACTGACGCAAGGGGAGTTCTGCAAGGAGTTGGGCATCGGCCTGCGGCATTTGCAGGCGGTGGAATACGGGGAGAAGCTGCCTTCGTTGACGCTGACCTTGAAGTGCCTGAAGCACGCCAATGGCACGCCGCTGGAGCAGTTGCATCGCCTCTCGCCGGCGGCCCCGGCGCTGGCGCGG
>CAILVY010000269.1 GCA_903837785.1 Candidatus Hydrogenedentota bacterium
AGGACCGAAGGTCCGCCACCCCGGGTCAACCCCGCCCCCAAAACCTCAGCCCTGAAAGGGCTGTGTAACAAAGAGTTCCATCAACTTGGGCGGAGACATATGTGACCCCTTCAGGGTCGTGATTGGAGTGGGGCGTGTACCCAGAGACGGACAAAGACCACAACGATGTGAAAATCCGCCACCCCGGGTCAACCTTTGGATGACGCCGTCACGGGGCGTCCGGCCCCATCACTTTCCCGCGCTGATCACGTAGACCGCCTCTTCCGCGAAGAGGTTGGGCCAGATCGGTGCCACGCCGTCCGCCGTGAGCGGAAGCTCCTTCTCGATCCGGATGCCGAGCTGTTCGCAGAAACTGCGGAAATCCTTGATCGACAACACGTGCCGGTTCGGCGATTGATACCACGAGTAGGGAAGATTGCGCGTGACGGGCGCACGGCCCTGCATCAGCGTCTTCACCCGCACGCGCCAGAGCCCGAAGTTCGGAAAGCTCACGATGCACTTCTTGCCCACCCGCAGCATCTCCTTCAAGACGAGGTCGGGCTTCTGAATCACCTGCAGCGTCATGCTGAGAATGGCGTAATCGAAACTCTGATCCGGCAGCGCCCCGAGCCCCCGGTCAATGTCCGCCTGCACGACCGAAATGCCGCACCCGATGGCGCTCGCGACGTGGTCCTGCGAAAGTTCGAGGCCCAGGCCGCGCGTCTTGCGGTCGCGGTTCAGCCGGCACAACAACTCGCCGCTGCCGGACCCGACGTCCAGCACCCGTGTCCCTTCCTCCACGAGATCGCAGATCATGTCATAGTCCACGCGGCGGCCTGTGTAGATGCTGTGCGGCGCCACGGCTGGCGGCTCCAGGGTGACCTTGGACTTGTTGTCCGAGCAGCGCTTGCAGGGCCGTTCCGGGTGCATCGTGTGCTTCAGGAATCCCTCGATCACCGGCGTCATCGTGTCAAATTCGAGCAGGAACGCGTCGTGGCCGAAGCCGGACTCTATGTTGCAGTACGTGACATCCTTCTGCTGGCGCGTCAGCGCATACACGATTTCTTCCGATTGTTCCGGCGGATACAGCCAGTCGGAGGAAAACGATAGTACGAGCGTCCGCGCCTGGACCCGGCCCATGGCCGCATCGAGCGACCCGTACTGCGCGGAGATGTCGAAGTAGTCGATAGCCTTGCTGATGTACAGATACGTGTTCGCGTCGAAGCGGTTTACAAACTGCTCGCCCTGATGATCCAGATAGCTTTCAACCGAAAACTCCTTGCCCAGGTCGAAGCGCAGCGTGCCATTGCCCCGAAGGCTGCGGCCAAATTTCGCACTCATCGACTCGTCCGAGAGATACGTGATGTGCGCCAGCATGCGCGCAATGGCCAGCCCGTTCGCCGGCGATTCTTTCTCGTAGTAATCCCCGCCTTTGAACTCCTCATCCGCCTGAATCGCGTGTCGGCCCACCGCGTGGAACGCGATCTGCTGCGCGCCGTTCCGATACGACGTCGCGATCACCAGCGCCGCCTGCAGCAACTCCGGATAACGCGTTGCCCAGTCAAGCACCTGCATTCCGCCCATCGAACCGCCCGCCACCGCCAAGAGCCGATCAATGCCCAAGTGCCGAATCAGTTCCCGCTGCGCACGAACCATGTCCCCAATCGTCACGAACGGGAAATCCAGCCCGTACGGCTTGCCCGTCGCCGGATTCACGGAACTCGACCCGGTCGATCCCATGCATCCGCCGAGAACGTTCGAGCAAATGACGAAGTACTTGTCCGTGTCGAAAGCCCGGCCCGGGCCGATCATCTCCTCCCACCACCCGAATTTCCGGTCGTCCTGGTGATGCTTCCCCGCCGCATGCGCATCGCCCGACAACGCATGGGCAATAAGAATCGCGTTGGACCGCTCCGCATTCAGCGAGCCGTACGTCTCATACGCAAGCGTCACCGGTCCCAGTTTCGCCCCGCTTTCCAGAACCATCTCGTGCGGCGGCTCGGCGAACGTGTAATACCGGGTCTCTACAATCCCAACCGTTCCGGTCTCTATCGCGGACAAAGCACAAACTCCTTTACCCAACTCCGGGCCTATGCGCAGCCGGAACGATAAGAGTAGGCACACCCGCACCCCCCTGTCAAGGGGCGCCAAAGAAAACAGCTACACTTACTCTGCTTTTAACGCTCTGCTAGCCCGGAATCTTCCTCGCCTTTGCCCCTTTTACCGGTTCCCCCGGCGCCTATGTCGAGTTTGAGCCCCGATCTGTTCTAGAATCCAGCAAGCGGCAACAGAGAGGAAGCCCGCATGAAGCGAAGCGCTTGGAGGCATTGGATGGGGTGCTTGGCGGTTATGGGATGCGCCGGCATGGCCCAAGCCGGACAGGACGCCGCTTCCAAGGACACGTCCGTTCCGCCGAAACCGCTGGAACTCCAACCGGGCCTCTTTGTCCTGGAAGGCGCTGTCAACACCGGAGTGCTCGTCCGCGACGGCCGGGCGCTCCTGATTGACTGCTGTGATTCGGTTACTCCGGATCGGCTTGCCGCGTTGGGCGTGCAATCGGTTGAAATGATCCTGTGCACCCAGCACCGCCGCGCCAACACGGCCGGCGCCGAAGCCTTTGTTGCCCGCGGCGCGGAACTGGCGGTTCCCGGGAACGAACGCGCGCTCTTCGACAATGTCGAAGCGTACTGGGCGGACTGGAGGAACCGTTGGCACCTCTATCATGCCCAGCCGGGGCCGGAAGTGCTCGCGCGCAGTGTCAAGGTCGCCCGCACGCTGAAGGAAGGCGACACGATCGCCTGGCGCGGCCTGACGATTCGTGTGCTCGACACCCCGGGCGCGACCACCGGAAGCGTTTCCTATCTCCTGGAAGGAAGCGGAAGCGCCGTGTGCTTCTCCGGCGACGCGCTGTATGGACCCGGTCAGATCTGGGAGCTGTACTCGCTGCAGAAAGGTTTTGGAAACGTGGGGGACTATCATGGCTTCCTGGGCAACCGTCCCGCACTGGTCGCCAGCCTCCACAAGCTCGCCACCTCCGGCGCTGCTATCCTTGTGCCCTCGCACGGCGCGCCCATCAACGACCCCAAAGCCGCCACAACGCTGCTCGAAACGCGGCTCGATGCCCTGTGGAGGAACTACACGGCGATCTCCGCCCTTAATTTCTACTTCCCGCACCTGCTCGATGAGACTAAAGACGATCCGATGCGCATGAAGCCCGCCGCCACCGCCGGCCCGCCATCCTGGGTGCAGCGTGTCGACTATACGAGCTTCGCCGTGATCTCGGAAACCGGCGCCGCCTTGCTGATTGATTGTGGCAAGGACTCCGTCCTCGACACCCTCCAGGAATGGAAACACGACAAGAGGATATCCGGCGTGGATGCGTGTTGGGTCACGCATTATCACGACGACCACGTCGACTCGCTCCAGCGGCTCGCCAACTCCCTCGCATGCCCCATTATGACCGACCGCCATCTCGCCGAAGTCATTGAACACCCGCAACGCTTCTTCCTTCCGTGCATCTCTCCCTGCGGCGCGCCCGTCGCCCGTGCTACCGCCAACGGCGAGTCCTGGACCTGGCATGAATTCCAGTTGACGGCCTTCCATTTCCCCGGACAAAGCTTCTATCACAGCGGCCTGCTCGTCGAAACATCTGGACAGAAAGTCTTCTTCGCGGGAGACTCCGGCGCCCCCAGCGGTCTCGACGACTACACTTGCGGCAACCGCTCCTTCCTCGGCAAAGGCCGCGGGTTCCGCCGCTGCCTCGCCCTCTGGCGCGAACTTCAGCCGGGTTACATCATCAATCAGCATCAGGCCCGCGCATTTGCCTTTACCCCGGAAGAACTCGACACGATGGACCGGACCCTGGCCGACCGTGAGCGCCTCGTCGCGGAACTTACGCCCTGGGAAGACCCCAACTTCGCGCTCGACCCCGGTTGGGTGCGTCTCTATCCCTACGATCAAGATGCCTTCCCCGGCTCCATCTGCGCCGTGGACGCTCAATTCACTAACCACGGCCCGCAAGCGGCCAAAGCGGCCGTCGAACCCGTTCTGCCCGAAGGTTGGACCTGGGACACGGAAAGAAGTTCTGCGAACGTGTCCGTCCCCGCGCGCACTGAAGGCTGGAACGACGCATCGAGCCCGAATCCCGATGCGGCCGCACGCATCTGGCTCCGCGTCCCGCCGGACGCCCCCAAGGGCCAGTATGTCGTCCCGTTCCGCGTAACCTGGAACGGGCGCTATCTCGGCCAGTTCCGGCACGCCCTCGTACACGTGCTCTGAACCACACCGCGCGGCGTCCGGCCGAAGAACTGAAACCGATGCGCGGGTTCTTCTTGTTCTTCGTGCCCTTTGTGATGAATGAACTTCCTGCTTCAAACCTGCCGGCCCGTACAACCGAATACCCCCGGCATTTGCCCCGTGCTATACTGGCCCCCAGGAGCACAACGGGGGATGGGAGAGAGCACGATGTTCAGGATGCGGGCCATTGCGGTGTGTTTGAGCGGTCTTGCCGCAGGGTTATCCACGGCGGCGGATTGCCCCCAATTCCAGAACGGCGTCGTTATGGGCACGCCCGCCGAGCCGGTCTTGAATGAGATCTCCGGGCTCGCGACAAGCCGGCGGCATCCCGGCGTGCTTTGGGCGCACAATGACTCGGGTGGCGCCCCGGCCGTCTATGCCGTGCGCAGCGACGGGGCCTTCCTGGGAACCTACACGCTGGACGGCGCCGTCAATCGTGACTGGGAGGACATGGCCCTTGCTCCCGGCCCGTCGCTCAGCGCGGACAGACTCTATCTCGCGGACGTGGGGGACAATAACTTCGTGCATCTTCAATCCACGATCTACCGGGTGCCCGAGCCTTTTGTCGATTTGGAGCAATCCCCCGTTACGCAGACCCTCCACGGCGTGGAACGCTTTCCGCTGCAATACCCACTGGCGCCCGCCACAGTCTTCAATTGCGAGGCGTTTATCGTCGATCCTGCAACCGAGGACTTCTATCTCCTCACGAAAGACAGCGCGGGCCGCGATGGCGGCATCAGCTACATTTTTCGTGCCGCAGCCCCGCATCTCCCCGATTCAACCGCCATTCTGGAGGAAGTGGGGCAGATCCAGATGCAGACCGGCATCTCCGGGATTGTCACCGCCGCCGACATGTCGATGCACGGCGATGCCATCCTCGTGCGCACGTATCTCGCCGCGCTCCGATGGGCCAGGGCCCCGGGCGTCTCCGTGGCCGAAGCCCTGAGCAAGTCGCCCTGCGCGGTGCCATCCGCGCCAGAGGTGCAGGGC
>CAILVY010000270.1 GCA_903837785.1 Candidatus Hydrogenedentota bacterium
ATTTTCTGCGCCCCCCTGGCCGCGTGCCCTGCATGCCCGCTGGAAGAATGTCCCACCGGACTTCATGAAGATGCGGCTCACCGGACTTCCGCCCAATGGCGTCCACGTCACGGGAGATTTGCCGCCGTTGCACTTGACTTTGGCCATGTGTCTGCACGCCCCCGCTCAACGCTGTTCTTCGGAATGCCGTAATAGTGCAGATCTTGGAAACGTTCAATCGTGCCAGGACCCGGGCGGCATCTTAGCATAAGCGCCGGGCGAAGAGAACCACAGGTATTCTGGACCTGC
Source organism: Candidatus Hydrogenedentota bacterium (assembly GCA_903837785.1). Lineage (GTDB taxonomy): Bacteria > Hydrogenedentota > Hydrogenedentia > Hydrogenedentales > CAILVY01 > CAILVY01. The sequence goes on from CAILVY010000270.1 coordinate 289, forward strand.
CTGCATCGCCCATGGAGGCGGGGCCGGGTGCCGGTGTCGTGGTACAGGGCGATACTCAGTGTTCCACGCGCAGGACAATATCCCCGGTGCGCCGATGCGGGCCGTCGCCCGATTTTCCATTGTCATCGGTCCGGTTTATGCCGATGCCGTAGACGAGATAGTCGGCGTTTTCGCGCCGGAAGCGCAACGGCTTGCCGTCGAAGGGGTCCAGGGGGATGCTGTCGAGGAAGGCGGGGATGAGGCCGTCCAGGTACTCGGGTGTAAAGCCGCCTACCAGCCGGTATCGTTCCATGGCCGAGGCTATGACCCCGGCGCGAACCGTAGTGAGCAGTTCCGCGTAGGCGCGGATCATCCAGGGGGCGCTTGCGAGACTGTCGGAGGGGCGCGGCAGCCAGTGCTGCGAGGCCCAGGGTCCCCGGATCATGCCGTCGACGCGGGCGGTCATCTCGTGCGCGGGGTGGCGTGAGGCCTCAATCACGCCGCTCATCATGCGGACGTAGCGCGCTTTGTCCAGGTCGTTCCGGCCCAGCGAACCCATGCCCTGCATGAGGAGCGTGGTGGCCCCGGGAACATAATCGTCCAGGGGCATGTGCATTCCTTCGGTGATTTGGCGCTGAAATTCCGGATCGTCATAGAGGGAGATGCCCATGGCCTGCTCGGTGATCAGGGCATTCGTGAGCGTCTGCGGCGTTTCTGCCTTTGCGAAAGCCGTCGAGAGTTTCGCAAGCTGCGCATCGGCGGGCGTGCAGCGCGACAGCACGTGCCCCAACGCTTCTGCGAGATTGGCCACGCATCGGCAATAGAAGATGTGGGAGTAAATGACGGGTTCATTGCGCATCGTGTCCGCAACCCGGAACCCGGTCAGGAGTGCTTCGGCAGCCTTGTCTGTGTTCCCATCCTCTCCCTCCAGCCGCGCTTCATAATCAAGATATCGGAGCACCTCGGCCACCGCCTTGACATGTGATGAATCCGGATTCCGGCCTCGGCTCAGATCGATGGGGAAGCGGCCGGGCGGCCGATGCGAGACTTCGTGCACCGCCCGCATCGCCTCTTGGCGGCCCGCGAGAAGCTTGCGCAATGTTTCACGTTCCGTCTCCTCCAGTCGCCGTGTCCCGGGCTCCTTCTTCAAGTTACGCAACGAGTCCATTTCCTCGGGGGTTTCCAGGGGGAGACTCAGGAGCCGGTACAACGCAGGGATTGCCGCGGCCAGCGTCTTCCCCGGAACTTGCACCCCGCCCGGGAGCGGGGGAGGGGATTGCGGGATCGCTGGGGAGGCCGTGTCTGCCCCAGGCGGATTCTCCGCCACCGCTGCGGCCTCCGTACCCTCGGAGTCCTCTTTCGCGGCTTGGGCCGGCGCCCACGTGGCCAGATCCTTGACAGACATGGGCAGCTTGGCGGCCCGTGCGGATTCGAACGCCTCGCGTATGCGGTCGCTGGCGGTCCAGCGGTACGCGATCAAGGGGAACACGACAAAGACACCGAGGGACGCAACTAGCAGCAGGACTTGCCGGCGGCGGCGTTGCCAGGGATAGGCTCGCTTGGGCGTGTGGTTCATGCAAGAAACTTCCGGCGTCTAATGACATACGACCCGAAATACGATCAATCCTGATTTCAAGACGAGCAGTCCTGCCCCCTTACGTTCCGTTTCCCCGTTCGACCCGGAAGACCACGTCGCCCTGATTCGTCATGTAGATGTTCTGCGGGTCTGTCCCGCCTTCATCCTGGTGATTGTGCCCCACACTGTACAAGAGATAACCCCCCTCCAGTGTACGATAATGCAGCGGCTCCCCTTCCAGAAATGGGTCGCCGGGCAGATGATCAAGATAACCCGGCACGAGATCGGCAAGCGTGACCGGAAATGCCCCATGGCCGATGCGATATCGCTCCGCTGCGATCGCGGTCCGCACGAGCAGCATGTGAGCCACGGACTGTACGAAGAGTTCGCTTGTCCGGATCATCCGATCCGTCATTACGCGCCGAAGCGCCATGTCCTGTCGTATGCCGTTCGCGCTCAAGCGAAGCGCCTGGCCCGTCTTCAGCAACGCGGCCGTGGACGTGCGCGCCGCGTCAATCAACGCATCCGTATCCCGGATGAAGCCGGCCGCATCCTCTGTGTCCATCCCCAGGAGCGACTTGGCGCGAAGTGCGCCGAACAGGACACTCTTATGCAGGCGGTCCTGCTGCCACCCGCGCATTTCCTCGGGGTTGATCAGCAGTTCCGGATGTGCGGACTCATCAAGGATTTCGAGCCGGCTGCCCGCGATCGTGCGTACGATGGCATCCGGAGAAAGTGCGCGCAGCACGGTTTCGTCAAGGCACGCCAGGTCTTCGTCGTCAAACGCGAGGGCATTCAACGCGTGTTCAAGAACCTGCGCAATGGCCTGATGCTGGCGAAAGACGAATGTCTGCAGCGGCCATAGGTATTGTTCCCGAAAGCAGGCAAGCGGGGCCGCCATCGACACGATGGCTTCCGCAGCCTCTTTGGATCGCCCTTGTCCGGCGTGCATCATCGCCTCCGCCGTGTGCATTCGCTCGATGCTTTGGATGTTCCGCAGAAACGTCCAGTCAAAAATCTCCTTCCGCGGATCATCCGGAACCACAAGACATGTCTCGCAGTGCGCAGCCTCGTGAGAAACGGACAATATCTCCTGATACGGGGACAACATGCGCTCGAGATTGCTGTAGACATCTTTCCCCAAACCCCGGCGCGGAGGCGCATTTCCGGTCGCTTCAATCAGGAAAGTGATTTGATACGAAGACACATCGTACATTTCATTTCCCGGAAGACTCCGATAGAGGTCGCCGGCGTTGGGCCCTTGCGGAGGAGGGGAGTGCCAGGCGCCCAATTCCTCAAGCGTGGCCGGGAGCCCTTTGGAGCGGCCCGCTTCGAGCAGCGCGCGAATCGCGTGGCCGCGGTGCAGCCGCGACAGCGCGATGGGCACGGCAAGCGCTGCAAGCGCAACGCAAAAGATGTACAGCGAACGGCGGCGCCGGCGCTGCCACGGATAGCTTCGATGCGCTCTCTCGATGGACTGCGGCATGACGGCGAAACAATGACACGGAGCAGCCGCCACGATCAACGGCGGGCGCCGGCCCGCGGCGAGGCCACGGATTCAGCCCGTGAATTCCTTCACGAAGTCGAGGATGAGTCCGGTGAGAATGGAGGCGATGCCAAAGGAGAGGACAACGCCGTAGAGGGCAAGCAGGGCCTGAACGATGCGTTTCAGGCTGTAATCCCACGCATTGGCCAGGGGCAGCCCGCTCAGCACGGCGAGGGGCGTGCAGAGGGCCAGCGACCAGAAGAACAATTCGCCCGCGCGGACATGGAGCCAGGCCCAGTCGCCCAGTTCCGGAATGGGACGATGCAGATACTGCTCTTCGATATAGTAGATGCCGCGCACCGCGTATTGACTGCCGTAGTGCAAGGCGAACGCCAGGGCCACCGCGCCGAAGCCTCGTCCGAGAACGCGGGCCTTGGCAATCCTCGGCTCCTCCTCGCCCCCGGCGAGGCGCAGCCAAACATACAGGGCGAGATAGGCGATAAGCGCCAGCGGTCCGGTCGTGAGGCCCAGCACGAATGCGAAGCCGCGCACGAGCCAGGGAGCCGCGTCGAGGTATTCGGCGAGCCCTCCGCACACCCCCAGCCAGACCCGGTCTTCCCGCGCAAGCTGAAGCGTGCCGGGCGCCGTCCGCCGCGCGGCAAACGATGCCGCCACTTCCGCGGGATCCCCAAGCCGTTCGATCAGCGCTGCGACATCCTCGTCGTGGATGGAGTCCCCGTCTGCGGCGTTCAGTTCGCGCTCCATGCGCGATTGCAGGCGGACGAAACCCCGCTCACGCGCACGCTCGGGCAAGTCCTCCGGAAGATGGCTGTTCACTTCACGCACGAAGCGTGCAAGCAGGCTTTCCTGTTTCTGCGTCAAGCGCATGCGGCCCGCCTAGCGCAGGAACATCAGCGCCAGCGCAGCCGCCACCGCTATCGCGAGGACCGCCAGCACTATCCAGAGGCCCGGCTTTCCCTTGGCCGGAGCCGCCTTGAACAGGGCGGCAAGCTCCGGAAGCTCGGCGGCAAGGACGTCCTCCGCGGGCCGCCATTCGCCAATGCGGTCGCGCCGGCATTTCGCGCCGAGGACAATCGTGCCGCTCCGAAGCGCCTTCTCGATGTCTTTCGGAGACACGGCCTCGAAGATCACGTCCCCGTACTGATCCGCGAATTCCCATACATGGCCCAAGTGGTGTTGCGCGCGGAATTCCTGTATCCGATGGGCCAGGGCGGAACGCGCCTCGAAGCTGAGCTTTCCCTCGTACAGTCGCTCCAGAAAGCGCAATCCCTGCGGCGCTTCGCCGTTTGCGGCGAGCGCCTGCGCCAGCGTCGCAATGACCCCGGAATCCTCCGCACCCCCCAGCTCATACGCCTCGCGCACGCATTCAAGCGATTTCCGCACGTCCTGCAAGGGGGCTTCCGATTCCAGATACACCCGCGCAAGCAGCCAATGCGCCGGCCAGCGGCCCGCGTCACGTGACAAGGCGACTTCCAGCACCGCCCGGGCATCCGCATACCGGCCGCGCCGCACCAGCTTCTCCGCTTCAACGAGATCGCCGGTCAATTCCTTGGGCGAGGATGTCGGCGTGTCCACGGAGGCGACCATGGTCTTCGCGTACGAGTCTTCCTGCGTCTCCGAGGTGGCCGTGGAACCGGGCACCACGTGATGCGGTTCGACCCGCAGCAGCAGCGGGGCTTTCTGGCCGGAACGTACAAAGTTGATGGGCGTTTCCGCCGATCCAATACGGACAATCGGCGCGAGCACCGGCAGGCCTTCCGGCGAGACTATCGTGAGTGCGTCGCCCACCCGGAACATCCCGGACTTCACGTGCCCCGTCACAATGGCCTGATCCGTGGAAGCCGGAAAGACCGTCTCAATTACGAACACATTGGCGCCGTTCTCCTCGACGGGCGGCGCGGCGTTCGCCGACGCCTGAACCTGCGCTTCGGCCTGCTTCGCCGCAATCAAGGCACGCAATTCGTCAAGACGATCCTTCTCCGCTTTCCCATCCAGGCGCTGCATGCACTCGCGGGCCTCGGCCATGCGCCCGAGTCCAATCAGGCACCGCGCCCGGTGATACGTCACGTGGCGGCTGTTGGGGCGCTCCGCATCGATCTGATCCAGCAGTTGCAGCGCCAAATCCACCTGATTGGCGTCCGCAAGGCCTACCGCCCGCGTGTAGAGATCCTTCGCCTCCTCGTTCGTCATGTGCTACCTCCCGGCAATGGCGTCCATTGCTGGGCCACAGTATAGCATGAACCTTCCGGCCGCGGCGCGCCCGGACGCCGTCCCGCCGCAACAAAAGAAAGGCGGCCGACCCCGGGGGATCAGCCGCCCATCGATTCGGTTGAAAGGATTACGCGACGCCCTTGATCTCGACGACCGCGCCGGATCCCTCAAGCTGCTCTTTCAGCTTGTCCGCTTCTTCCTTCGTCACGCCCTGCTTCACCGCCTTGGGAACCGCGTCCACGAGATCCTTGGCTTCCTTCAGGCCCAGGCCCGCAATGTCCTTCACGATCTTGATGACCGCGATCTTCTGCGAACCGTGTTCCTTGAGGATGACGTCGAACGAGGTCGGGCCTTCATCAGACGCCGCCGCTTCGCCGCCGCCCGCGGCCATCATCGGCATGGCCATCGCCATCGGGGCCGACGCCGACACGCCGAACTTCTCTTCGAGGGCCTTCACCAACTCGCTCAGCTCCAGCACGGACAATTCCGCGATGGTATTGATAATGCTGTCAAACTTTTCCGACATGATGCTATCTTCCTTTGGTCCAAGTTGTTGCTGTATTGACTTTCCGCCAGGCGATCAGCCCTCAGGCTGCCGCGGCTTCCTCTTTCTGTTTCCGAATCTGATCGAGCACGTTGACCAGGCTGCGCGGCACGGCATTGAGCACGCCCACGAACTGACTCAACGGCGCGGCGATCGTGCACACCACTTGTGCGACCAATTGCTCGCGGCTCGGCAGCGTGGCCAGCGCGATCAGTTGGTCCTTGTTGACCACCTTTCCGCTCAGCACGCCCCCAACCATGGATACGAATTTCACTTCCGCGGCCGCCTGCTTCAGGATCTTGGCCGGGGTCACGGGATCTTTGCAGAAGGCCCACGCCGTCGGCCCTTCCAAAAGGTCCGCGGCCGCTTCGACGCCCGCCTCGCGCAGGGCGCGCCGCGCCAAGGTGTTCTTGTACACCTTGAAATCGATGTCCGCGGCCCGAAGCTTGTTGCGCAGGTCGGTCACCTTCTCGACGTTGATGCCCACATACTTCGTGGCAATCGCCACCTCGCTGTTCGCAAGTTTCTCTTTGAACTCTTCTACAGCGGCAATTTTCTCTGGGGTCGGCAAATGCAGTCACCTCCTCTCAAGCGTTGTTGCAGGGTCCTTAAAAATGATACGTCCCGCGCCGTCATTGGACAGGGCGGGACGTGAAATTCCATTCACTTTCCCACGGTCTCGGCAGGCAACATTAAGGCCTTTCGGCCGCCGGCTGTCTTTGACGCGCAGTCACTACGGGTGCATCATAGCAAATGCGCGCGGTTCCGCGCAAATCCCGGTTCCCATGGCGTTTGACAATCCGGTCCGCCCTTTGCTCCAATACGCCGCGGATTAGTTTGGAGGTCTTTCGTGACGCAATCCCCCCGGCAACACGATGGCTGGCGCTGGCCGGCCTTCTTCTTGTGGATGCTGTTCTTTGCCGCCGGACTCTTCCCGGAATGGGTCTATTATCAACTCCGCGATGCCGGCCAGGTCGCCACACAGCGTGCCCTGACCAATTCCTTCTATCTTCTGCCACTCGCCATGGCCGGCTTCTTCGCCGGCTTTGTCTTTGTCCGCTGCCGCGAAGCCGGCACAGGCGAGGCGGCGACCGGCAAAGCGGTGCAGGTCTGGATCCTCGCCCTCGTGGCTTTTCTGCCCATCCGCCTCGAACAGGTCGTCGATTACTGGAACATCCCCGTGCCGGAATATCGACGCCTTATCCTCAGCATGGCTTCGGTAAAATGCATCGCGTGGCTGTATCTGCTCAGCATCGTCTTTCGGTACCACTTCTGCAGTGGCTACCGCCTTTTTCAGCGCATGCCTTCGGTCTTCCCCAGCAGCCGAAAAGCTTCCAAAACGGCGCACTCCCCTGAGGCGGCCGGTCCACAGCCGCCTGCTTCGCCTCCCGATCCCGAAGATACGGCAGAGGCCATCCGGGAGCACGGAATCTGACGCGCCGGTATTGCTTTCATGCAAGAAAGGCATCCCCCCGAACTCTGACACTGCTCGGTGTCACGGCTCACTTCGGGAGAAGCGCGCGCAAGATTCCATTAAAACAATGAATTCCTTCAAGTACGCAGCGCCATGAACAGCTATTTGTAATCTAGATTACAATATAATTCGGCGCCAGCAGCAGCCTCTTCGGGCTTCCCCGGTTCTTTTTCGGCCGTAGACATGGGGCTTGTACTCTGTAAGTGCTTATAAAACAATGCTTTGAATATGAGTGATGAAATGAGTCTCGTTGTTGCGGGACCTATTGAGTTTGGCCGGAACGTGGTGTAAACTTAGTTTCGAAGCGAGGAGAGCACGGTGCTCCTCCCCCAGTAGAAACGGACAGTGCGGCAGTCGCCAGCGCTGAGCAATAGTTGACTCGAAAAGCGTTGAGGGTTTCCTCAACAGGAAGCTTTTCGAACGAAGGGTTTCCCCTAAGAAGAGGATGCCTAATCCTCTGCGAAGCTCTAACGCCCGTTAGAGCAACGCACCTCACCGGAGATGCCGGTCGCCCCCTACCGGCATCTCCCCCCTTCTTTATCTCACCGGAGATGTCGGTCGCCCCCTGCCGACATCTCCCCCTTTTTTTATGGGCTGTTTGTTGCCCTTCTTAGATGCAACTCGTTCTTATTAGCATAACAGCATGCCCGAATTCAAGCACCCAGTGAAGGAATTTCCCCGCCGAAGGCGGGTTTTTGTCTATTTTAGTGAATTTGGTCAAAAATTGATTCTGTGCCTGCACGACTGTTAGAATCGTGCTGACACGTTTCGTCTTGAAGACGGTACTGTTGATGTGAGAGTTTCTTGTGGGCGATCGGCATGCGCCGGCTCACTTAATGTCCGCCTGATGCGGCGGATTCGGAAGGGAAAGAGGATAATGGCTAGAGTCACGTCGTTTGTTCCAATGGTGGTTTTGCTGGCGGCCGGCTTGGGGCTGGCGGGTTGCCCGAAATCGCCGCAACTGGACGTTTCGGCAGCCACGCTGCATTTCGGCCTGGTGGAAGGCACGGTGCCGGGGACGATGGTCTACGAGGTGGAGAAGACAGTCCAGGTGTGGAATGGCGGCGCCGCGGGCACGAGCGTGGTCTTTGACGTGAGCGCGGACAAGCCCTGGATTCAAGTGACCCCGCCGCACGGCCAGAGTGATGGCGCAAGCGACAAGGTCGCGGTCACCATCACCATAGACCGGTCGTACACGGAAGCGAAGGCGGCGGGATTTGCCAGCGGCACAGTCACTGTGGACGCCGGATTCGCCAAGCGGACCATTGCCGTGACCACGGCCCCCGATTACTTTACCGAGGCGTTTGCCGCCGGCACCAATCTCGACAAAGTGAAGTTGACCTTCACCCCGAGCGGGGGGCCGAGCTTCTACGCGCTGAGCAATTCAGCCATTACGGCGTTTCCGACGGATCCCGCCGGCGGCCTCGTGCTGGATTTCGAGGCCTTCGGCGATCCCATAAAGGCGGCCCCCTTCGGCGGCGAGCAAGTGCCGTATTACGGGCAGAATTTCGACACCCTGTACATCTCGAGCAAGGGTTGGATTAGTTTCGGGGAACCGGGCACGAATCCGACCACCCTCGGCAATCACTTCAAAGCGCCGCAAATCTCCGCCCTGTCCGTCGATGCTTCACAACCGGGCAGCATGGTCTCTTTCCTTCAAGATGCGGATAAGCTGGTGGTCACCTATGAGAACGTGCCCACTTTGAGCGACCCCTCCGGGACAAACGACTTCCAGGTTGAGTTGTTCTTTGACGGACGCATCCAGGTGAGCTACCTGAACGTCGATCCCGCCATGGCGGGCGTGATCGGCCTGTCCAACGGCCTGGGTCAGAATGGCCTGCCGCCGGCGGACTTCCTCGAGACGACGTTGAACACGGGCGCGGCGAAAGCGGCCCTCTGAGCGGCACGAAAAACAATCCGAAGGGTTCCCCCCAACCGGGAGGGAACCCTTCGGCGTTCTTTGACCTGCGGATCGGCTACTTCTTCTCGAGGACGATCAAGAAGTCATTGTAGCTGGGTCCGTTGTTTGCAGCGATCGAAACTACCTTCCATCCGTCGCGCAATTCCTGTTCCAGATCCTCTTTGCCCGATCCATTGGACTGAATAATCAGCGCCTTCTGCATACTTCCTCCTCGCCAGACTGCCCGGCGCGCCTCCGGCGGGACGCGCCTTGTGTCCTGCGGCTATTGGGACCGCGCCGGATAGAAGGCTTCAAGATACTTGAGCGTGTCCTGCCAATTCAACTGTCCCGGTGCGGTCGCTTCTCCGAAGAAGGTGTAGGTGAGCAGCGAACCCAGCATGGGAAAGAATACGCGGGAGGCGCGGCCCAAGGGTCCCATTCCGATCACGGCGAGGGGCGTTTCCCCATGGCGGAGCATGAACGCTGCAAGACGCCGCACGTCTTCCGCCTCGGAGCACTCCGCAGCCACTTTCACCACGTCCACACCCAGTGCCTTGCCTCGTTCCACGACGGCCGCCAACTGTTCGATCGTGGGGGTCCGTTCAAAATCATGGCAGGAACCGATCGTCAATTTGTGCTGTTCCCGGGCTTCGCAAACCACCGCCGCCGCGATTTCCGCCGCGCCGATTTCGATGTCCACGGCGTCCACGCACGGCAAGACCGACTGGTAGAGTGCGAGACGCTCGGATTCGCTTCCGCGCCAGCCCCCGCCTTCCGCCGCGCCGCGAATGGTGCCCACAATGGGCACGCCCGCATGACGCTGGATCTCGCGGAGCACGAAACTCGCTTCGCACGAGGAAAACAAGTCGATGCGGAATTCCAGGGCGTCGACCCCTGCGTTGACCGCCCGCGAAACCTCCTCCCGTGCGATGCCGTCGCGCAGGGCCATTACCACGCGGGGCGCCGGGCCCAGTTCGACCTTGCCGAGATACATGGCGTTCACCCTTCCACCGCGCGCCCTGTCCCGGACACGCGCGCCTCCCTAATGTTTGTCCCGCAACAGTTTTGCGTCCCATTCCCGGCGCAGGCGTGTCCGTTCTTTCCAGCGCCGGTGCAGCCACAGCCACTGCTCGGGATACTGCCGCACGAGCCCCTCAAAGAAGTCCTGGCAACGCTGCGTGTTCTCGACAATATCCTGCCGGAGATGGCCGCTGCGTTTCATCTCAATCTCGGGATAGATGTGCAAAGTATAGTGGCCGCGCTCGCCCCGAATCATTGCGATGGGATGCACCGGCACTTTCGCCCGCACACTCACCATCACGGGCGCGACGGTCGCCCAGCAGGATTCCCCGTAGAACGTGACAGGGACGCCGTTGTTTCTCGGACTCTGATCGGCCAGCAGCCCCACGATCCAGCCTTCTTTTAACAGCCGCACCACTTCGGCCCCGGCTTCTTGCTTGGGAATTGTGGTGATGCCGCCCGCCTGGCGCGTCCCATCCACCGCGCGATTCATCAGCGGTTCGTCAAAGGGCCGGACCACTTCCGCCACCTTCAACCCCCGGCTGCAGAGCACCGAGGCCATCCACTCCCAGTTGCCGAGGTGGGCCCCGACGAGGAGCAGGCCCCGCTTCAAGTCACAGTTTTCCAGACCTTCGACCGTCACGTATCCCTCAAAACGGCGTTCCGCCAGTTTCGGCATATGGGAGAACTCCGCCGCCACTATCGCCAGGTTGCGCACGGCCCCCTTCAGAATGATCTCCTTCTCGGGAAGCGTCAGGTCGTCGCCGTAGGCGAGGTCAAGATTGGCCAGGCCCACTTTGCGGATGCGCGGGATCAGGAAATAGGCGGCCTTCCCCAGTTGCACCGCGATCGTGCGGCTCACCGGCAGCGGAAGTACGCTCGTCAACTTCCCGAACACGATGGCCAGAATGGCCATGCTCTTCTGGACATACGGGTTGCGGCGCTGTGGCATCGGCTACGCCCCCAACGTGACGGTTTGCCCAATCTGAGGCATATACGTGTGGCTACCGTTCGCGGTATTGTCCCGCATCCACGTAAGGGCTTCAGGGTCTCCGTGCACGTAGACCACGTTCTTCGGCTTCAGCCGCTCAACGATCGCCCGCAGGGACTTCCGGTTCGCATGGGCGCTGAAGTGGAGCCGGTGAATGTTCTCCAGCTTGACCTCGACGGAGGGACACCCCAGGGCGAAACGCAGCCGTTCGCCGGGCTTTGCATTCAGGAGCTTATAGCCCAGCGTATCGGGATCCACGTAGCCCACAAAGAAGATGCCGTGGTGATTGTAGCGAACCATTTCCTGCGCGATCAGCGCCGAGGGCGTGTTCTCCAGCATCATCCCTGAAGTCGCAACCATGATGCACGGCTCCTGCAGCAGGCGCTCGACCACCGCCGGGTCGAATACGTTCCCAATCCGCCCGAACTGCGTCAGCGGGCGCAACTCGGCGTCCGGCGCCAGATAGTCCGTGAAACGGTCGTACAGTTCATAGATGGCCCGGCCCAGTCCCGAGGCATAGACCGGCACCTCCGGAATCACGCCTTCTTCCTGAAGCCGCGCCACCACATTCAGAATTTCCTGCATGCGGCCCAGCGCAAAACTCGGCAGCAGCACGCTGCCTCCGCCCTTCAATACGCGGCGAATGCACTCGCCCAGCCGGAGCGACTCCTGGAAGTACGGAGAGACAATGCTCTCGTCGGCCGCGCCCTGCGTGGACTCGATTACAAGCGTATCGATCTCGACTCCGTCATCAAGCGGCGTGTAGCCGCCCATCAATTCCTGGTCGTTCTCGCAAATGTCGCCCGTGTAGAAGAGCGTGTGCCCCGGCATGCGCACAAGAATGCTTGCGCTTCCGAGCACGTGCCCGGCGTGGTGGAACGTCACCCCGATCTCTTCCTCGGCGCCCAGCGAAAAAGGTTGCTCAAAGTCGAAGTGCTCGACCCGCCGCATGGCGTAACCCACGTCTTCGTGGTCGTAGAGCGGGTATTCCGTGATGCCTCGCTCCTTTGCGATCGTCTCCATGACGGACACGCTGTTGTGCAGCATGCGATCCATGATGCGGGCCGTCGGCAGCGTCGTGTACGTGGTGACGGAAGGGAACTGACGCAGCAGATAGGGCATGGAACCGCAATGATCCACGTGGCCATGGGAGACGAGAAGGGCATCCGGCGCACGCGTCAACAACGAGAAAGCGGGCAGGGAATCCAGCCCCTCCTTCTTCGGATGCGTGCCACAATCCAGCAGCAATTGATAGCCGTTTTGGGTAATCTGGAAGCAGTTCGCACCCACTTCGCCGCCGCCACCCAATACGCTGAATGTAATAGACTTACGACTTGCCATATCACCTCTCATTGTACGAGGTGGCGCCCCCATTGTCAAAATGCGCATTTCGACACGAGGGGCTGCGGAGGCGCCCTTGCGCGGGCCCGGAGGCTGCCAAGCCGTGACCACCCCCTGGACGCCTCCCCGGGAATTCCCCGGTGGCACGTCTACTTCGCGACGATGCCGGTGATGCCGCCCGAAATGAGCGAGGCGATACTTGTGAGGATGCCGGGAAGCGCCAAACCACCTGGCGACGCCAGATAACGGGGCTCCCACACGGGATGGAATTGTTCCTTAAATCGGCGCAACCCCTGGAAGTTGTAGAAGTGTTCGCCATGGCGATGAAGCATCGCGCCCAGCCGGTGCCACAAGGGCGCGCTCTGGCGGCTCTCCAGCCCCGCAAGCGGTGCCATGCCGAGATTGAACCACTGATACCCCTGTTCCTTCCCCCAAAGCAGGAGCTCGTTGAAGAGGTACTTCATGATGCTCGCCGGGGCGTCCGGGACATGGCGCATGAGATCAACCGAGAGTTCCTGCTTGTCCGCGCCCTCGAGCACATTCGCAAACGCGACCACCCGCCCGTCCTTTCTAATAACCGCGAGCGGAAAGCGGACGAGGTAGGCTTCGTCGAAATTGCCGAGCGAAAACCGCTTCTCCCGTACATTCTTCTCCTGGAGCCATGCGTCCGAAATCGCGCGCAGTTCCGGAAGCAGCCCGGCCACCCCCTCCTGCGGCACAATTTCAAATACGTGTCCGTCCTTCTCAATCTTGTTCTTCAGGTTCCGGCTGTCCTTGTGAGCCGTTCCTGCCAGCGAGAAACTCGTCAAGTCCACCCGGGCCTCCTCGCCCAACTTGAACAATCCGAGCCCCGCATCGAGATACAAGTGCGCGGCGTCCGGAGACACCTGATAAAAGGCACAGAAGGCGCCGTGCCGGTCGCACAGTTCCTTGAACGCCCAGATCAGGTCGCGGGCGGCGCTGTCCGGCCCTACGGGTCCGCCCAGGGCAACCCAGACCCGATCCTGCACGGCATACATGATAAAGGCATCGTTGGCACGGCTGAACAGGAAGTGTTTGTCTCCCAACAGCGCCAGGCGGGCGGCTGTGCGAGGACTCTGCCGCACAATCGCCTCGACGCGCTGCACGTCCTCGGGGCTCGGCGGCGTCAAACGAGGCGGCGCGGGCCGCAGCAATTTCGCCAGCGAGAGCAACAGCGTGATCGAGACGACGCCGAACGTCGCCCGGAGGAAGCGCGGGGCATCCCCGCTGAAGCTGAATTGCCACCACAACTCGCTGGAGTACTCCAGGTGCTTGTGCGCGAAGAGGCCCAGCCAGATCGAGCACCCGATGACCGCACCCATCGTCACCAGCCAGCCCGGGCTCACCCCCGGTGCGAACAACGAGGCCTTGCGATTGAAATGGGGATGGCAGGGAAGCAGGGCGCCCAGCATCACGCTCAGCAGGATGGCTTCCTCGTAATCGAAGCCCTTGACCAGGGAGAACACCACGCCTGCGGCCAGCATGGCGCTCGTGAGCCAATAGGCGGCGTCCACGCGCCGCTGCAGCGCCCGCGCCAGCAACAACAGGCTGATCCCCGCAATGCTCGCGAGCAGATGGGACGCCTCGACCACGGGCAGCGGGAGCAATGTGCGCAGTGCAAGCATGCGGGCGTGTGCCGCGGGCGTCACGCCCGAGAAGAGCAGGATGGCGCCGCAGACCACGGAGGCGAAGGCGAATACCTGCGGCACGAGCGGGTACAACACGGCGCCAAAGGTCGTCGAAAGCCGCCGGACCGTCTCCCTGCGTGCGAAAACCTCGTACACAACCAGCACGAGGATGCCCGTCAAGAGCGGCAGCAAGTAATAGACGGCCCGAAAAAGGATTAGCGCGCCGAGTACGTGCGCGGTGCTCACCCGGCTTGCCAGCAGCAGAACCATGAGGCTTTCGAAGACGCCCAGACCGCCGGGAACCATGCTCATCATGCCTGCAACCATGGCCATCATGAACACGCCCAGGAAGGCAATGAACGAGAATGGAACGTCGAGCGGAAGCAGCGCGTACATCACCGCGCCCGCCACGAGGAAATCAAGGGAGGCCACCAGGATCTGCATCAGCGCCAGGCGGGCCGGGGGCAGGGGAAACTCATAGGCACGGACGCGCACCGGGCTGCGGCGGAATCGGCACAGGACAAGATAGACGGCCGGCATGGCCACCAGCAGCACGCCCGCGGGACGGATCAGGCCGACGGGCAGATGCGCGGAGAGGAGCAACGGCTTGGATTCGAACAGGCACGAGATGCCGCCCAGCGTCATGAAGCCCGCCCAACCCGTCACGGTGCAGAAGGCGATGAGCCTGGCGATATCGAGCGAGGACAAACCCCAGCCGGAGTAAAAGCGATAGCGGACCGAGCCGCCGCTGAGGAAGGAATGCCCGATGTTATTGCTCATCGCGTATCCGACAAACGACGTGAGCGCGATCTTGCGATAGGGAAGCGTTCGCGCGATGTAGCGGAATGCAAGGACATCATAACACGTCATGATGCCGTAACCGAGGAAAGTCAAGCTGATGGCCAGCGCCAGGCGAGCGGAGGAAATGGCCCGGATGGCTTCCCGCACCTCGCTATAGCGGATTTCCCTCGATGCGTGGTGCACGGCCCAGAACGCGAGGAGGAAGATGAACAGCCCCAAGAAAGGGGCTAATGTTTGGGCCTCCCGTTTCATCCCCTGCACCTCCGGTTTACATCGCTCCGACCAGCTCCATGGCCTGGGCCGGCACCCAACAGGTCCGGCCGTCCCGCAGACGTATGTTGCACCACTCGCCACGATCCTCAACCAGCGAGAGTTCCGTCCCCGCGTGGAGCGGCTCCTCGAAGCTTGGCTGATAAGTCTCTCCGTTTCCCTTGCGGGCCAGAACTTCCGGCGCCACTATCACGCCGCTCGCATCTTTCGCCTGGGCAACGGCATCCACGGCGAGCGATCCGAACAACGACAGGCTGGCCACGGCGCAAAGGGCAATAGCCGCGTTCAATCCGGGCCGCCGCACGAAGAGCCGGACAACTGCGCAGAGCCACAGCGCCAGAAATGCAGGAACGAACAGAAGTGTCCGTGTCCGGACGCTCAAGTCGTAGTGCCAGAAAAAGAGGGTCTTCAGCACGCGCGTGTTCTGCGGTTCGTCTATCCGGTCGCTGCGTTGGCTGCGAACATAGGCAAGATTCTGAAGGAGATTGACGTCGTTCGGCAGATAGCGTTTCGCCCGGTGGTAGTTCAGAATGGCGCGGCCGAGGTCGCCGCCGAGGAAATAGGCATTTCCCAGATCGTAATACAACTTGCCGTTGCGTACGCCGCCCTCCTCCGCGATGCGTTCGAAACGCAGGATGGCCTTCTGATAGAGGGCTTTCGCGCCTTCCGGATCAGTGGCCGCCAGATCATTGGCCTGGCGAAAGAACCCGTTTCCCTCGGCAAAGAGCGATTGGAGTTGGGTTGCGTCCATCACCGCAGCGCACGCGGATGTTCCAGCAATCACGAGCAATGCGGCCAGGATCCGTCTCATCGCAATGCTCCTTTCTCCAGCGCGGCGGCCAGGGCGAGAGTTCGTTCCGCGAGCGCCCTGACGCCGGCGTCGCTGCTTTGGCCGGCGTATTGCGACGCCTCGCATTCCTGGAAAATCTCGCGCAGTTCCAGCAGCAGGGCATCGTCCGCGCCGCGTTGCGTCAGCGGCGCGGCGGCGTCTTCATACGTGAGTGCGGCCGCCGACAGCCCCAGCTTGGCGCCCAGGTAGGCCTGCAACGATTCGAGCAGCACGCCGTAGGCCGCCGCCGGATTTTCTTGATCAATCGCCCTGAGCCGCTGCGCCAGTTCTGCATGCGCCCGCTTGCTTCTGCGCAAGGCCGGATTCGCAAGGCCGCGCCGCCGCACGAACACGAAACCGGCCAGGCCCGCATAAGCCAGTGGCGGCAGGCCCAGCACGGTAAGCCCGGCGGCAGAGCACATCCACAGGCCCGCGCCGTAAGCCTGATCCGTCAGCGCGCTGAAGTCCTCGTAGTTGTGCGCGATCCCCGCCTTCCACTGCGTCAGTTGGTTCTGCACTTTCGCCACCGCGGTGCCCTCGGCTTGATCGGCCGTCACCACGCGGTTGGCGTGTACGATCAGTGGAATGGGCGCGCTGCGCGCCTCCTGATACGAGCCGATCTTCGAGTCAAAGTAGCTCAGGACAATGGGCGGTATCTCCGTGACCGAGGCGTCCTGCGCCCGAACCGTCTGGGCGAAGACTTTGGCATTGCCCTCGATTTTCCCCGCCGCCATCTCCTTCGGAATCTTGAAATGCTTCGCCAGCTCGGGTTGATTCTCGAGCGGCGGCAATTCCACGGCCTTGAGGTACGGCGGGCCGCTGATGCGGATCGTCAGGGTGATGGGATCCCCCACGTTGACCTCCGTCGGAGCCGCGCTCACGTCCAGTTCATAGCTCCCGACCAGTCCGCTGTAATTCGCGGGACGGCCCTGCTGCGGCACTTCCGCCACCTGCAAGTGCAGCGGATTTGAGGGCGTCACGAAGCTCTTGAACATGCCGCGCTGGCCAAAGAATGGATCGTTGTCGAAGATATCGCCGAAAAGCCCCCGCGCGCCCCGGCGCTGATCGCCCACCCGGGCTTCGCAGGCCACTGTGGCGGGCGGAAAATCGTACGTGCCCGCCTGTCTTGGAATCAGAATCTTGCGGAAGAGCAAGGTCGTGTACTGGAGGCCGTCCAGCGTGTCCGTGCCTTTCTCGCCTATGCATTCTTGAGAACCAAGCGGGAAGCGCACAAGTTCCCGTCGGGGATCCGGCGGCTGCGTTGACTCCTCTATCACAAAGCGGTTGTCCTCGAGAATCGGCAGCGTAAACGAGAAATTACGCACGTCTTTGCGGAGATACCAGGTGATAGTCAACGCCACCGGTTCGCCCGCATAACAGCGTTCGCTGGAAAGCTCCAGGCGGAACTTGAAGTCCTGGGTCTCTTCGGGTTTTCGCCCCGTCAATTGGATGGGTTGCGTGGACATGGCTTTGCCGTCAACCGTCAGGGTCATCGCCGGAATATTGAGCACGCCGGTCCGTTTCGGCGACAGGCGGTAATTGAAGACATAGGCGCGTTGAACCGTCGTGCTCATGCGGCCGTTGACCACGGTGACGGACTGGCTGTTGTTCGTTTGCCCGCCCAGCGTTTGCACGTCGAAGTCATTGGAGAGCGCCGAGACATCTGGCGCGTCCGGGTGATCGTTGCCCTGCACTTGGATCTGGAAGATGAACGGCTCGCCCACAAAGGCGTCGGTCTTCTCGACCGCCGCGCGCACGGCGACATCCTCGGCGCTTGCGGCGGCCGCCAGGGATGCTGCCGCCACGCAGGCGGCTATGTAGAGCCAGGTGCGCATTGCCTCACCAGTCCTTGTCCACGGGGCGGTATCCGCCCGCCGGCGTCAGGAGCATCTTCTGATGCTCTTTCTCTTCGTTCAGAATTTCGCGCGCGACGTTGTCAGCCTGCTCGCCTTCGCCCTCCCCTTCCTGGGCAGCCTGCATTTCCTGCTGTTGCTGTTCGCCTTCCTGCTGCCCGGCTTGGGATTCCTTCTGTTTCTGCTCTTTCTGCTCCTGATTCTTCGCCTGCTGCTCGCCTTCCTGCTGTTCCGGCGAGTTCTTCTGCTGCTTGTCTTGCTGCTCCTGCTGTTCTTGTTGCCCCTGCTGGCCTTCCTGACCCTGCTGATCCTGTTGCTCCTGCTTGTCCTGTTCCTGTTTGTCCTGCTCCTGCTTGTCCGGATTATTGAGGAGGTCAATCGCCTTCTTCAATTCGTCCGCGGCGCTCGCCTGTGCTGCGGCGGATTCCGCGGACTTCGCCGCGCGCAACCCTTGTTCAGACGTGTCCTGATGTTGCGCCGCCAGATCAACGTGATCCTTCGCTTCGGCCACGGGCGAAGCGGCCTCCGGCTCCGGCGGACGCATCGGCGGCGCCACCGGCTGGGGCGCCTGTGCGGGAGGAACAAATGCGGCCATTTCCTGTGCGGCGCCCTGTGTGGACTCCTTGAGCGTCTTCTGTTCGTCTGCGAGCCCGTTCAGCGCCTCGATATTCAGCGGCGCGGCGGCTTCGGATGGCGTCTGCTCCGGGGCAAGTGGCGCGAGCGGCGGGGGCGGCGGGGCCGGCGGGGCCGGCGGAACCTGCGCGCGCTGCTCTGTTTTGTCCTTGAGCTGACGCTGTGCGGCCAGCAGCTTCTCCAGTTTCTCCTTGAGTTCCTTCAACTTCTCCTGGGCCGCCTCCTGCTGCTTCATCGCCTCCTGGATGGCCTGGATCGTGAGCCGGGCGACCTCCACATTGTGTTTCGCATCGTGAAGAGCCGGGTCGAGCGCGGCCGCGCGTTGATAGTGCTTCACGCTCTTCGCCAATTCGCCGACGGCGTCCTTGGGCTTCTCCTGCATCTTGGCCTCGGCCTCGTGATAGCTGCAATTGCCGAGATTGAATTCGCACCGCGCTTCCAGCTTGGGATCGCGGCTCCGGACCGCGGACTGTTCGAAGGCTTCCCTGGCCTTGTCGAAGTCCTTCTGCTGATAGAACGCGGCGCCTTTGTTGAAGAGGACTTCCGGCGCGTCCGGCGCCGTGGCGCCGGCTTTCTCGTAGTCTTTCAGGGCCTCATCGTACTTGCCCTGCTCGTAGGCCTGATTGCCGCTCTCGACGAGGGTGCGGGGCGACTCGCCGGCGCTCACGGCGCCCCACACAGCCAGGCTGAGTATCCAAACGAGGCGTTTCATGCCTTCACCTTTTTCCGTTCGCTGATGAGCGTCTCGATGAGGAGCCCCGCGAGCGCGAGTGCCAGGAAGACCTGAAACTTCTCCTCATAGAGCGTAATCGTCTGCGATTCAAGCGATTTCTTCTCGGCCGAGGCGATCAAGTCCTGATAGATCTGGCCTAAATCGAACGTGCCCGTTGCGACGTTGAGATACTTGCCACCCGGCGTCTTCTCAACCATCTGGCGCAGCGTGTTCGCGTCCAGCTTGCTCCAGACTTCCTGGCCTTGATACTTGAGGAAGGTCTTCTGGCCGTTCTGATCCGTGATGGGGATGCGCTGGCCCTGCGACTCGTCGCCGAGCCCGATGGCGATGATGCGAATGCCGTGTTGACTCGCCTCTTCGGCGGCCTGAAGCGGGAAACTGTCGTGATCCTCGCCGTCCGTGATTAGCACCAGATCCTTGAATTGCTTGTCCTGATCGTCAAAGACCTGATCCACGGCGAGGCGCACGGCATCGCCGATCAGCGTGCCGCCGCGCGTGATGCTGTTGACGGAGATGTCATCAACCATGGCGCGGAAGAAGGCGTAGTCAAGCGTGAGCGGACACTTCACGGCTGCCGCGCCCGCGAAGAGGATCAGTCCAACACGATCGCCTTGAAGCGTGTCCAGGCAGTCGCTGATGGCGAGCTTCGCGCGCTCGAGACGATTCGGCGCGAGGTCCTCCGCGAGCATGCTTTTCGAAACGTCCAGAAGAAAGACCACGTCCCGGCCTTCGCGTTCCACCTTCCGCGGTTTCGGGTTCCAGGCCGGCCGTGCCAACGCGAAGGCCAGCAGGCCGATGGACGCCAGCACGAAACCCGCCTTGATCCAGCGGCGGCGGGGGCTGAGGTGCACGTTCAGCCGTTCGAACAATCCCGAGGCCACGAAACGGCGCCCCGCGCGCCGCCGCTGCCGCGCCGCATAGAGATACACGCCCAGCAATACGGGCAGCACCCACAACAGAAGCAGCATCTCCACCTGATAGAGCTTCATGGGACCCTCCTCAACAGTGTGCTGCTCAGAACGGCTTCCGAGATGAGGCACAGCAGCGCGAGGAGCGCAAAGGCCGGGAACCATTCGCGATAATCCAGATACTTGACGGATTCGATCTCCGTCTTCTCAAGCGCGTCGATCTCTTTGTACACGTCGCGGAGTGACTCGGCGTCGTCTGCGCGGCGGTAGATGCCTCCCGTCTTCGAAGCAATGGCGCGAAGCGTGTCTTCGTCCAGCGGGGCGGCCGCGGCCACCGGAACCTGTCCAAAGGGCGTCTGCACAAAGGACTCGCCATCGCCTCCGCCCACGCCCACAGTGTAGATCTTGATGCCCCATTCCGCGGCGAGCGCCGCCGCCTCCATGGGATTGCGCTTGCCGAAGTTGTGCTGGCCGTCCGTAAGCAGGATGACAATCTTGCTCTTGATGTCATAGGGTTTCCGGGTGCCTTTGGCCTGGCGCGCCAATTCCTCTTCCGCGGTCTTCAGGCGGGCGGCGGCCAGTGCGAGCGCGTCGCCGATGGCGGTGCCGTCCTCCTCTTTGCGTTTGGCCAGGTCCACCCGCTCCAGGAACTGAGGCAGGGCCCCGTGCGCCAGGGTGAGCGGACACAGTGTTTCGGGAAACCGCGCAAAGGCGACAAGGCCCGCCAAATCGTCCGGGCGGCCGCGCAGGTCTTTTCCGTTTCCATTAATGAACTCATTGAAGACCCGTTTCACCACTTCGAGGCGGTTCATCCGCTGACGGCCGAAACTCATCTCCGCGCCCATGCTCCCCGAGCGATCCACGACCATCTCAATTGCGACGCCTTTGCTCACGTCCCGCACGCGTTCACGGCCCTGCTGCGGGCGCGCCAGCGCTATCACGAGAAGGATCATTGCGCACGTGCGCAGGATCGCCGGCAACGCCATGAAACGTTGGCGCAGCGAGATTCCCGACTGCGCGGCATGTTCCGTTGACGAGAAGGTGATGGCGGCGCCCCGCACGCGGCTGCGCCAGTACATGGCCGCGGGTATCAGCAGCAGTATCAGCAGCGTCCATGGAGATTCGAAGCGCATCACGCGGCCCTCTCCACGGGTTGGGGAATCGTGTCCAGCACGAACCGTCGGCAGGAGTCGGTCGCCTCCTGGGTCTCCTGATACCCCGGCTCAAGCTTGGCGAATTTCACCAAGTCGCAATGCTTCAGGAAATCGCGCAGCAGCAGCTTGTGATTGCCCGTCAGGGCGTCGCTTGCGCCAAGCTCCGTGAGGAATTCCTCCGTGGTGCGTTCCGGCGCATGCAGGCCGAAACGGCCTTCAATGTAGCGCCGGAGAATCAAGGACAGACGGAAGTAGAATTCCTTGTAATCGCCTTGTTCCACGAGCCGGGCCGCGATCAGCGCCTCCAAATCGCTCAATGCGCGCTCGTGCGGAGGGATCTGCTTTTCGAGCGCCACGCGTTCCTTTCCGCGCCGCCTGCGAAGCAACAGCACGAGGATGGACGCCACGGCGCCGCCGAGTGCGGCCGGAATCAGGTACAGCAGCCATCGATAGCTCCGGGGGAGGCCGACCGGCGACAGGATTTCGCGAAGCGTGGGCTGTTTCCCGTCTTGCGGCAGGACGGACGTGACCGACACACTCAGTTCCTCAGTCTCCGCGTCGTGCTTCTCTGATTCACCCGTCTTCCAGAACTGCACTTTAAGCGGTGGAACCTTGTATTCCCCGGCAAGAAAGGGCTCAAGCGTATACTGGCGCGCGATCGCCACTTTGCCCGTCCCTTCGAGCCTGGGCCGCGACTCGCGCTGGTCCCGTACGCTGAGCTCGCCGAGTTTTTTGTCCGGATCCGGCAGGGCGGCTTCATATCCCTCCGGCAGGGTCGCGGTCAGTTCGAGCGCAAACACGTCCGCCGTCGTGATTTCCTTCTTGTCCAGCGTCAGCGTGAGCGCAAGCGGGCCGCGTTCATACGTCTTCGTGATTCCCTCGGGCTCGGGCGGCGGCGTCTGCGATTTCGGCGACGAACACGATGCCACGAACGTCGCCACGGCAACGAGTCCCAACGCGAAGCGGACCGCGTGCGTTGTCATATGGGTTCGCCGGTTCATCCCATCCTCCGTTCGCGCCGGCGGAAGAACAGCATGAGGTCCCGCACGTAGTTCTCTTCCGTGGACACATCGATGTGGTCCACGTCCATGGACGCAAAGAGCTCCCGGAGCCGTTGTTTGCGCGCGTGCGCGAGTTGCTCATAGCGTTTTCGGACGGCCGCGCTGGAAGTGTCGATCAAGACTTGGGCGCCGGTCTCCGCATCCTGAATCTCAACCAGCCCGGCGTTGGGCAGGCGCATCTCGCGCGGGTCCGTGATGGACACCGCGATCAGGTCGTGCTTCTTGCTCAAGACCCGCATCGGTCGCTCGAAGCCGCCCCCGATGAAATCGGAGACCAGGAACACCACGCTGCGCTTGTTCGTGACCCGGCCGAGATAGTCCAGGCCGAGGGCGATGTTCGTCTGCGTCTGCTGCGGCGAAAAGGCGAGCAGATCGCGGATCACGCGCAAGACGTGCGAGAGGCCCTTCTTCGGCGGGATGAACATCTCGATGGCGTCCGTGAACATGATCAGGCCGACTTTGTCGTTGTTCTTGATGGCGGAGAAGGCGAGCAGGGCGCAAAGCTCGGCGGCGATCTCGTTCTTCATCCGGCTCACGCTGCCGAACGCGCCAGAGGCGGACAGATCGACCAGAAACATGATCGTGAGTTCACGTTCTTCGCGGTAACGCTTCACATACGGATGGCCCATGCGGGCCGTCACGTTCCAGTCAATCGTCCGGATTTCGTCGCCGGGCTGATATTCGCGTACCTCGTCGAATTCCATGCCCCGGCCCTTGAAGACGCTCTGGTATTCGCCCGCCATCACGTCGTTCACGGTTTTGTTCGTGTATATCTGGATATACCGAACCTTTTTCGCCAATTCCTTCGGGATCATGGCACATCCACGCGGTCCAGTATCTGGGCGACGATGTCTTCCGCCGTCCGTTCCTCAGCTTCGGCCTCGTACGTAAGAATGACGCGGTGACGCAGCACGTCCGGCGCGATGGACTTCACGTCCTGCGGCGTGACGTAGCCGCGGCCCTGCAGCAAGGCATGGGCGCGCGCCGCCATGGCCAGGTAGATCGTGGCGCGCGGCGACGCGCCGTACCGGATCAGGTTGCCGATGTCGAGCTTGTATGCGCCCGGATTGCGCGTGCACTCGACCAGATCCACGATGTACTCTTCGATCCTCTCGTCCATGTAGATCTCGTCCGTCAGCGCGCGGAGCCGCACGATGTCGGCCGGCGTAAGCACGGGCGCCACATCGACGTTCGGAGACGAGCGCGCCATCCGCTTCAGAATCTTGTGCTCCTCCTCCTTCGAGGGATAACTCACGCGCAGCTTCAGCATGAACCGGTCGACCTGCGCTTCGGGCAAGGGGTAGGTCCCCTCCTGCTCGATCGGATTCTGCGTGGCGAGCACGAGGAAGGGCTCTTCCAGCCTGAACGTGTTCTCGCCAATCGTGACCTGCCGTTCCTGCATGGCTTCGAGCAGTGCGCTTTGCACCTTCGCCGGCGCGCGGTTGATTTCGTCCGCGAGAATGACGTTGGCGAAGATGGGCCCCTTCTTCGTGATGAAGCCGCCGTTCTTCGGATCGTAAATGAGCGTGCCGATCAGGTCGGCCGGCAGCAGATCCGGCGTGAACTGAATCCGGTGGAAGCTGCATTGGACGACCCGGGAGAGCGTGGTCACGGACAGTGTCTTGGCCAGGCCCGGCACGCCCTCAATCAGCACGTGGTTGTTGGCGAGCAGCGCCAGCAGCAGGCGATCCACAAGATACTCCTGGCCGATGATCACCCGCCCGATTTCCGTGCGCACCTGCCCGAGCAGTGCGCTCTCCCGTTCCACACGTTCGCCTATTTGCTTGACGTCTACCGGCATTGCGAAGTCTCCTTCAACGCTGGGCGCGCCCCGGCCAGGCGCGCCCGTCCCTAATCTATGTGATCCAGCTCAGTCTTTCAGTTTCAGCACCACGAAGCGCGAGTACTTGCCGTCCCGGACCAGCAGCAGCACGCTCTTCGCTTCTTTGTCCGCCTTGACGGCATCCTCGAACTCGCGGGTGTTGTGCACCGCTTTCCGGTTCACTTCCTGAACGAGCATCCCCGGTTGCAGGCCGGACTGCGCCGCCGCGGAGTTGGGGTCCACGTCCGTGATGACGACGCCCTGCTCTTTCTCATAGCCGAACCGGCTGGCCAGTTCATCGCTCAGATTCTGAACCGTGATGCCCAGGTCCTTGTGGGTTTCTGCGCCGCCCCGGGAAGTTATCCGGCCTTCCTCATCCTTGGGCAGTTCGCCGATTTCAACCGTCTTCTGCTCTTCTTTCCCGTCCCGCAGGATTGTCAGGGCGACCGAAGTCCCCGGCTTTGTCGTCGACACGCGGCTGCGGAAGGACTGCACTTCATCCGCCGGGTGGCCGTCGAAGGAAGTGATGACATCGCCCTGCTTGATGCCGGCCTTCTCTGCGGGCGAATCTGGGCTCACGCCGCCCACGAGAATGCCCTTGTCCACCTGGACGCCAAACTGCTTGGCGAGATCCGGGGTGAGATTCTGGATGATGATGCCCAGATACCCGCGCGAAACCGATCCCTTTTCGCGCAATTGGCTCTCGACGTACTTGATCATGTTCACGGGGATGGCGAGGCCGATGCCCATGTAGCCGCCCGTCCGGCTGAAGATGGCCGTGTTCATGCCGACCACTTCGCCGTTCACGTTGAGCAGGGGACCGCCGGAATTGCCCGGGTTAATGGCGGCATCCGTCTGGATGAAGTCGGCGTAATCCGTAATCCCGATGTCGCCCCGGCCGCGCGCGCTGACAATGCCCATGCTCACGGAGTGTTCCAGGCCGAAGGGATTGCCGATGGCGACCACGAGTTCGCCCACGCGCAACGTGTCCGAGTCGCCCAGGGGGAGCGTGGGCAGGCCGGTCGCCTCAATCTTGATCAAGGCGACTTCCGTCTTCTCATCGCTGCCCACGATCTTCGCGTCGAACTCGCGGCCGTCCACAAGCTTCACGCTCACTTTGTCCGCGTCGCCCACCACGTGATGGTTCGTCAGGATGTAGCCGTCGCTCGACACGATAAACCCGCTGCCCTGGCCGAACGGCACTTGACGCTTCTGGCCTTCGTCGCGCCGGTCGTCGCGGCGATCCTCATTCTGCGGCATTCGGGGGCGTCCCGGCATGCCCGGGCCAAAGAAATACTCAAACAAGTCGTCGGGCATCATGCCGGGCCCCATCCCGTGCGGCATGCGCTCCCGCATCTCTTTCGATACTGTGATGAATACGACGGACGGCGAGGCCTGCGATGCGATCTTCACGAGGCCGTCGCTCATTTCGCGCAGGGAAGTCTGCTGACCCGCCACGGGAGACTTGCCCGTTACCGAAACCGTCACCGCCACGGCGGCGATCAGCAACGCCGCTATCGCCGCAGTTCTCATTAGGCCGTGTGATTTGCTGCTCATGGTTCATTCCTTTGCTCTCAGGTTCATCCGTTGCTTCCCCGGCGCCTGTTCCCCGGGGGGCCTTTCTCAACACACACGGTCAGGATAAAGCACGAATCATGCCAAAGAGGGCAAATCACATATCCTGTTGTAAAAAAAGAACTTATAAACGATCTGCCAAAGCGCGGCGGCCGGTCGCCAGGCGCCCGATAACCCATATGGGGTTTCGCAGCCGCAAATCAAGGCGGGTTTACCCCAGCTGCATCGGGGCGAAGGCGGCGTCGAAGTCCTTCCAAACCGGGTCGTAGCCCGCCCGGCGGATCGCCGAAACCACTTCGCCGGGACTCCGGGTGTCTTCCACCTCGAACTGCTCGAGCACGGCTGTCTCGGCCATGCCCTCACAACATTCCTCCCGATGGATGGCATAGCCGCCGGGCCGGGTTGAGGACCCCGCGCTCATCGCGGTGATCCCGAGCGGGATCAGCCGGTCCCGGAACGCCGCCGACTCGCGGGTCGAGAGGTTGAAACCCGATTCGGGTAGGAAGAGGCGCAACGCGAGCATTAGCTGGACCATCTCGGGATCGCTGACGGGATGCTCCACACGGAAGCGCGCCGGGGTGTGACGGAGTCGTGGGAAAGACACGGAGAGGGCGCTCTGCCAGCACACTTTTTGAAGATGGCGCGCGTGGAGCGCAAGCCAGAGGGCCTCAATGCGCCACTGATAGAGCCCCAGCAGGACGCCCAGGCCGAGACGGCGAACGCCGGCCTCGCCGGCACGTTCGATGGCGTCCAGGCGAAAGCCGTAATCCATCTTTTCCCCGCCGAGATGCACCCGCCGATACATGTCGCGGTCATAGGTTTCCATATACAGCGTGACCCCTTCGAGGCCGCGCCGGTGGAGTTCCGCGTAGCCCGCGGTATCCATGGCATAGACCTCGACGGAGACGGACGAGAAGTACTCGCGGGCAATCGCCACCGCCCCGGCTATGTAGTCCACGGGAACGATGCGTGGGGCTTCGCCGGTGAGCAACAACACGTGTTGATAGCCCAGCGCCGCCAGCGCGCGGCATTCTTCGCGAATCTCGTCCGGGCCGAGCGTGGTGCGCTTGTCCCGGCTTCCGGAATGCGAGGCGAAACTGCAATAGAGGCAATCGGCCGCGCAGAGATTTGATATGTAGATGGGTGCGTAGAGGCTTATAGTCCGTCCGAAATGCCAGCGTGTCAGGCGCTGTGCCTCACGCGCCATGGCCTCGAGATAGGGCCGCGCCACCGGCGAGAGCAGGGCCGCCAGATCGTGTATCGAGCGCTCCTCGCGGGACAAGGCCCCCTCCACGTCGGCGGGCGTAATGCCCGCATACAATGCCTCGACCCGTTCCCGGGGCCAGGCCTCCATCGTGGCCTGGAAGCTCATGCGGGGGACTCCCCGGACGCGAACAGGAATCCGGTGAGCGGAGACGAGGCCTCGGCGGCATCGCGCTGCGGCCCCAATCCGGAGCGCCAGGCAAGGCGGCCCGCTTCCACCGCCAGCGCAAAGGCCCGCGCCATGCCGCCGTGGTCACTGGCATCGGAGAGGGCGGTATTCACCAGCACGGCGTCCGCACCCATTTCCATGGCTTCGGCCGCATGCGACGGCGCGCCCAGGCCCGCATCCACCACGACCGGCACCTTGGCCTGCTCGATGATGATGCGGATCATGTCGCGTGTCCGGATACCGCGGTTGCTGCCGATGGGCGCGCCCAGCGGCATGACGGTGGCCGTGCCGATTTCCTCGAGCCGCTTGGCCAGCACGGGATCGGCCTGGATATAGGGCAGGACCACGAATCCATCCTTGATCAGGATTTCGGCGGCCTTCACAGTCTCAATCGGATCGGGCAACAGATACCGGGGTTCGGGGGTCAGTTCCAGTTTCACCCAAGGCTCCAGGCCCGCCGCCCGCGCCAGCCGTGCCAGGCGGACCGCTTCTTCGGCGTTCCGCGCGCCGCTCGTGTTGGGCAGGAGCAGCTGCTTTTTCGGGTCGATTGCGGAGAGAATTCCTTCGTCCTCGGGGCGGGTCAGGTCCACGCGGCGCAACGCCACGGTGACGATTTCGGCGCCCGAAGCCGCAATAGCCTCGCGCAACGACTGGGCCGACGGGAACTTGCCCGTGCCGATCATGAGGCGCGAGCGAAAGGTGCGTCCGGCGATTATCAAGGGATCGTCCATTGCGGACTCCATGAAGTTTTGGGTCCGGCCCGGCCGTATGCGGCGATACGCCCAAACCAATTGCAGCCGCCCTGATCCTCTTCAGAGCGCCATAGAGGCGTTCATCTTATCAAATCGCGCCCCGGCAATAAAGACCGGCACGCCTCCACGCCGGCACCAGCGCGCCGGGAAGGGCCTGAGGCTGGATATGCGTGTCCGCAATGATCTACTGTGTCTCCAGGCAGGGAGCCTTGCCCATGATCACATTGCGCAAAGAATGCGCCGGGGACTTGGACGCCATAACACAGGTCATTCAGCGGGCCTTCGGGCGGCCGGAGGAAGCGAGACTCGTGAACGCCTTGCGGGGTAACGGGGCGGCTGTGGTTTCGCTCGTGGCCGTCGAGGAGGGCGTGTGCGTCGGCCATGTCCTCTTCAGCCCGGTGGTCCTGGAGGCCGAGACAGGGCGGATGGAAGGGGCGGGTCTGGCGCCGTTGGCGGTGTTGCCGTCCCGTCAGCGGCAAGGGATCGGCCAGGCCCTCGTACGGGCCGGACTCGAAACCTGCCGGGAACTCGGCTACGGATATGTCATCGTGCTCGGCCATCCTGAGTATTACCCGCGCTTCGGCTTTGTGCCCGCCGCCCGCTTTGGCATACAGTGCGAGTATGATGCCCCCGAAGAGGCATTCATGGCGATGGAATTGCACCCGGGCGTGCTGGATGGGCATTCCGGCCTCGTGCGCTACCGCCCGGAATTCGCCCAACTCTAAAGACACGCAGCAGGAAGGGACTTGAACAATGACTATTCGCGGCAGCCGCAGACAATTCCTCGGCATGATGGGCGGGGCGGCGCTTGCCGCGGCCATGGCAGGCGGCCGGCAGTGCCTGGCAGCCGAAACGGGGCTCGACTTCCCACTGGTGGATCTCCATGTCCACCTCGACAACAGCACGATCGACAAGGTGCTCGAACTCTCGAAAGAGCGCGGCGTGAAGTTCGGCATCGTCGAACATGCGGGAACCAAGGAGAACATCTACCCAGTCGTGTTGAGCAATGACGAAGAACTCCTGCAGCGCATCGCCCTCCTGGAGGGCAAGCCCGTCTACAAAGGCATTCAAGCCGAGTGGACGGACTGGATGGGGTGTTTCTCGAAAGAGGCGATTGCGAAACTTGACTATGTGCTCACCGACACCCTTACGTTCCCCGGAAAGAATGGCGAACGGATGAAACTCTGGGAGAAAGGCGCGGAGATCGGCGAGCCGCAGTACTTCATGGATCGTTACGTGGATTGGCACGTTGAAATCATGACGAAAGAGCCCATCGACATCCTGGCGAACGTGTCATGGCTCCCGCAGCCCCTCGCGTCGGACTACGACGCCTTCTGGACCGATGCCCGCATCCGCAAAGTGCTCGATGTGGCGCTGAAATATGGCGTGGCCATCGAGATTAGTTCGGGGTTCGAACTGCCGAAGCTGCATTTCCTGCAGATGGCCAAAGAGGCGGGGCTGAAGTTCACTTTCGGCTCGAACGGCCGCTATCCCAAAATGGGGCTGCTCGACTATTCCGTCCGCCTTGCCAGGCAACTGGGCTTGAAGTCTTCGGACATGTTTACCCCCGCCCCCGACGGCCAGAAGGCCGTGCAACGGCGGACTTGGCAGGGGAAATAGCGCTGACGGTTGCTGCGCTCCCGGGATAAGTACATGGGCTTCCCGCGACAATCCGGGGCGTCCTGAGCCCTCTCGTGGGGCATCGCGCCTCTCTGTGCGCCTCCACGCCTGTTCGTGTATCATGGGGCGCCAGGAGAACCAGTGGAGGCTGAATCATGAAGCGGACATCGATGCTGTTGTTGGGCGCAGGGATCGTGGCGGCGCTTGCCTGTGGGTGCGGGGCGAAGGATGCGAAACCGGAAACGGGCGGCCAGGGGAAGCTCTTCGGCGTCGTATATCAAACCATGAACAATCCCTTCTTCGTGGAGTTGAATGCCGGGCTGAAGTCGGTGATCGAGGCGCACGGCGACCAGTTGGTGACATTGGATTCGCAGTTCAACAGCCTCAAGCAGAAGAACGACATTTCCGACCTCCTGCTGAAGGGCGTTTCCGGCCTCTTCATCAATCCCGTGAATTGGGAAGGGATCAAAGGCAGCCTGATCCAGGCGAAGGACAAAGGCGTGCCCAGCATCGTGGTGGACGCGCCGGTGAAGGACGAGGAACTCGTCCTGTGCCAGGTGGCCTCGGACAACGTCGAAGCGGGGCGCCTGGCGGCGCGGGCACTGGCGCAAGTGCGGCGTCCGGCGAAGATCGTGATCCTTCATCACTCGATCAACAAGGCCTGCATCGATCGCGTGGAAGGCTTCCGCGAAGAGCTTGCGAAGTACCCGGACATGCAGGTCCTGGACACGCAGGAAGGGAAAGGCACGACGGAAGGGGCGCGCCCGGTGATGCGCGACCTGCTGGGCCGTTTCCCCGAGGTGAACGCGGTGTTTCCCATTAACGATCCGAGCGCGCTGGGGGCGATTTCGGCGCTGGAATCGGCGGGCAAACTGAAGGATGTGACGGTCGTAACCGTGGACGGATCGGCCGAGGGCGTGGCCGCGATTAAGTCAGGCAAGCTGCATTCCACTTCGGCCCAGTTCCCGCGCGAAATTGGCCGGACTGCGGCCGAGAAGATGTACGATCATCTTGCGGGCAAAGCGGTGGAGAAGGATGTGGCAATTCGCGTCGAGCTGGTTTCCAAAGAGAACGCGGACACGTTCGCCCAAGCGAAGTAAGTCCGCGGATTGCCGCCGGCGCATCATTTCTCCGGCTGGTTCAAGCGCTTGTTGAGGCCGGTGCGGGAAAGGCCCAGGAGCCGGGCCGCAATCGTCTGATTGCCCTCGGCGCGGCGCATCGCCTCGTCGATCAACAGGGAAATGGACTCCTTGATTGTCGGCAGCCGGTCAAAGAACGCATACGGGCTCGTCTCATCCATTTGCCCTTGCAGCACCGGCGTAGTCTTCGTTTCCTGGGCGATCCGGGTCTCGAAGACCGTCATGGACAGCATGCGCGACTCGTGGTTGGCCACGGCATCGAAGACCATGCTTTCGAGTTCACGGACGTTCCCCGGGAACGTATAGGCGGCCAGGAGTGCGTACAGTTCCTTGGGTGGCGACGGCTTCTTCTTGCCCAGGGCGGTGGCGGCCTTGTCGAGGAAGTGATCCACAAGCACCGGCACATCGTCGAGCCGCTTGCGCAACGGCGGAATGCAAACGTGGTGCGTCTTCAGCCGGTGATAGAGGTCCCTTCGGAATTGGCCCGTGGCCTGCAGCGCATCCAGGTCCTTGTTCGTGGCAAAAACGATGCGGGCGTCGGTCCGCTTCGCGATATCGGAGCCGAGCGGATGGAACTCCCGCTCCTGTATCACCCGAAGCAATTTCACCTGCGATGCATGGGTGAGATCCCCGATCTCGTCCAGGAACAGCGTCCCGCTCTTGGCCTGCTCAATCAGGCCGCGTCTCGTCTCGTCCGCCCCCGTGTAGGCCCCGCGCACGTGCCCGAAGAGCGTATCGGAAAACACGTTGTCGTCCAGGCCGGCCGCATTCACGGCCACAAACGCGCCGCTGCGTCCGCTCAAGGCGTGGATGGCCTGTGCAAGCAATTCCTTGCCCACGCCCGTTTCGCCCGTGATCAGCACGGGCCACAGGCTTTTGGCGACACTTTCGCAGTAGCGGAAGATGGCGTACATCCCGGGGTTGTTCGTGACAATGTGGGCGAAGGCCTCCGGATTCTTGACCATGTCCGAGAGCAGGTGGTCGCGCAGGATCTCGTTCTCCCGGCGGAGTTCGCGCATCTCGATGGCGCGGCGCAGGCCCGAGAGCAGCCGGCTCCGTTCGACGGGCTTGACCATGTAGTCGAAGGCGCCGGCCTGCATGCAGCGGACCGCCGTGTCCACTTCATTGGCGCCGGTCACGATGATCACCGGGATTTCGGGGTAGGAGGACACGACGACGGGCAGGAGTTCCTCGCCCGAAATGTGCGGCATCGAGAGATCCAGCATGGCGGCCGAGAACTCCTGGTTCTCGAGGATGCCTGCCACGCGCCGGGGATCCTGGCAGGAGATGATGTGATTGATGCCGTCGGAAACGAGCAAGCGTTCGACGCTCTGCAGCGCGTGTGCGTCGTCGTCCACCAGCAGTATCGGCAGATCGGGAAAGATGCCTTGCTTCATGCTTCCGCCTCCAATGCATGTACTTCTTGCTTCTCTGGCTCAGGCGCTTGTTTTACCGGGAGGCTCAACTGGGCTTTTGTACCATGCCCTTCCCTGGAAGAGAAAGTCAACGAGCCCCCGTGTTCATGCACAATATTGAAAGAAATCCAGAGGCCCAGGCCCATGCCGCCGGCGCCCCGTTTCGTCGTGAAAAACGGGTCCCCGAGGCGCTTCAGGTCTTTTTCCGGGATGCCCTTTCCATCGTCCTGGATCTCGATCATCACGGCGTCCGATTCCCGGGCATACGTCGTGCTTACGTGGATCCTTTGCTCACGGCGGGAGAGGGCCTGACAGGCATTCTGCAACAGATTGATGAACACCTGTTCGATGCGCTGGAAATTGCCGAAGACCGGCGGCAAGTCCGCGCCGTATTCGACCGAGAAGTGATCCGTCGATTTCTGGATCATGTTCGTGATCAGGATGATCGCGGACTCGACCACCGCGTTAATGTCGACCGGCGCCATCTTCTCGGTCGGCCGGTAGCGCGCATAGTCCCGCAATTCCGTCACGATCACTTCGATGCGCCGGCAACTGGCCAAGGCGACAGCATACATGTCGGCCAGCTTGTCGCGGCATTCCGAGTAGTCAAATCCGCCCAGGACGAAATCGCCGAAATCCTCGTAGAAACGGTCCAGGATTGGCAGGATGCTGTCCCAGACACCGGCCAGCGTCGACAAGTTCGCCATGATCGCGTGGTTCGGATTATTGATCTCATGGGCGACTCCGGAGACGAGAATGCCCAGCGAAACCATCTTCTCGGCCTGGACGAGCTGTTGTTCCCGGAACTTGGACTCTTCCTCGGCATGGATCCGCTCCGTAATGTCCAGGATGGTTCCCAGCACGTGGTGCGTTTCGGCGGCGCCCCCATGCACCATTTCACCCAGGACGTGGACTATGCGAACTTCGCCGTCTGGCCGGAGAATGCGGTGGCGGAGGCTGAACTTCTTGTCCTGAATCGAGGCCATGTGCTGGATGAGGCCTTCGACGTCGCCGCGGTCTTCCGGATGGACTTGTTCGAGGAATTGGGAGAAGGCAGGCGGGAAGGCGCGCGGTGCATGCCCGAAGATGCGGAAGACTTCGTCGGACCAGTGCAACTCGCCGGTGGCCAGGTTCCATTCCCAACTGCCCGAATGGGTCATGCGCTGCGCTTCTGCCAGCAACCGTTCGCTCCGTCGCAAGGCGTCCAGCGTGCGCGAGTGCTGCTGGATCTCTTCGATCAGCGCCGTATTCAACTCCGAAAGGGCCGCCGTACGCTCGGCCACGCGCCGCTCCAACTCGTTGTGCGCGCGGCGCAATGCTTCCTCCTGTTGCTTGCGCACGGTCACGTCGGCGGTCATCCCCACCAAGCGTTTCAGCTGTCCGCGTTCGTCAAAGAACCCCCGCGCAATCTCCTCCAGGATGACGAATTCCCCGTTGGGTTTCGTCACACGATACGTTGTCTTGTACGTGTCATTTTCCGGTGCGAGCCCCTTGAGGACCTGGAGGAATTCCTCGCGATCTTCCGGGTACACCCGCTGAAAGTACCGTGCGCTCGTGTCGCGCGTCGCCTCAAGGCCGGACAGGCCCAGGACTTCGCCACATTCCGCGGTGCGCAGGACCAGGTCCGAGGCCACATCCCACTCGAAGGCGAATATGCGTCCCAACCGCATGGCCTGCTGCAGCGATTCCAGGGCGCGCGCGTGGGCGAGCCGCAGGCGGATTGCCGCCAGCCCGAAGGCTGCGTCGTTCGCCAGCTCCGAGAGGGTCTCTGTCTCCGCGTCTGTGAAGCCGCCCGGCTCTCTTGAATAGACGGTGATCGCTCCGAACGCCCGGCTGCCGTCGAACATCGGGAGCACGAGCGACGAGGCATAGCCTCGCTTCAACGCTTCCTCGCGCCACGGAGCGAATTGCGGGTCCGTCAGCATGTTCCGGCACGTGGCCGGAGTCCCCGTGCGGATCGCCGTTCCGGTGGGGCCGCGCCCCCGTTCCGTATCCGCCCACGTGATCTTCAACGTCTCCAGATATCCGGAATCAAACCCGTACGAGGCCACAGGCCGCACAGTCTTCTCCGCATCATCCTCGGCCAGGCCCACCCAAACCATCGCGTGCCCGCAATTCTCGACAATGATCCGGCAAATCTCGTTCAGATATTCCAGCTCGTCTCGGGCGCGCATTACGGCCTGCTCACTGCGGTTGCGCGCCATCAGCACCTCATTCAGGCGCTGGAGCTCCTTCGTCCGCTGCGCCACGAGGTCCTCGAGGTGCTCGCGGTACTGCGACAGTTCCGCCTCGGCCCGCTTGCGTTCCGTGATATCCCGCGCGGCGGCGAATACGCCTTGAACCTCGCCCGTCTCATTCGTATAAACCGCCGCGTTATACATCACGTCCGTCAACGCGCCGTTCGCGTGGCGGATGGTCAGGGGATAATCAGTGACCTTGCCCTCTGCCAAGACCCGCTGATAACCGCTTCGGGCTTTTTCCGGCTCGGTGGCATAATCCGAGAAGTCACTGCCGATGAGTGTGTCGCGCGTCAGGCCGGTGACCGCCTCCGTGGCCCGGTTCACGTCGGTGATCTTGCCGTCGGGGCTGATGGTCACCAACGGATCCAGGCTGGCTTCAATAAGGCTGCGCGCGTGATGCGAGGCCGTGCGCAACGCATTTTCCACGCTAAACCGATGTATGGCCTCGCCCACGAGCGGCGCGAGCGATTCGAGAAACTCGACGTTGTCCACCGGCACCCGCCCGGGATCGGGATCGCTGAGGTGAATCGCTCCCAGCGGCTCGCCGCGGTACCGGATGGGAATGACTGCGAGCGAGGCAAAACCGTTTGCGATGCAGGCCCCGCGATAGTGCGTCCGTTCCTCGGGCGTCAATCCCTCGAACCAGGCGTGCGTGTCCTCGCAACGGAAGGATCGACCCGTGGTCAGGGCGATGGCTTCCGACGCCTCGAAGCGGCCCGCGATGACCCGGGTGCAGATGCAGGTGGGCGCATCCAGTGTCAGCCGCTTTTCCTGGCGCATGAAGTCCGGGCTGTAGCCGGCATACGATTGGAACAGCACTTCCCGCTGCTCATTGACGACGCGTATGCCCACGTTCCGGCAACCGCTCCAGTCCTGAATCACCTGTACCACCAGGTCGAGATATTCCTGCTGCGAGGTGCCCGTCGTAAACAGCCATTGCACGGTCTTCAGGACTTCTTCGCGGCGTTCGGTCTGGGTGCGTTCAGTCACGTCCACGAGGGAGAAGACGAGAAACTCGACGTCGCCCGAGGCGTCCAGGATCGGTGAGACGGCCAGGTCCCAGTAGGTTACGCCCCACTCGGGATGATCCGCGAAACTGAACGGACGCGCGAAGACTTCGTACGGCTCTTTGCTTTGCACCACTTCGCGAAACTTGCCCTCCAGTTCTTCGGAGGGATAGAACTCGAAATGGTTGTGTCCGGGGAAGTCCTCGGGAGCCCGCTGGCAGGCCTTCGCGTAGGCGTCGTTCACGCGGATGAAATTGAAGTCCCGGTCCAGAATCACGAGCGGCGTCATGGCGTGGCGGTAGAAACCCTCGAGGATTCTGGACTGCTCGCTCACCGCATCCTGGATCGCCCTCCGTTCCGCAATCTCCCGAAGCAATGATTCGTTGACCTCGCGTAACGCGGTGGTGCGTTCGTTCACCTGATGTTCGAGAAAGACGTTGGCGGCGCGCGCCGCGCCCAGGGCGTCATGGACGTGCTCGGCCATCGTGTTGAAGGCGTCAGCGAGGGTCCGAAACTCGCGAACTCCCGAAATCGCGATATGGCGCCCGGGTTCCCCCCGACCGACCGCTTCCGTGTGTTCTTGCAGAAGGCTCAAACTTCCCAGGATCCTGCGGTACAACGCCATGGACAACAACGCGGAGACGGCAATGGTCAGCACAGTCATTATCAAGGCCGGAGCCAGGCTCGCAACGATTGGAGCCAGCGTGTCACTGACCGGCCGGCTCGCCCCCGCCACCCAGCCCAAGGAAGCCACGGGAAGACGGCCCGCGAAGCGAGCCCGGTCATCCGCCGCGGAGCGAAGCCGCCCTTTGGCCTCCTTGCCCGTCAACGCGGCCGCCAGCAACGGATCGGCCGTCGCCGCCGCTCCCGTTGGCATATTCAAGATGTCGGGGTGCCGGAAAACGCGTTGCCCCTCGCGATCAAACAGCGTAATCGCGCTCCCTTCGGAACGCGCAATCGGTTCAAACACGGAGGACAATTGTGCGTCCGTCACTACGGCCGCCAGGACGCCTTGGAGAGTGCGGTCCGGGCTGCGCTCGCCCGAAGCGATGACGAAGAAAGGCTCGCCAAGTCCCATGCCCTCCAAGCGGTTGCTGAGAATGAAATCCTGTCCCTCGAGAATTGGCCGGAAGAACTGACCGGCATCCAGGCGTTGTCCCGTCATCTTCGGGTCGCTGGAGGCCAGGATGCTTCCATCGGGCGCGATCCAGTGAAAGGCACGCACGGGGGGATGTTCGGCCTTGCAGTTGGCAAGCATCCACTCGGCTTCCTTCACATTCAGCGGATTCATGCGGACCAGGGATGCAGCCAATGAGGTGCTCTCACGCCGCACCTCCTGCACGAAGTCCGAGAAGAGCGAGGCAACAGACCGCGCCAACTCCAGATTGGCCTCGATTTCTGATTGACTAAGCGTCCTGCACCACGTCACAAAGACCGCGGACTGCACAACGAGCCCGGGAAGCAGTGTGACGAGCAACAAAACCAGCAGCAGCGTGCGCAGACGGTGCGGCACGAGGCGGTTTGACACGAAGCGTAACAACCAGAAACTCCTTTGGACTACAAACCGGTCCATACACCCACGGACTGCCGCCTGAGATTGCGATCTCCTGCCGCACGGCGCCCATTCGTCAGCTTAGTCCCGAGGGCCAGTGCTAAGCAAAACTCCACCTAAAGGTTCAACACCCCAGCCGCCGCGTTAATTCCCTTGTTGCCTTCCGCCGCAGCCGGTTATGATACAGTTCACCGACGGATTACGAGGAGAGAGTCGTGAGAGCGAGCAAGCAACTGCTGCCCCTGCTGGGGGCAGTCATCGGACTGTTGTTGTTCTTTCGAATGTGGGTGCCCAACCTGTTGGCTCCGGAGAACTTGTTGGACCTGACCCAGCAGATTTCCGTCAATGCGATTCTGGCCTTCGGCATGACCCTGGTTATCCTCATTGGAGGGATTGACCTCTCGGTTGGGGCGTTGCTGGCGCTCGTGGGAACCTGCGCCGTTTTCGTGCTGGACCGCAAGCTCGCGCTGGCGCAATCAAGCCTGTGGATTCTCCCCGCGGTCCTCGCCGGATTGGGCGTGGCGGCCCTGTTCGGCGCATTTACGGGCTTCTGCGCGTCCAAGACCAAGATTCCCCCCTTCATCATTACGCTGGCGACGATGCTGGTCGCACGCGGAATGGCCCTCGGTTTCAATGAAGGCCGGCCGATTCCGATTCCCGAGCATCAGACCCTCTTCCTGGGCTTGGGCAACGGCCGCCTCGGAGGGCTCTTGCCCACCCCCGTCTTCGTGATGCTCCTTGTTTTCGCAGTCACCACAGTCTTGCTGCATTTCACCCGTTTTGGACGCCATCTGTACGGCATCGGCGGGAACTACGAAGCGGCCCGGCTTTCGGGCATTCCGATCGTTCGAAACACGATCATTGTCTACATGATCTGCTCGCTCCTGGCCGGCATCGCCGGGATGATTCACACCTCGCAACTCTATTCGGCGGAGCCGGCCTCGGGAACCGGCTTTGAACTGAATGCCATCGCCGCGGTCGTCGTCGGTGGCACGAGCTTCTCCGGCGGCATCGGAACCATGCCCGGAACCCTGGTTGGCGCCATCATCATTGGCATTCTCGACAAAGGTCTGAATCAGGCCGGGGTGCACTTCTCTCTGCAATACGTGGTCAAAGGCCTGGTGATCCTGGCGGCAGTCTTTGCCGATGTGATCCGGCGGAAATAGGAGGCGGACAATGAAGAAGCTTCTCGTGGCGGCGTTGGCAGTGTGTGCGGCGGGCGCCGGCGCGCAGGACCGCACAGCCGTGCTCAATCAGGCCTTGGCGCACTGGCGCCTGGCCGACGGCGGCAAGAATGCCATCCATCCGCTGGCGCTGGCGGGAAACATCGACCTGGATATTCCCGCCGAGGGTCCCGGAGCGCAACCCGGCGCAAAGGCTGCGCGCCTGCGCAACGCCTGGTTTGACGCCGGCAAAGACTTGAGCGTTTCGGGAAACGGCATCACGGTTTATCTGCGGGCGCGCGATCCAAGAGGGCAATGGGCCTACGCCCTGTTCAGCAAGCGGGGCACGCATCAAAGCGTGCACTTCAACCTGTTCAGCGTGGACCTCGGCGGCACGCCCGGACCGGACATCGGCTTCGAGATCCACACAAGCCAGGGTTTTGTGATGACGAGTTTCCCCGTCTCTGCCATCGATCCCGCGGCCTGGCATGATTTCGTGGGCCGCTATGACGGGAAGTGCATCGAGGTGCTGTGTGACGGCAAAGTGATGGCCCGACAGCGCTGGCGGGGCGGCGACCTCACGAAGAATGACGAACCGGTTCTGATTGGCGGCGAGACGGACAACGGGAAGATCGTGCGGCCGTTCTCCGGCGAAATGGAGGAGGCGGCGCTCTGGCCCAAGGCGCTCAGCGATGCGGAATTGGCCTCGCTCATGCGCAAGGAGGCCATCGTCCGCGACGGAAACTTCGTCGAGCCTTACGCCTCGCCCATTCACTATCGTCCCGCCGTCGGCCGGCTTGCGGACACGATTCCCTTCTTCTGGAACGGCGAGTACCACATCTTCTATCTCCGGGCGCTCGACAAAGTGCCTTGGGAGCATCTGGTCTCAGCGGACCTGATCCACTGGAAGGAATTGCCCACGGCCCTGCGTTCCGATGGCGCGCCGGACGGGCCGGACGGACTCCACATGTTCACCGGTTCCGTGACGGAACACAACGGAACCTTTCACATCTTCTACACGGGCTGGAATCCGGCGAACAAGGAGGGCCGCGAGAAGATCATGCATGCCACGAGCCCGGACCTGATCACCTGGACAAAACACCCGGAGTGGGGATTCTTCGCGGATGGCGTGCATTATGACAACAGCGATTTTCGCGATCCCTACGTCTTCCGGAGCGATGCGGATCAGTGCTTCTGGATGGCGGTGTGCGCGCGTGACGCGAAAACGAAGCGCCCGGTGCAGGGCCTCCTGAAGTCCACGGACATCAATCACTGGGAACAAGTGGCGCCGCTCACGCTCGAACCCCCACTCGGCGAAGGCACGCCGGAATGTCCCGATCTCTTCCAGATTGGCGACACGCATTACCTGATCCATTCGCCCAGCGCGGGCACCACGGACATGCGTTGGGCGAAAGCGTTCCGCGGCCCTTATCTTGTGCCCCGGACCGCAAACATCGACACGCCCATCCTCTATGCGGCGAAGCGGCTGTATGATGGAAAGCGGCACGTCATCACGGGCTGGATTCGCGATCTCGGCAACGATCGAGACGGGGGGGATTTCCAGTGGGGCGGCGACCAGAGCGTCCCCCGCGAGGTCTACGCCGGCGCCAATGGCCAACTGCTTTTCCGCGTGGTGCCCGAAGCGCTTGCCGTGTTCTCCGAGATGAACTTCACGCTGCCGCAGCCGGCAGACTTGGGAGACTCCCCCTTCCGGATGGACACGCCGGACAACTACTTTCTGGAGTGCTCGCTGAAACTCGAACCGGGCGCCGAATGCACGCTGGCCCTGCGCCAGGCTTCGGCCTCCGATTCGGGCTATCGCCTGGCCCTGCGCCCGGGCAAGAACGAGGCGGCGATCATCGGCGCCAAGTTCAACTATGCACGGCCGGTCGATCTCGATACAGCCCAGCCGGTCAAGATTCAGGCATTTGTGCAGGGCTCCATTATCGAATGCTTTATCAACGACGCCTATCCCTTCAGTTGCCGGGCGTATGACTTCCGCAAGGGCGGCATTGCCTTGTCGGCTTCGGGCGGAGCGCGGGTGGAATCGCTGGTGATCAAGAACTGCAAAGAGACGGAGACGCCGAAATGAACCTGATAGCTTGTGCCGTGTTGCTGCTGGCCGCTGCCGGCGGCGATCTGCTCATCGCGGATTTCGAGGCCAACGATTACGGGAAATGGACGGCGGCCGGGGACGCCTTCGGAACCGGCCCCGCGCGGGGAACGCTGCCCAATCAAATGGCCGTCTCGGGTTTCGAGGGGCGCGGCCTCGTGAACTCCTACCTCAACGGCGACGGGACGCAGGGAACACTCACCTCGCCCGAGTTCAAAATCGAGCGCAAGTACATAAATCTCCTCATTGGCGGCGGGTCGCATCCCGGGGAAACCGGCATCAAGCTGATGGTGGACGGCCAGAGCGTCCGCACCGCAACCGGTCCGGACAACGAGTCGCTCGAGTGGTGCACGTGGGAGGTGGGCGAGTTTCAGGGCAAGCCGGCGCGCATCGAGATCTTCGACAAGAACAGCGGCGGCTGGGGGCACATCAACATCGATCAGATCATGCAAAGCGACGAGCGCAAGCAGGAGGAGCCCGAAGTGAGCGCGTTGTACAATGAAACCTATCGGCCGCAGTTCCATTTCTCGCCCAAGAAGAACTGGACGAACGACCCGAACGGACTGGTTTTCTACGAAGGCGAATACCACCTCTTCTTTCAGCACAATCCCTTCGGGATCAACTGGGGGAACATGCACTGGGGGCACGCGGTGAGCAAGGACCTCGTGCATTGGGAGGAACTGCCCATCGCACTCGAACCCGACGCCCTCGGGACCTGCTTCTCGGGCAGCGCCGTGGTTGACTGGAACAACACGTCGGGATTGCAGACCGGCCCTGAGAAAGTGCTCGTGGCGCTGTACACCGGCGCGCCGGTCCCGGAGGTCGCGGGCGGGCCGAAATTCTCACAGTGCCTCGCCTACAGCAATGATCGCGGGCGCACCTGGACGAAGTACGAGAAGAACCCGGTTATCCCGCACATTATCGGCGGCAACCGCGACCCGAAAGTGTTCTGGCATCAGCCCTCACAACGCTGGGTGATGGCCCTCTACAAAGATGCGAACGATTTCGCCTTTTTCGGCTCCTCCAACCTGCGGGAGTGGACGCACTTGAGCGACATTACGCTCCAAGGCTCGACGGAATGCCCCGATATCTTCGAGCTTGCCGTGGACGGCGATCCCAAACACAAGAAATGGGTCTTCCTGGGCGGCGACGGCAGTTACATCCTCGGCAGCTTTGACGGCACGAAGTTTACGCCGGAATCCGAGAAACGCAAGGCGGATTGGGGCGCGAATTACTATGCCACCCAGTCCTACAGCGACATCCCCGCGAATGACGGCCGGCGCATTCAACTTGCCTGGATGAACGGCGGCCGCTATCCGCGCATGCCATTTAACCAGCAGATGAACTTCCCCTGCGAAGTGACGCTGAAATCGTTTCCGGAAGGCATTCGCATGTGCCGCATGCCCGTGCGCGAAATCGAGACCCTGCACGAGAAAGGGTTCTCCTGGGCGAATCTCCCGCTTGAACCCGATACAAACCCGTTGGCCGAGATCTCCGGCGACTTATTCGACATCCGCGCGGAAATTGCCTTGTCCGGCGCGGCCGAAGTGGGATTCAAGCTGCGGGGAGAACCCCTGCGCTACAGCGTGAAGGATCGTTCCCTGACGTGTCTCGGAAAGACCGCGCCGATGGAGGCGCCCGGCGGCACACTGTCCTTGCGGGTCCTCGTGGATCGTGCGTCGATAGAAGTCTTCGGCAACGGCGGAAGCGTGCCGATGTCCTCGTGTTTCACGCCGAAAAAGAAGGACCGGTCGCTTGCATTGTACGCCGAAGGCGGCACGCCGAAGGTCCTGGCGCTCGACGTGTTTCCATTGCGCTCCGCGTGGCGATAGACTGTGCTCCGGCGCCGGTGTTACGATGCCCGCGGCATGACCGGGAGAGACAACCGATGGCGAAGAAACGCATCATTCAGGCAGGTTTGGGCAGCATGGGTTTGTGCTGGAGCGACCGCGTTGCGGAGTCGAAGCAGTGGGAAGCCGAGGCCTATGTGGATCCTTGCCCGGATACGCTGAAGGCGGCCGCGGCCCGTCACGGCATGCCCGCCGAACGCTGCTTCACGAGCCTGGATGCGGCGTTGAAGGCGGTGTCGGCCGAGGCGCTGCTGGACGTCACGCCGCAACAGGCGCGCAAGGCCGTCTGCCTTGCCGCCTTCAAGCACGGCCTGCACGTCCTGAGCGAGAAACCCCTTGCGGATACGATGCGCAATGCCAGGGCGGTTGTGGATGCCGCCGCAAAGGCCAAACGCACGTATATGGTTGCACAGAACTACCGCTATCAGCCGGTGTTTCAGACGGCGAAACGATTCATCGCCAGCGGCCGGCTGGGCGCCATCGGGTATGTGGGCGTGAGCTTTCACAAGGGGCCGCATTTCGGCGGCTACCGCGAGGAAATGCCCTACCCGCTCGTGCTCGACATGTCCATCCATCACTTCGATCTGATGCGCTGCCTGCTCGGAAGCGATGTGCGCGCCGTGCACGCGGCCAGCGTCAATGCGCCCTGGAACTGGAACAAGGGCGAGGCCACGATCATGGCGCAACTCGAAATGATCGGCGGAGCCGTCGTGAATTACTTCGGAAGCTGGGTGAGCACGGGCTGGGAAAGCGCCTGGAATGCCGACTGGCGCATTGAAGGCGCAAAGGGCGTGCTGATCATCGAACGCGACCTGCTGTATTTCTCGAACTCGGCGGGCGAGCGCCGCGCCGTGCCCCTGATCAGGATGGCGCGCGAGCATCAGGCGTGCCTGCTCGAACTCTTCGGCAAAGCGCTCGATTCCGGCGCGGAACCGGAAACCAGCGGACGCAACAACCTCAACAGCCTGGCAACCACCCATGCCGTGGTCCGTGCGGCCAAGGAACGCCGGCGCGTGCCGGTGCGCGAGTTGATGGCGTGAGTCCCTTCTCCGAAGGACAGAACCGATACGCGCTGATGCCGCTCTTCCTGGCGGGGGTGCTCTTCGTGCTGCTGGCACCCTTGTTCTGGCTCAATTCGGGCGTGCCCGAAGGCGCGCATGCCGTGGGCGGCAGCGAATATTCCGGCCTCTATGATTGCGTCTTTCCCATCTTTCGCTATGGATTCACCCGGCTCCAGGAAGGCGAACTCTCCCTGTGGAATCCCATGCAGTGGTGCGGAACCCCCTACTTCGCGAACCCCGCCACCGGCCTTATCCAGCCGCTGAACGTGGTCTTCCTCCTCGTGAAGACCGAGCAGGCCCTTGCCGTGCAGGGATTCCTTTCGATGTTTCTGATGGGACTATTCTTTGCCCTCTTCGCCCGGGCGCTCGGCACCGGATATGTCCCGGCGGTCATTGGCGGGATTGTATATGCCTTCGGCGGAACCGCCGCGACAGCCTTGGCCCATCCGGAGATACTTCCGGTGCTGGCGTGGACGCCGCTGGCGCTCTGGGCCATCCGTGAATTCTCCCGCACGGGACATTATGGCATTGCTGTGATCGGCGGAATTATCCTCGCACTCATGGCCGTCGGATGCGCCGTTCAGGCCTTTGCGGCCATGCTGTGCATAGTGGTCCCCTACGCATTGTTGCGAATGCTGGCCGGGAATGCCCCCTTCTTTCGGCGGACAGCCGGTTTCCTCCTGATGCTCGTCATTGCGCTTCTTGTTTCTGCCCTGCAATGGGCGCCCAGCCTCTCCTGGCTTATCCAGCTCGACAATCCGCTCTCCGTCTTGGGTCCGTATGACCTTGCCGGGATCTTCCCCTCCAAACTTCGCGAAATTCCGTTCCAGTGCCTGGCGGCCACCCCCGACGTGTTGCCCCGGCCCGGTTACCTCGGCACGGCCACACTGCTCTTGATTCCCTTGGCGCTCTTTCAGCGCCACGCGCGCCTGGAGGCCCTGTTCTTTCTTCTGGCTTCCGCGCTCTTATTCCCCGCCGCTGCGCTTGGCCACAGCCTGTGGGGCGGCCGTCTGCCCCTCGAGGTGCTGGTCTTTCCGGCCGCGCTGGCGGTGGCGGTGTTGGCCGCCCTGGGCGCAAACCGGCTCTTTGCCGCGGGTCGGGACACGCTCTCCCCGCTCGTGTGGATTCCTCCGATGATCGTGCTTGCCCTGGCGGCGGGCCTCTTTATTGCGGCTTCCGCGCCCATGCGCGGACGCCTTATCCCGTTTGCCGCGGTCGTCTTCCTCTTCCTGCTGCTTCGGCTGCGTCCCGTCGGCGTCTTCTGTGCCCTGCTTACAGCATCCCTGCTCTTTATTGACTTGTACGCGGCGGGTGTTCGCTACTATCCGCATCCTTTCGCGGAGCCCATCACCGAATTCGCGGATCACGCCCGGCTCTATCAGGCCGCCCAGGAACAGTCGCTTGACGGGCGGATCCTGATGAACACGCACCCCTCGGATAAGAAGTTCACCGCGAACCTCGGCCTGCTCGCGCCGCTGCGCTCGGCCGGCGGCTCACGCTGGCCGCTGACGCGGGATCAAGCCCGGTGGTGGGCCATGCTGAGCGATGAGAAAGCAGGCGAAGTTTCGCCACGTGCCGCCCAGCCGGAATTGCTGAACTACATGGCCGTGCGTGTGTTGCTGGCGGCGGCGGAACCGTTTGTGCC
Organism: Candidatus Hydrogenedentota bacterium; assembly: GCA_903837785.1. Lineage (GTDB taxonomy): Bacteria > Hydrogenedentota > Hydrogenedentia > Hydrogenedentales > CAILVY01 > CAILVY01. The sequence goes on from CAILVY010000270.1 coordinate 45,109, forward strand.
GGAAGGTTGGGAAACGCGTGGCGTGCGTTTGCGGCCTGCGCGCAGCGAAACCGGACTCAACATGTACCTCAACGAGACCGCGTTGCCGCGCTGTTACTGGACGCCGGGCTGGCGCGCGGTCAGCGGCATCGAGGAAGTCCTCAAGGTCCTTGGGGATCCCGGTTTCGACGGGCGGCGCAATTCCATTGTGGAACCCAATTCCCCCGCGTTTGCCCAGCTTGCCATGCTCGCGCCCAATGGCGCCGCCGCCGCGGACGCCCCAAACAACGGCGTATGCACGATTCGGGAGGACACGCCCGGCCGGGTGGTGGTCCGGGTGGAAGCGCCGCAGGCAGGGCTGACAATCCTTGCGGACACGTATGATCCGGGCTGGATCGCAACCTTGAATGGGAAGCCCGTGCCCATCCTGAAAGTGAACGGCCTCTTCCGAGGCATCGCTACGCCGGCCGGCGGAAGCACTATCGTCTTTGTTTACCGGCCGCTGACCTTCTGGTTTGGGCTGGCCCTGAGCCTTGCAGCGCTCGCCACCCTGACGCTAATGGGCGTGGGAATGCTCTTTCGCCGCCGCCAGCTTTCGCCCAACTGAAGCGGAACGCATACGGCCCAGCGGCTGGCTGCGGAGGAGGAATCCCCCGAATTCTGTGAAATCTGTCCCAGGGCCCGGCGTCCCTTAGAGCCAAGGGACACTACTGTCCGCCGTATTCCATGCTTTCATTCTTGCTACTGCGGCCCGGAGACTAAATTCCGCCGGTCGAGTGTATTGTATGATGTACGTGCGTTGGCGTCCGTTTAAAGTTCAAGTGAATGTGGCGGCGTCCAGAATCGTCTGATACGGCGGACGCGCAGAACAGCGCCCAGGAGGTTACGATGATGCTTAGATGGAGTACAGGAGCGATAATACTCGTTGCGGCCATGGCGGTCATGCCTTGGGCGGCCGCCGACGGGTATGTGATGCACGCGCGCATCAGTTACGACGCGGGCAGCACGATGGTCAAGGGAACGGAAGACGCCGACTGGAGCCACGCCACGCTGAACACTCTCGTGCTTCCGGGCGACACCCTTTGGGTGGACAAGGGCGGCACGGCGGAAATCGAATTTGCGGGCGGGGCCTTCCTGCGCATGGCGGACGGCAGCAAACTCGAAGTGACCTCCATCCCGCCCAACGGGCTTGTCCGTGGATGGGATGGCTCGTTCTATCTGCAACGTCTGAGCCGGAGCACGGGCGATTTCGCACTGGCCACCCCGGCCTGCAAAGTCGAAGTGGAGAAGGACACCGCGGTGCGCGTGGACATTCTGGACTCGGGCGCGACGACCGTGACGGTCCGCTGGGGCCGGGTCTGTGTCCGTACGGATGCCGGCGGCGCCACGAACGTCGGTGCGGGCGAGCGGTGCTGGGTGGACCCCGGACTCCTGCCCTCGACCCCGGCCGCGTTTGACCGGGACCTCGAAGATGGGTTGGATCAGTGGAATCGCGAGCGGGCGAAACACCTGGCGGCAGGCCCTGCCACAACACCCGTCCCGGTTACCATCGCCGAACCGACCATCGGCCTCTATGATTTGGACGGCTACGGCGAATGGGTCACTGTGGACTCGCGGCCCTATTGGCGGCCGACGGTTGTGGTTGATTACGTGCCGTACCGCTATGGCCATTGGACCTTCGTCTGCGGCGTCGGCAATGTCTGGGTCGAAGATTATCCCTTCGCGTATGTGACGTGCCACTACGGGCGCTGGCAACATCTGCCGCACTACGGCTGGGTCTGGGGATACGACCCAGTGTGGAGTCCGGCGTGGGTGGCGACGGTGCATTGCGGCGACTATTTCATGTGGGCGCCGGTGGACTTCGCGTGCCGCCCCGTCGTCGTGCATGATTCCGTCTTCTTCAGCGTGGGCGGCGTCCATTTCGACTTCAGCGTGTGCAGCTACGTGCACGCGGACCACCTCTTTGGCTACCCGCGCTACGTCTGCGCGCCCGACCACGATTTCATCGGCTACGTGCGGCACCACGAGCGCAACATCAACATCTGGAACATCAACATCAACGTGAACAACAATGTGGTGCGCGTGCCCTATCAACATGCGGACCGGCTCGTGCGCGATTATCACCCGCGGCGCGCGATTCGCGGCCCGGCGGCCTTCGACGGCGGCGTGGCCGTGTCGCAGCGCGTGAAATCCCTGGAAGGCTCGTTGGGTCGGGACCGATTCTCCCGGGTCGACCGCACGGGAGAGCGCAAGGAGCGCACCGCCCTCAACCGCGACGGCCGCAATCCGGGCGGACGCAGTGTGCGCCTCGAGGGGCCGGTGCAGGCGCAGGCCCCGAGCCTCTACGCCCACACGGCCAGCCTCGAACGCACCGGCCGCGACCGCAAAGCGATCCCTGAACGCGGCGAGCGCGTGGGAAATGTCCGGACGGACGGTCCCGGCGAGCGTGGCTCGGCCGGGCGCAGCCCGCGCGGACGCGACATGGACACCGTGCCCGCTTCCCGGGACAATGAGATGTCCGGACCCCGCCGCACGCCGCGCGGCGGAGAATCCGAGAACGCCAGCACCCCCGGACGGACCCTGCGCGGGCCGGCGGACACGGCCAGAATCGATCGCCCGCCGCAGGACGAAGGGCGCGGCAGGGTTCTGGACACGCCGCGCGGTGGACGCACGGACGAACCGGCGGCGCCTTCGGAACGGCGTGGCGGACGCACGCTCGAACGTTCCACGGCCAGAGAACCCGAATTCACTCCGCCCCCCGTGGACCGGACGCCCGAACGCACGGCGCCGGCGGATCGCGGCGGACGCACGATTGAACGCGCTCCGGTGGGCGGCTTCGAACGCTCCGCGCCCAGAATGGAACGCAGTGTTCCTGAGACGAGAATCGAACGATCCGAGCCCGCGCCGCGTGTCGAACGCTCCGCGCCCAGGGTCGAACGCAGCGTTCCTGAAACGAGAATCGAACGTTCCGAACCCGCACCGCGCGTTGAGCGCTCCGCGCCGGCCCCCCGCATCGAACGTTCCGCGCCCGAAACACGCGTCGAGCGTTCTGCTCCCCCGGTCTCGAGGGGAGATTCCGGCGGTGGACGGGGTTCGGGCGGAGATCATGGCGGGTCAGTCAGAGGCCGGCATTAACGCCAACCAGCGAGGGAACTACTCATGAATACGAACATCGTGATGAGACGCGTGGCGGCCCCGGCGCTGCTGCTTGCCGCGGGGATCATGTTCGCGGGCTGTCCCCCGGAGTTGCTCACGTATGATCAGGGCTTTGCCGATGGCTTCGCCCAGGACGACTACTATTGGGACGGGTACTTCGACAGTTACGACACAGTGGACGCCGGGCCGATTTACTATGACGTCAGCAACATTCCGGTTGTGCTCGACCCGCCCTACGATGCCGGCTACTACGACGGCCTGTGGTACGCCTACAACGACGGCTACTTCGTGGAGTACGACTACGCCTTCACGATCGGCTGGAGCGAAGGCTACGACATGGGCTATTACCCCGCATGGGCGCTATTCCTGGCCGCGGACGAACACCCCGAATTCCTGGACGGCGGATTCAGCGACGGCTATAACGACGGGTTCACGGAAGGCAGCGTCTTCGGCGCCTATGACTGGGAAAACGACATCGCGTACGACTGGCTCGGCGCCATGCTCGACTATCGGAGCGGAATCGACGTCACGATCGGCGGTTACAGCACCGGCGATCTCGGCCCCGTCGAACTCTACGTCTACGGCACGGATCCCTATGATCTCGTGAAGACGGGCCAGCCTTCCCGCGTGAAACCGGATCGAGCGGGCCTGACGGTTCGATATCTTGGTCCCGAGAAGGCCGAGATTCCCGACGTCAGCTATCGTCCGTTGACAGCGGAAGCGCAGACGGAATTCAGCATCACGCCCACGACCTCACCCCGCGGCAACCGCAACCTTACGTTGACGAGTTCCTGGCTCGCCCGCGTGAATGAATATCGGGCAAGCCTCAAGAAGTAATCCAACCTCTCCGCCAACCCGAACCCCCGTCGCCTTAAGGCGCGGGGGTTCGGCGTTTCTCCGCCCTTCCCCGGAATAGCTCCTTGGGCGCGGGCTGTTGACATCCTGTATGGATACGTTGAATGGAAAGGAAGACCCATGGCAGCAACACCTTCGACGATGATGCCGCTGGGAACCGCCGCGCCGCATTTCTCGCTTGAGGATTACGCGGGCAAGCGGTGGTCGCTGGCGGATTTTGAGGGCAAGAAGGGACTCCTCGTGATGTTCATCTGCAATCACTGTCCCTTCGTGAAACATGTCCGCGCAGAACTTTCGACCGTCGCCCGGGAATATCAGGCCAAAGACATCGGCATCGTGGGCATCATGTCCAACGACGTCGCCGCCTATCCCGACGATCGGCCGGAGAAGATGGCGGAAGAGGCCGCCACGGCAGGCTACGTGTTCCCGTATCTCTATGATGCGACGCAGGAGGTGGCGAAGGCGTATCACGCGGCGTGCACCCCGGACCTGTTCCTCTTCGATGCCGGACACAAGCTGATCTACCGGGGGCAATTGGACGACTCGCGGCCGGGCAACGGCCTTCCGGTGACCGGGGCGGATCTCCGTGCGGCGCTCGACGCGCTGTTGGCGGGTGCGCCTGTCGCCGCGAAGCAGCGGCCAAGCCTCGGCTGCAACATCAAGTGGAGGCCGGGCAACGAACCCGCGTACTACAAGCAACTGGCTGCCTAACCGCGGAAATGGTTGAAGCCCAGGGGCTGGATGGGCGCGCCGTCCATGCGGAGTCCCGATCCATGGCTTGTGAAGCGGCCGATGAGGGCGAGGGGGACTTGAAAGCGATGTGTGAACGCGGTGGCGATGGCTGCGGCTTCGTCGGGGCGGAGGGCAAGGATCAGTTCATACTCCTCGCCGCCGTTCAGGGCGAGATCGAGGGCGTTCACGTTCTGCGCCGCGCAGAAGGCGGTCAGTGCAGGGTCGAGCGGCAGCATGCGGCTGTCCAGGTCCAGCCCGAGCCCGCTGGCATCGGCGAGGTGGCCCGCGTCCTGAAGGAGGCCGTCGCTCAAATCGATGGCCGCATGGACCGGGTGTTGTTCCGCCAGCCATTGGCCTTCGGCGATGCGGGGGATGGGATGGAGATGCGCCGGTACAAGCGATGGCGCATCAATATGGCGTTCAAGCGCCAGGAGCCCGGCCGCGGAGCAGCCGGGATGACCGGTCACGGCGAGGTAGTCCCCTTCGCAGGCGCCGCAGCGCAGCAGGTGCCGGGAGCCTGTGGGTTCGCCGATTACGGTGACATCAATGACAAGACCGGACGGGGATTGTGTCGTGTCGCCGCCGACGATCACTGCGCCGCAATGTGCCACGGCGTCCGCCATGCCGCGATAAACTCCCTCCAGAAACCCGAGGTCGGTTTCCGCCGGGCAGGCCAGGGTAATGAGGACAAAGCGGGGTTGGCCGCCCATGGCCGCGATGTCGCTCAGGGCGGAGGCCGCCGACTTCCAGCCGATGGCCTCGGGCGCGGCGAGCGCACGCCGGAAATGGACGTCTTCTATCGACGCATCGCAGGTTACGAGGAGCTGGCGGTCGCCCAGCCGCAGCACGGCGCAATCGTCGCCGATGCCGGTCAGCACGCCTTCGCCCGGATGCACGTTCTGGGTGAGCCGCCGGATCAGGCCGAATTCTCCCAGGCTGCTCAACGTGCTCATGGCGTCATGCCCCGATTGTGCGCCAGGCGTCGGGCAGGAGGGCAATGACGTCGCCGGCAGTCATACCTCGGGCCGTGAAGCGGGCCGCGGCGAGATCGCCCGCCAGGCCGTGCAGATAGACGCCGAGACAGGCCGCATCAAAGGGCGGCAGGCCCTGCGCCAACAGGCCGCCCAGGAGTCCCGCCAGCACATCGCCGGTGCCGCCTTTGGCGAGGCCGTTGTTTCCCGTGAGATTCACGGCAAGGCGTTCGTCTGGTCCGGCGATCAGCGTGTGATGGCCTTTCAGCACCACCACACAGCGCGAGGAATTCGCCAGGCGCCGCGCGCTCGCCTCCCGGTCGCGCTGCACCTCGGCCGTCGTCGAGGCTGTCAGGCGCGCCATTTCGCCGGGGTGCGGTGTCAGGATGCAGGGCGCTTGTATCGCGGTCAGTGTTTCGGGACGTTCACTCAAGGCATTCAGGCCGTCCGCGTCCACGATCATCGGCGCGGTGCACCGGGCCACGAACGCATGGACAAACGCCGTGGTTTCCGGGTGCCGCGAGAGCCCGGGCCCCAGGGCCACGGCCTGTTTGTCCGCCGCGAATTGCAGGGCGGGTTCGAGGGCCGCGAAGGAGAGGCTTTCCGCGTCCGTGGCAGGCAGGGGCAGGCTCATGGTCTCGAGAAGCGAGGCCGCCATGGCGTCTCCGAGGGTCCGTGGCACGCCCAACGTGACCAGGCCGACGCCGGACCGGCCCGCCGCTTCGCAGGCGAGTTTGGCCGCGCCGGTGAATCCGCGCGATCCGGCCAGAACAAAGAGATGGCCAAAGCTGCCCTTGTGCCCTTGTTCCGGGCGCTCGGGCAAGTGCGCGCGCAGATACTCTCGGGTCAGTTCCATGCCACGTTGTCCTTTCCCAACCAGCATACGGCACCGCGTGGGGAGAACGCCACGACTAGAGCAACATATTCACGTACTTGGGAACTGTGTAGTGATCGAGGCCTTCAGCGCCGCCTTCGCGGCCGAAGCCGGATTTCTTTACACCGCCGAAGGGCGCTTCGGCGGCCGCAATGACGAGGTTGTTCACGCCGATCATGCCGGCTTCGAGGCCTTCGGCCGCGAGGAACGCGGTGCGGAGGTCGCGGGTGAAGATGTAGCCCGCCAAGCCGAATTCGGTGGCATTGGCCTGGGCGAGCGCGTCGTCGAGGCTGGAGAAGGGCGCGATCGGGGCCACGGGGCAGAACGGCTCTTCGTGCATGATCTTCATGGAGGGATCAGCAGCGCCGAGCACTGTGGGCTGGAAGTAGAAGCCCCGGGAGAAGGCGGGATCGCGGCGTCCGCCGCATTCGAGGCGCGCGCCTTTGTCGAGGGCGTCCTGCACGAAGGCTTCCGTCGCTTCGAGGCGGCGGCGGTTGGCGAGCGGGCCGATTTCCGTGGCCGGATCGCGGCCGTCGCCGAGACGCAGGGACTTTGCCACTTCGACGAAGCGGCCGGTGAAGCGATCGGCCGCGGCCTCGTGCACGTAGAAGCGGCTGGCCGCGATGCAGACCTGGCCGTTGTTGCGGAACTTTCCGCGAGCGGCAATCTCGGCCGCGCGCTCGACGTCCGCGTCCTCGAAGACGAGCACGGGGGAGTGTCCGCCGAGTTCCATCGTGCAGGGCTTCACGCCTTCGGCGCAGAGGCGCAGGAGTTCCTGGCCGACGGGCACGGAACCCGTCAGCGTCACTTTGCGGATGATGTCGGAGGCGATGAGGTGCCTGCTGATGAAGGCCGAACTGCCGGTGACGACATTGACCACCCCCGCGGGAATGCCCGCGTCCTGACAGGCCTGTGCGAGACAGAGCATCGTGCGCGGGGCCTCGGAGGCGGGCTTTACGATGATGGAGCAGCCCGCGGCGACGGCCGGGGCCACTTTGCGCGCGGGCAGGAGGGCGGGGAAGTTCCACGGGCTGAACGCGGCGACCGGGCCGATCGGTTCGCGCCAAACCAGGATGCGGTGTGCCCGCGAATGGCCGTCCACGGTCCGGCCATAGATGCGCCGGGCTTCGTCGGCGTACCAGTCGAACTGGTCCGCGGCCGCATTGACCTCCGCCCTGGCCTCGGCGACGGGCTTGCCCTGTTCCTCCGTGAGGACGAGCGCGATGTCGTCCGCGCGTTCGCGCACGAGCGCCGCCACGCGGCGGAGGACCGCGCTCCGGGACCATGCGTCGACCTCGCGCCAGGAACGCCACGCGCGATCCGCGGCCGCCAGGGCGCGGTCGAGGTCGGCTGCGGTTGCCGCAGGCACGGCATCGGCCCGCTCCTCGTTGGCGGGGTTGATGATGTCCATCGTGCGTCCGTCGGAGGACGGCACCCATTCTCCGTCGATCAACATCAGATTCGGAACCGGCATTGACTGCCCCTCCCAGAGGATTCGTTTCCCAGCCCCGGCGGGTGGGGCCGGATCGATTGTACACAAAGGCGTTGGAGAGATACAGAGATTGCGAAAGCTGCGAGGCTGCCCGTCGCGGAGGCCTTCGCATGTGACCGATTGCCGACAGGTCTTTCGTGGAAATAGACGCACTTTTCGTGGAAATAGACGGCCCATTTTGAAAATAGACGGGGCTGTTTTGTGCATAGATGACGTGAAATGGAAATAGAATGCAGGCCGAAATCGCGTGCCAGAGTGGGTTAAGGCATTGGCATTCCATGGCTTACGTTTCTGCGGCCGCGGGGCGAAGTGCGGATCTGGGCAATTCACGTGGTTCTTGGGTCCAGGATTCAATTGTCGGAGGGGAGACCGGGCTCATGGCGCGGGGTGAGGTACGCACCGATAGGCGCCGGACCCGCAGCCGTTCGGCTGCGGGAGCGCATCTGACTTCTCCTATAGATCCTGACGGGGCATTGCATTCTGCGCGGGAGGACGCCGGGGAAGCGGGGGAGTGGGAATTCGGGAAACGAGGGGGTGGGGTGAGATTAAGTGATTCGGGGAGAAGGGGATGGACGTTATGGACGTTATGGACGGGGGGAAGCGGCAGAGGTGCCGGGAAAGCGGGAAGATGGGGTGAGGCAAAGTAGACGCACTAGTTTACTTTTTTGGGGTGGTGCGATTATGGGAGCCTGGGCAGAGGCGGCCGGAGGGTGTCGCCGAAGTATGGGAGTTACCCCCCCCTGCCCCCCCGCACGCGGGGGGGTGAAGCAATCAGAAGATGAACGTGGGAATTGGAAGCAGATGCAGACGCGAAGATCCCAAAAATACCTGCGCGTCACGGGTGCTTCGCACCGCACAACCGACGGTGCTATGGGCCGGGGCAGAAGCCGTCTTCGGTGCCTTCGCCGGGGCATGCGTGATAGCCGCCGGAATTGAAGAACTGGATGTCACGGAGCAGTTCGGAGAGATCGACGCGCCAATCCTGTGGACTGTAATCGGAATCGTGCGGGGCACACGAGTAATCGCCCGGTCCGGGGTCGTAGCCGTCCTCGGTGCCGGCCTGGCAATGATAGCCATCCGAATTAAAGAACTGAATCACGCGAAGGAGTTCGGAGAGGTTCACTTGGCCGTCGCCGTTTTGATCCGAGGTGTGGACGAGGTGCGGTTCGCCCTCGCCCTCGCCTTCGCCCTCGCCCTCGCCTTCGCCTTCGCCTTCGCCTTCGCCTTCGCCTTCACCCTCACCCTCACCCTCACCCTCACCCTCACCCTCACCCTCACCCTCGCTTCCATCGCCGGGGAGCGCTGCCGCCTGGAAGGCCACGGAGAAATTCATCCCTCTGTTCGTGGCCGTCTTAAGCACCAAAGGGGTGATCCCGACGTTGTCGCTCCAGAATTGTTGGGATTGCGCCGTGTCGTACATTGCCCCGAACGTCATCGGGAGATCAGTCTGTACGGCTGTCAGCGTTACGGAGACCGTGGGCTTGTAGGCAGGCGCGATGGGATCATAGCCCTGGGCCGCGGTGTCCACCTGGTTGTATTGGCCGAGCACGGACACGCCCAGGGTCTGGGTGGTGTCGGTCGGGAAGAATGACGGATCGAATTCGGGTATCCAAGTCCAGTTGAAACTGTCCCCGGTCACATCGGCCTGTTGCATGTCACCGGTGTCGCCAACGCCGCCGGAGAGGATCGGCACGTCATTGAGATAATTGCTGGCCAGTTTGTACAGATTCAGGTCGCCGGTCGTAGCGCTCAAAGCGCCGTCCAGCGTGATGTCATATTGGCCGGTTCCACTAACGGTTTTGCCTGTCGAGTCGTAGCTGAGCAAGAGGGACAGCGACCAGGTGCCGTAGGTGCTGACAGCGCCCTGTGAAACGTATCCGGAGAGGGCAACGCGCATTCCCCCGGCTTCCGGGGCAATTTCGTCAATCATGGTGTGCGCCAGCGTCGCGCCCGGGAGGAACGGTTGGGCATACCACGACGTTCCCCACCCGTTGGGATCCACGCCGGGGTGCGGCCGCAGCGCAACGGCTCCATCATCCCAGAGCACCGTCAGGAAATGATGGCCACCACACACGCACCGGTATTCTGTAACACCATCGATTTCAAACACCGCGACCGAACAGTCTGCCTCCCCTTCCCCTTCCCCTTCTCCCTCGCCCTCTCCCTCTCCCTCTCCCTCTCCCTCGCCTTCCCCTTCTCCCTCGCCTTCGCCCTCGCCCTCGCCCTCGCCCTCGCCTTCACCTTCACCTTCACCTTCACCTTCACCTTCACCTTCACCTTCACTGCATACGCCATCGTAGAGAACCGAGACGCCACGTCCGAGCAGTGCAGGGATATCGGAGCAGAGCGCATCCTGATTCAATGGATTGGTGCTTAGGTTCAGGCTGTCGCCGCTGGCAATGCCGGGGTTGATCGCGAGCGCATCGATGTCTTGGATGGCATTGTCGGACAGGTCGATGTTTTGCAGTGCGGGGAGTCCCTGGAGCGGCGTGAGATCGGAAACCTGGTTGTGTGTGAGATCGAGGACGTGGATGCGGGTGAGATTGGTGAGCGCAGTCAGATGAGCAACCTGGTTCTCGGCCAAATTCAGCGTGTAGAGGAGGGTGAGGCTGGATAGTCCGTCGATGTCCGAGATCAGGTTGTTGGAGAAATCTGTTGTTTCGAGGACATGCATGTTGGCGAGGGCATCGAGGCCCCGGATGGCATTACCGGCCAGCAGCAGCACGCCCATATTAGTCATATTGCCGAGCGGAGCGAGATCCGCAATCTGGTTTTCGGAGAGGCTGAGTTGGCTGAGCCCCACCAAGCCCGCCAGGGGCGCGATGTCGTTAATGGCGTTGTTGTTGATGAACAGGTACTGCATATTGACACAGTATTCCATGCCCGTCAGGTCCGTGATGCCGTCGTTGGTGGCGAAAAGGGTAGTCAGGCCGATCAGGTCCGTATCGAGGATGTCGCCGCTCGGCTTATTGATGGCGCTACGGATGCGCATCCGGAGTTGGGGATCCGGGAATTGGACCACCGTGCCCGAGCCGCCGTAGAGGACAATAACGCCGCGCCCACGCAGTGCCGCGATCTGGGCGGCCGCGGTGGGCGTGTTGAGCGGGTTCCCTACCAGGTGCAGGATGTCCCGGCCGCCGAGGGCCGGGTTGTCAACGAGTACCGTCAGATCCGCCACGAGGTTGTTAGTGAGGTCGATGTCCGTCAGCCAGGGCAAATGGGCGAGCGCATCCAGGTTGCTGATCTGATTGTCCGTCAGGACCAGGTCGGTGAGCCTCGGGAAGTTGCTGAGGACGGAGATGTCGTCGATCTGATTGCCGGACGCGTCCAGGGTTTCGAGGTTCAGCAGAGTCGACAAGAGACTCAGGCTGGTGACCTGGGTGTAGGCGAGTTTCAGCCAATGCAGCCGCGTCAGCCCGATCAACGGCGACAAATCGCTGAATGGGTTTCCAGAAAGGTCCAACTGCCAAAGATACGTGCTGTCCGAGAGGGGCTCCAGGTCGTTGATGAGATTGTGCGACAGGTCAAGGTTCTCGAGGTTGTCCAGCCCGGACAAGGGGTCAAGATTCGCAATCTGGTTGCCGGACAGAACAAGGACGCCGAGATTGCCGAGTCCCGCCAAGGGGGTCAGATTGCTTACCTGATTATCAGACACGTCGAGTTGGCTCAGACCGGACATCGCCGCCACGGGTGCCAGATCTGTGATGCTGTTACCGCTGATGAAGAGGAATTGCATGTTGACGCAGTGTTCCATGCCAGTCAGATCCGTGATGCCGTCCGAAATGGCGAAGAGCGTGGTCAGGCCGAGCAGGTCGGTATCCAGAATGTCGCCGGACAGGATCCCGATGGCGTTTCGGACCCGCAGTTCGAGCTGGGCGTCCGGGAACTCAACGACCGCCCCGGTGCCGCCGTAGAAGACAATCACACCCCGCTGGCGCAGTGCCGGCACTTGGTTGTTGGCGGCATTCGCATCGAGCGGATTGTCCAGGAGCCACACGCGGTCGGCGTTGCCGATACCGGCGTTCGACACGAGCGCGGCCAAGTCCGTGACCAGGTTGTTCGTCAAGTCCACCTTGCTCACATTGGGCAAGGCAGCAAGCGCGCTGATATCCGAAATGGTGTTGTTCGCCAGATAGGCTTCCTGGAGCGAGGGGAAGTTCGAGCATGCCGAGATGCTGCTGATGCCTGTATTGGAGGCGTACAGTTTTTCCATGTGGATCAGGTTGGCCAGGCCGGTCAAGGCGCCTACAGCATTTCCGGACAGGTGCAATTCGTGGATCCTGGTGAGTCCGACCAACGGGCCGGGATCCGTGATCTGGTTGTCGGCGAGGTCGAGGGTCCAGATCAACGTCAGGTAGGCCAGGGTGCTGATATCGCTGATCTGATTTCCCGAAAGGTACACGGTTTCCAGGTCCACGAGATAGGCCAGGGGGCTCAGATCGACGATCTGGTCATTGGCCGCACTGAACACGTGCAGCCCGGTCAGGGCGCTGAGCGGGCTCAGATCGCTGAGCGGATTATCCGAAAGATTGATTTCAGAAAGGCCCGTAAGCCCCGCCAAGGGTCCCAGGTCAGTGATCAGGTTGTCGTTAAGATACAGTGTGTGGAGATTCGTGCAGTATTCCAGGCCGGTCAGGTCCGCAATATTCCGTGAATCGGCAAAGATGGAGGTGATTCCCGTGAGGTCCGAATCCAGGATGTCGCCCGTCGGCTTGCTGATGATATTACGGATATACGTGTTCAAACCCGGGTCCGGGAAGTTGACCACGACGCTCTTGGGGGCGTCGGGCGGGGCTGCGGCTTGCGTGCCGATGGCAACCAGACAGCACAAGGCCGCCGTCACGAAGGCCCTGGCGATTATGCGGGCAAACGGATTGAGGCACATATTCCCACCTTTCTTAGATTCCCACGAGGCCCAGACTAGCATCTTCTCCCTGGAAAAGGCACGTTCTCCGACAGCATCGCCGGGTTTCTTCCAAACGGGCGCTTGACGGTTGGGGAAGCCGGGGGCACAATTAGGGGACATGATGAGGATGTCTCCACGTGATCGTGCAATGTGAATTGTGCCCGAAGGGGTGTGTGATCAAGCCGGGTCAGAGCGGTGAATGCCGGGTGCGGGTGAATCTGGACGGGAAGCTGACGGCGGTCACGTATGGGTATCCGTGCACGGCGAATGTGGACCCGATTGAGAAGAAGCCGCTGTTCCATTTTTTGCCGGCGACGCCGACGTTCTCGCTGGCGACGGTGGGCTGTAATCTGCACTGCAAGAATTGTCAGAACTGGGAGATTTCGCAGGCCGACCCGGAGCATGCCGAGGCGTCGCCGCTGCCGGTGGAAGAGATAGTGCCGATTGCGAAACAATACGCGTGCCGGTCGATTTCGTTCACGTATACGGACCCGTCGGTGTATTACGAGTATGCGCTCGATGGCTGCATTGCGGCGCGGGACGCCGGGCTCAAGACGGTTCTTGTGACGGCGGGTTATCTGAATCCGGAACCGGTGAAGAAGCTGTACAGGCATGTGGATGCCGCGCGGATTGATTTGAAGTCGATGTCGGAAGGATTTTACCGGGACGTGTGCGGGGCGACGCTGGCGCCGGTGCTCAACACGTGCGTGCTTGCGAAATCGCTCGGGAACCATCTAGAGATCATCAATCTGGTGATTCCAACCTTGAATGACAGCGACGAGGACTTGAAGCAGTTGTGCCGATGGATCGTCCGGCATCTTGGCCAGGACACGCCGCTGCATTTCTCGCGGTTCTTCCCGCAACACAAGATGCTGCATCTTCCGCCGACGCCCGACGAGACATTGAATCGCGCTTGCGCGATAGCGCAGAGCGAGGGGCTTGCATTCGTCTATCAGGGGAATGTGCGGCATCACGCGTCGGAGAATACATATTGCCCGGCGTGCCACGGGCTGTTGATCGAGCGGGTGGGTTTCCAGGTGATGCAGAACAAGCTCTTGAACGGCACATGCCCGGGCTGCGGCACGGCGATTCCAGGAGTGTGGTCATGACTCGGCGGATTTTCATCACGGTTGCGCTGGGGCTCCTGGCGCCGGTAGGCTGGATGACGCCCAAGCGCTGGCGCGAGGCGTTGCGTGCGCGGCGCTATCCGGGTCCGGTGCGTCCGCTGGACCGGGACGCGCTGGGGCAGCCGGGCAAGTGGGCGGGCTGACGAGGGAGGAAGCTGGCCGTGAAACACATGCGAAGGGTCGTGTACTCCTTGCTTCCGCTGGCGGTGGTGACGTTTCTCGTCTTTCCCTACGCGAAGCCGGTGCTGCGAACGTGGTGGTCGGCCGAGCGCTTGCGCGAGTCTGCCCATGCCGCGCCGCAAGACGCCGCGCCGCAAGCGCCGGGTGAGAAGCGGGTGCTGGAATCGGCCCTGGCCGGCTCGTGGTACACGGGCGATCCGGCGGCGCTGAGGGCGGAAATCAAAGGCTATTCCGATAAGGCCGAGGGGCCGGTGCTGGAGCACGTGCAGGCGCTGATTCTGCCGCACGCGGGCTATCGTTATTCCGGGCAGACGGCGGCGTACGGGATCAAGCAGATCGCGGGGAAGCCGTTCAGCCGGGTGATCGTGATGGGGCCTAGCCATCACGCCGCGCTGGAGAACCGGGTGTGCGTCAGCGACTTCACGCACTACAGGACGCCGCTCGGCGAGGTCCCGATTGACTGGGCGTTTGTGGCGGCGCTCCGGCAGAACGAGCTGTTTCAAAGCGTGCCGAGCGCGGAACGGCCGGAGCACAGCGTCCAGATCGAAGTGCCGCTCCTGCAGGAGGCGTTGGGTTCATTCAAGCTCGTTCCGTTGGTTCTCGGACAATTGGACGCGGCCACAGCGCGCGCGGCGGGCGAGCGCATCGCATCGCTGATTGACGAGGAGACGCTCGTGATAGCCAGCAGCGATTTTACGCACTACGGCGCGAACTACGATTTTGTGCCGTTCACGGAGAAGATCGAAGAGAACCTGAAGAAGCTCGATATGGGCGCGGTGGAGCAAATCACGGCGAAGGATCCCGAGGGATTCCTGCGCTACGTGGGAAACAGCGGGGCGACGATCTGCGGGCGAGCGCCTATCGCCGTGCTGCTTTCGATGCTTCCCGGGGCGAGCGCGGCGCACTTGCTGCGTTATGATACGTCGGGTAAGCTGACGAACGATTTTTCGATGAGCGTGAGCTATTGCGCCATCGCCTTCACCGGAAAATGGCCCCGGGGGGCCAAGGCAGAGGAGGCCGTGAAAGCCGTGGAAGCCGTGAAAGAGCCGGAACTCACCCCGCAGGACAAGGAAGCGTTGCTGGCGATGGCGCGCAAGACGCTGGAGTATGTGTTCGAACATCGGAAAGCGCCGACGCCGAAGGATCTGGGCATGGAGGTTACGGCCGCCATGAAGCCGATCCGGGGCGCGTTCGTCACGCTGGAAGAACAGGGCGAACTGCGCGGCTGCATCGGCGACATCTTCGGCGAACGGCCGTTGTACGAGGCGGTCATCGGCAATGCGATCAATGCGGCATTCCGTGACTATCGCTTTCCGACGCTCGAAGCCTCGGAGTTGCCGCGGATCGAGATCGAGATCAGCGCGCTGACGCCGTTGCGATCCGTGGCCTCGTTCAACGAGATCGAGGTGGGGAAGCATGGGGTGTTGCTGACGAAAGGATCGAGCCGGGCCGTCTTCCTGCCGCAAGTGGCGCCGGAACAAGGCTGGGATCGCGACACGATGCTCAATCATCTCGCCCAGAAGGCCGGTCTTCCGCAGGATGCGTGGCGGGACGGCGCGAAGTTTGAGGTTTTTGAAGCGATCGTCTTTGGCGAGAAGAAGCCGTGAGACGGAGCGGAGGGGGCGGACGGCACGCGCCGTTTCTGTTGGCCGCTTCGCTCGGTTTCTTCTCGATCGCCGCCCAGACGTTGCTCTTCCGCGACTTTTTGAGCGCTTTCGAGGGGACGGAACTTGCCATCGGGCTCTTCTTCGCCTCATGGTTCCTTTGGATTGCCGTTGGCGCGGCCCTGGCGCGGCGTTGCGGGGCGCTTGCCGGCGCGTTGCCGATGCTGTCGCTGCTGTATCTTCCCGGGTATGTCCTGGAGCATCACTTCATCCTGGCCGCGCGCGGATGGGCGGGCGTGGCGGCGTATGAGGCATTCCCGTATGCCTCCATGTTCGCGCTCTCGCTGATCGCCACAGTCCCCGTAAGTTTCATCACAGGATTCCTGTTTGCGCTCGCGTGCCGGTGGTGGGAGCAGTAACACGGCGCCGTTCTGCCTGCCGCGCGCGTGTACGTATTCGAGACGCTGGGTGCGGCGGCGGGCGGGTTGGCGGTTACGGGATGCCTCGTGCTGCGGGTTCCCGCGCAAACGGTAGCGCTGATCAGCGGACTGCTGCTGGCGCTGGCGATTATCCCCGCGTGGCGCTGCCACTGGCTTCGCTTCGTTCCGGCATTGTTGCTTTCAGGGGCGTTGATTCTGGGCGCAGGGGCGCAGTGGGCGCAGTATGACGCGCGTCATTCCTGGGGGCGCCTGCTGGACCCCGAATCGTATCGCGGCTCCTTTTCCACGGCGCAGGCGTCCTACGCCTACGGGCAACGCGGCGGGCAGTTCATCGTGATGTCGGCGGGCACGATCGCCGAGGCGCTGCCGAACGCGGAACACGGGGCGGAAGTGGCGGCGCTCGTTCTGGCGCAACGGCCGGAGAGCAAGCGCGTGCTTGTCATCGGGCCGGGGGCGCTGAGCCTCTGTCTGCAACTGCTTCGCCTGCCGCAGATTGAGTCCGTTCTCTGGAGCCATCCCGACCCGGAGTACGCCGAGACATTGCTTCGGGTGGTGCCGGAAGCGTTTCGGGGGGACTTGGCGCGGTTCGCTACGCCGGCGATGGATGCGCGGGCGTTGTTGACGCGCGGCGCCGAAATGTACGACATTGCGGTGCTCAATCTGCCTGATGTGACGACGCTTGCGCTCAATCGATATGCCACCCGCGAGTTTTTCGGCCTATTGAGGAAACGCCTGCCGCCGGACGGCGTGGCCGCGTTGCGCATCACGGCAGGAGCAAATGTGCTTGGGGGGGAACTTGCCAGTCTCGGCGCGTCCGCGCTGGCGACGTTCGGCAGCGTCTTTCCGCGGATTGTCCTCAAGCCGGGCGATGAAACGTGGCTGATGGGTTCGGCGGGGGACAGGCTCAGCGAAGATGCGGACGTCTTGCGCGAGCGGCTTGCGGGGATGCCGGGCCTGTCCTCGATCTATCCGCCGGACGGGCTTCGCTCGCTCTACGTGCCGGACCGCATCTCGTTTCAGCGCGGGCGCTACGAGGCGGCTTTGCGGCAGTCTGGCGCGGAATCGCTCCTGAACACGGACGAGCATCCGAAGGCGCTTCTGTTGGCCTTGATCGTGGCATGGCGTCAGTCCGGTTTGAGAGGCGTGTCGGCCAATCTGTCTGCGATCCAGCAGATCCTGTGCTTCACGGCGATGGTGGCCTTTCTTGCGGCCCTGCTTGCGCGCGTTGAGTATCGCCGCCGATTTCCCGTGATCGCGGAGCACGGCGCGAAAGAAGAGACGGGGTTTGGCATCGGCTATCTGATCTTTTCCACGGGTTTGGCGGGCATCGGCGCGAGCATCATGATCTTGTTTGCGTTTCAGTCGCGCTTTGGATCGCTTTCGCTGCACCTCGGTCTTTTCTCGGCGCTGTTCATGGCGGGTTCGTGTGCCGCGGGGCACGCGATGGAACGCCTGCTGGCGCGAGACGCCCTGCGTCCGGAGCGGCTTTCGCGAAGGATAGTCGTGCTGCACGCCGCGCTGATGTTGTGCGCGGCGGCC
This sequence comes from Candidatus Hydrogenedentota bacterium, assembly GCA_903837785.1. Taxonomy (GTDB): domain Bacteria; phylum Hydrogenedentota; class Hydrogenedentia; order Hydrogenedentales; family CAILVY01; genus CAILVY01. Next base: position 62,964 of record CAILVY010000270.1, read on the forward strand.
TGGGTATACAACGGGGGCGGGCTCGTCCTCGCGCTCGCCATGGCGATTGCGGGCGGGCTCACGGGCAGCTACTTCCCGCTGGCAGCGCACCGCCTGCGCGCGGCGGGCCGGGATGCGCTGGCTTCAGGGGGAGCACTCGAGAGCCTGGATCATGTGGGCGCGGCCCTGGGCGGCCTGTTCACAGGATTGCTGCTCTTGCCGTTCCTCGGGATGCGGTGGCCTTCCGTGATCTTTGCGTTGCTGCTGGCGCTGAACGTGCCGCTGCCCGTCAAGTCGAGAAGCACGGCACTGCCTGGGGTGGATGCAGTGGATCGCGCGATGATGCCTTGGCGGCTTGCGGTGGGGCTCGGCTGCGTGCTGCTGCTCAGTTCAGCGTATGCGGCGCGGCTGCATCGGGCACAGGAAGGGCAGCGTTTCGAGGAGACTGCCCGATCGATGCTCGGGAATGTGGCCGTGAGCAGGCATGATGCGACGATCAAGGATGGCCGCGCGATCACGCACTTCACGCCTGCGGCGTCGCCTTCCGGTCCGTGCGCTTTTGATGCCACGCCGCTGGCGCCGCGCGTGCGCGGCTACGGCGGGCGCATGCCGGTCGCCGCGGCCGTGCGGCCGGACGGAACACTCGAGGAGGTCCGCATCCTCGAGTCGCGGGAGACGCCGTCCTATCTCGAACTCGTGCGGCCCTGGCTTCGGCAACTGCGGGGCAAGCATCTTGGCGACCCGGCGGCCTATGAGCATCTCGACGGCGTAACGGGGGCGACGATCACGTCGAGGGCCGTGCTGGAAACCCTGCGGCAATCCGTCCCCGTTGTCGCGCGGGACGTACTGCATCTGCGCGTGGATGCGGCACTGTCCAACGCGCCGTCGCGCCGTGCAGACACGCAATTCCTGTGGCTGATCGGGTTCTTTGTTGCGGCGTTCTTGTTGCGGTACCGGCCGGGCCGTTGGCGGCGGCGCGTGTTTCTACTGGCGGTCGTGGCGCTATTCGGCTTCTGGCTTAACGTGCAGTTTTCAACCCAGCACATCTTCTCCTTGCTTAGCTTCGAGTCCCTTCCGGAACCCTGGACGGCGGCCTTCTTCCTTGTGTTGCTCGTGCCCGCGTTGACAGTTCTGGCCGGCAATGTTTACTGCGGCTATCTCTGCCCGTTCGGGGCGTTGCAGGAGTTGGCCGGCGAGTTCCGGCCCGCTGCGATCGATACGGCCCCTTCGAAGCCCGCGTGGCGCTATGCGCGCATGACAAAATACGCGCTGCTGTTCCTGTTCGTTGCAGTGTTCGCGGTGACGCGCGACTTCGGCGTGCTGTCCGCGGACCCCTTGATCACCTTCTTCAGCAGGGGCCGCGGGGGCGCGGCGCTATATCTGGCGTTGGCCGCACTCGCGTTGTCGTTCGTCTATCCCCGCTTCTGGTGCCGCAACCTGTGTCCGGCAGGCGCATTTCTCGCGCTGTTGAAGCGGTTGCGGCTGTTCAAGCGGATCAGCCCGCCGACGTTTCCCGCGCGCTGCGACCTCGGCGTGCGGCATGTCGACGAACTGGACTGCATCCATTGCGACCGGTGTGCCCATGCGAAACAATGACGCGATCTTCATCGTGGCGGTGATCGCCGTGGCGCTGATCTTCGGCGCGGTGACGCTGTCGCGCGCGGGCGAGGCACTCTCCGCGCTGCGGGAGAGTGCTGTTCCTGCAGGCGCGGGGGGCCAGCCGCGCGCGGTGGATGCGGGCCGGATGAAATCGCTGATCGAGGAAAAGCGTCTCTCCGGGCATGAAGCGGACTTCTACAAGCCGCTTCCGCAGTGACGCCTAATAGCGCCCGGTGGCCTGATCGTTCACGATTCCGGAGCAGTTGTACATGCGGCTGATCGAGTAGCGATCGATGACGATGCCGCCGCGGCGGACCTCGACGACTTCGAGGACTTCGCCGCGCTCGAATGCGCCGAACTGAGTCATGCCCTCGATCCAGAGTTGCGCTTTTGCCGCATCGCCGCCGGTGATGAAGAGCCCGTCCCGTCCTTTGAGGTCCTGCCAGCCGCCCCAGAGGTAGTACTGGTTGAGCCGGTCTTCGCCGACGTTGATCCAGTAGGCACGGGGGTGCCCTTGCGTGTAGAAAGCGGACCACGCCGAGAGCTGATAGCGGTTGCTGAAGGGGAAGGGCCCGGTGATCGGATCCAGGATGTATTTGGAGAGGGCCTGGCCGATTTCATGGCCGCCGCGCTGCTTGCTGTTCGGATCGGCGTCGGCCCATTTCTCGACCACCGCCTTAATCGGGATGTGATAGACGAGGTCCGAGGCGCGGGTAATCATGCCGGCCGCACATCCCACGGCAATGCCTGCAGCGAGCCAGCGCCGGGCGCGCAGGCTGCGAGGCGCCTCGTTCCAGAGCCAGCCCAGTGCCACGGCACAGGCGGCATAGGCGCAGATCGGCCAGTTCAGGTTGGCTTTTCGGGTGAGCGCCACGACGACATAGAAGCCGAAGAGGACGGAGAAAGAGAGGAAGAGCAAGGCGGCGTCGCGGTTCTGGCGGAAGCGTCTGGCGCAGCGGAGCATGCTCCAGATGAAAAACCCGAAAAGGATGGGGGAGACGGCCAGGCCGAGCTGGCCTCCGGCATACTCGAAGAAGTTGCCGAGCATCTTCCCGAGGTTATGTTTCTGCTGGACCCCGATGGCGGCCGTGTGGCGAACGGAAACCCAGTCATGTTGCCAATTCCAGAAGAGAACGCCGCTCGAACACGCCAGCGCGATGAGCAGGGCGATATACGGCCATGGGGTGCGCCACCACCGCCGGTCCACAAGGAGGAGATAGAGTGCGAAGGAGAGATACAAGAGGAGCATCGTGTACTTCGTGAGCATGCCGAGGCCGAGGGCGAAGCCCGTGAGCACCCACATGGCCTTCTCGCCCGCGGTTGCGCGATGGAAGGCATACATCGCGAGCGCCCAAAAGAAGATCAGGATGGGGTCGATCGTGAGGATCGAGGAACCGACCCAGGTGCTGGGCATGGCGATGGCCACGATCGCGGCCAACAGCGCGGCGCGTTCGTTCCTGCTGATTCGGAGCGTGAGCGCGTGGACAAGCGCGATCGCGCCCGAGGAAAAGAGCACGGCACCGCTGCGGATGGCCCATTCCTTGTTGCCGCCCGCGTGGGTGAGGAGGTTGATCACGTAGGCGATCATGGGGGGCTTGCTGTAATAGCCGAGGTCGAGGTGGCGGGACATGTCCCAATACAGGGCTTCATCGCCGGAGAGGTCGTAGAGGTTGAGCAGGAGATAGGCGAAGTTGAAGAGCGTCCAGAGACCGAGGAGCCAGTAGAAGCAGACCCGTTCGCGCGAGATCGGCTGCGGCGCCGATTCCGGGGCCGTCCCGAAGCAGCGCGCCGCCAGCCTGCGCGCGACGAATGTCATAAACGCGCCGGCAAAGATCCCCCAGGCGTATCCGCCCAGCACATCCAGCGGGTAGTGGTTGCCTGTGTAGATGCGCGAAATGCCGGCAAGCAGGGCTACGGGCACGGTGACCACGAGGCTCTGCGGGGCAACGAGCCCCAGGACTGTGGCGACGGCGGCGGCGTTTGCGGCATGGGAGCTCGGGAAGGAGAAGCTTTTGCGCGGGTCCACGGGGTACCACGCGGGATCGTATTGGATCCATTCGCCGCTGCGGAAGACGTGGACGTTTTGGAGGGTCGCGTAGGGGCGGTCTTCCCGGACGATGTTCTTGATGACGTCTTCTGAACCCAGGTTGGCGAGCAGCAGGGCGAGTCCGGCCGCGGCCAGCAGGGTTCGCGCCCGGCGCCCGCCATAAGCGAAGAGGGCCAACGCCGCCATGAGTCCCGGAATGACGACGTAATCCTTGTCGGCGAGGGCCGGCATGATCGCGTCGAGCCATTCCGACTTGATCGTATCGTTCAGAAAGCGAAAGAGCGCTATGTTCATCGGATCAGAGGTCCCCTGGAACAGCCAAGCGGCTCACGTGCCGAAGATATGGGTCAGCCGTGCGAGCACGACGCCGTTCCGTTCATAAATGATGTCCGCATCGCCGAGATCGCGCAGCAGCTTGGATTCCGTGAAGATGATATCGCCGTTCATCGGGAGGCGTTTCTCCGTCAGCTTGCCGGAGTAGAACACGAAACTGGGCGCGCGCTCGCCGATCTTCCAGATGACCACGTTGTAGTCGTTTGCGCGCGCGATTTGGGCGGCCTCCTTCACCGGCAAGTGGAGCACGTCGCCGGCCAGCGACATGCCCACGAGGTTCACTATCATCATGCAGGCCAGGCCCACGCCCGCGATCTTTATGCGGCGGGAGAGTCCGGGCACAACGCCGAGTCCCAGAATCAGGACGAGCGCGGCGATAAGGGGCAGGATGTAACCCCAACCGATGCTGTCGGACGCGGCCTGCATCAGTGCGGCGGCCATGGCGTCTTTCACGTGTGGGATGAGCCAGGGCAGGGAGAGCGGTGCGAGGAGGGCCACGGCGAAAAAGGCGGCGGCCGGCACAAGGAGCCAGCGATCGCGCCGGAGTTCGTCCACGCGCAAGGCCATGAGTATGAAGAGGGGTGTGTATCCGTAGATGACATAGTGGGGGAGCTTCGTGCCGGAAAACGAGAAGAGGACGAACACGAACAGGAACCAGAGCCACAGAAACTGGGTGATCGGCGCGGCGAAGTCTTCTTTGACTTTGCGTGTGCTGGCGAGGAGCAGGCCTGTGTACGGCATGACGCCGATCAGGACGACGGGAAGATAGTAGACGAGGCTTCCGGCATGGCCTTCGAGGGCGCCGCCAAAGCGTTTGACGTTGTGCTTCAGGAAGAAGCCGTTGATGAAGCCCATGCCCTGATCGTGGAGCACGGCGGCGTACCACGGCAGGGCGATGGCGAGGAAGATCAGGATGCCCACGGGATCGAAGACGGCACGGAGCCAGCGCTTGAGCGCGCGCTGCCGCCAGCAGAAGAGGAAACTCACCGCAAAGGGGATCAGCACGGCCACCGGGCCCTTCGTCAGCATGCCGAAGGCCATCGCCGCGTAGGCGAGGTACATGAAGCGTTTGCGGTCGGTTTCGAAGAAGCGGTAGACGCTGAACATGGCCGTAACGATGAAGAAGTTGAGGAGGGCGTCGGCGATGGCGGCTTTGGCGATGATCGTGATTTGGGCGGCAGTCACGAGGAGAAACGTGGCGAGGAACGCCTTATCCGCGTTCCATTGGCGGCGCACGAAGAGCCAGGTGGCCAGCGCCCAGAGCGCCGCGGCCAGCGCCGAGGGGAATCGCAGTGCAAACTCGTTCAATCCGAAGACGCCGGCGCTTGCGGCCTGGAGCCAGTAAATGAGGATCGGCTTGTCGTAGCGCGGCTCGCCGTTCATGTACGTCATGACGTAGTTGCCGCTGGCCATCATCTCGCGCGTGGCTTCGCAGAAGGCGCCTTCGTCCTTGTTGAACAGGGGTGCGCTCCCCAGGCCGAAGAAGAAGGAGAAGAAGATCGCGGCCACGAGCACCGCGAGTGGAATCCACTTAACTTGATTCATGATCGTCTCCCGCAGGTTCGAGGAGCCACTTCCAGCACAGGATGGCGCCCACGGCGCCGAGCCATGCCCCGGCGATCACGTCGCTCACCCAATGCCGGACCACGAGAACGCGGCTCAGGGCGATCATGGCGCCGAGGGGGTAAAGCAGCCAGCGCCAGCGGGGAAACAAATAGCCGAGGGAGACCGCGAGGGCGAAGGCGGTCGTGGCATGGCCCGAGGGGAAGGACAAGTCGCGCATGGCCGCGCCGAAGGGGTGGAAGCCGTAGAGATTGTCCTCGAAAAAGAGCTTGGGGCGGAGCCGTCCGAAGCCTACTTTCAGCAGGTTCACCGCGATGCCGGTGCCCGCCACGGAAACGAATACGAAGAGGGCGCGCCGCGCCAGCAGGGCGCGCGAATGCCAGCAAATCAGGGCGATGAGGGCGCTGGGGACGAGGTACCACTGCGATTCGCCGAGCTTCGAGCCCCAGTTGCCCAGTGCATGCCAGAACGTGTGCTGGCGAAAGAAGAAGTAACGCGCGGCGGGAACATCGGCGCAGGCATAGGCCAAGGCGCAGAGAACGGCCGTGGCGAGCAGGCTGGCGGCAAGGAGCATCCATTGCTTGCGGCGCATGCTATTCGCCTTCCACCCGGAACGGGACGTAGCGTTTCTGCAGCCAGCGCATGCCCAGCAGATCGTACAGGATGCGCAGGGCGCGGTTGCCGATGCCGTACTTCGAGACGCCGTGTGCGCGCGGGTGGTGCGTCACCGGGCACTCGACGAAGCGGAAACCCGCGAAGTGCATGAGCACGCCGAAGAAGCGGTGAGCGCCGTTGAAGGGTACGATGTGCTCGACGCACGCGATGCGGAAGCCTTTCAGGCCGCAACCCGCGTCGGTCACTGACACGCCCAGGAAACGCCGGAACACCGCGTTCCCGATGCGGCTCGGCAGGGTTTGCCGCCAGCCGTCCCGGCGTTTCTCGCGCACGCCCAGCACACAGTCATACTCCTTCAGCAATTCCAGGAACTTCGGAATGTCAGCCGGGTCGTTCTGCAGGTCGCCGTCCAGCGTGATGACATAGGCGCCCTGGGCGCGCCGCATCCCCATCACGAGCGCGGCCGATTGGCCCTGGTTCCTGGCGAGGTGTATCGGGCGGAGCTCCGGAACGGATTGTGCCAGGCGGTCCAGCTCGGCCCGGGTGCCGTCCGTGCTCCCGTCGTTTACGAAGAGGCATTCGAAGGCATACTCGGGGAGTCCGACAAAAACGGCCGTCACGCGTTCGGCCAGGGGCCGGACACTCTGTTCTTCGTTATAAAACGGAACAACGATGGAGACTAAGGGTTTCATGGGGATCTCCGCCTCGGGAACGGCGGCATTATACCCGAGCGGGGAACGGCTTTTCTCGTTTCTGCGAGGGGAGAAGGGTTGTAGGCAGCCATTTCGTCCCGGGTTCGGCGGGATGAAAAGAGGAGAACGGCGCGGCTGTGCCGCAAATCCCGGGAGGGCCGGGGGGATTCCCGGTTAATTAGACTTCTGGCACTCGCAAAGGAGGCCTGCGATATCTCCGTTTTGCTCAAGGATTTAGTTGATCCTGCCGATAATAGTAAGTGCGACGGGTTCCAGTGATAAGGGCCGAGAGGGCGGCCGGAGGATTTGACAATGGGAGCGATTTCACCACTCCAGTTTTCGCCGCATTCGGCGCCCCTCATCGACAAGCATTCCAAGAACGCTCCGGCGCACGCGGCTTCCACGGAAGTGCCGCACGGGCAACCGGCGGATAGCCTTGAAAGTACCCAGGACACGCGACGGATCGTTCAGCCGGTCGTATACGAGCGCGCTTCGCTGTCGACACGTTTTCAGGAGATCGCGGCGCGCCTGGCCGACATGAACGTGGCGAACGCCACGGCGTCGGATGCGCAGTCGCAGCAGTTGAGTTTTGACTTCAATGCAAAGATACGCGCGGAGGCCCTGCTGCGTTTCGGGCAGCGTATCCAGGACGTGGCGGGGAGCCTGAACGGGGCGAGCCAGTCGTCGTTTCTCGAGATCAGCCTGCGGGTTGCACTGCGCTTTCATGTTTCGCTCGACATATCGAGTTCAGCCTTGAGCGGATTTTCCAGTGCCGCATTCGGCGTGCGGGACACGGGCGACCTGATAGACCGGCTGATCGCGTTGTCCGAAAAGCTGCTCAGCGCGGGCGACAAGGTTTTTGACGACATCCTGTCCCTCCTCGACGGGACGTCGCCGGAGCAGGTGAAACGGCGGCTCAATGCGCTTTTCGAGAAGCTGTTTCGCCAGTTCTTCCCGGACTATCCGGGCGGGGGCTCGAAGACTCTGCCGGACACGAACCTTACGTCGAGCAGCGTGAAATTCAGCCTCCAGCTTGAGTTCAAGTTCAGCTTTGAGTTGTCCATCCAGGATCAGCTTCAGGTGCGTCAGTCCGATCCCGTCACCTTCGACCTGGATGGCGACGGGTTCGAACTGACGCGCCACACGCAGGGCGCGCAATTCGACATTTTGGGCAATGGCCAAAAGGCGCGGACGGCGTTCGTGACGGGCGGAGACGCCTTTCTGGCCCTTGACCGGAACGGGGACGGCGTAATCGGCAGTGGCAAGGAGTTGTTCGGGGATCAGCATGGCGCCGCCAACGGGTACGAGGAACTGCGGAAGCTCGATTCGAACGGCGACGGCGTCATCAATCGCCACGACCGCGATTATGGCCGCCTGCTGCTCTTCCGGGACAACGGCGATGGCGTATCGGGGAAGGGCGAACTGGTTTCCCTCGATGAGGCGGGGATCGCCGAGATCAACCTGGGCTATCACGATGTCAACGTCACGGCTTCCGGCGGCAATCACATTGGGCAGGCAGCCAGTTTCACGTGGGACGATGGACGGCGCGGGAACACGGCCGACACAATCCTCAATTACGTGATCTAGACGAATTCGGCCTGAAGATCGCCCGCGGCCCCGCTGGGGGCCATTTCTTGTCCGGGCAGGAATTACTTCATTGCTCAGGCTGGTTATGAGTCAATATAATGGGGGAAAGGAGGCCGCCATGATTGAACTCGAATTGCTGGGCGTAAGCCAGGCCGATGAACATCAATACCCGGTCGTGTTGCTGCGCAACGAGTCGCGCGTGCTCCCGATTCTCGTGGGCGTGCCCGAGGCGAGCGCCATCCAGATCGGCCTCATGAAAGAGAAGACGCCGCGGCCGATGACGCACGACCTCGTGTGCAACATCCTGGCCGGACTGCGGGGCGAACTGAAGTCGGTCACGATCTACCGATTGCACAACGACACGTTTTTTGCCCACCTCAATGTGGAGCAGCGCAACGTGCAGGGGCATGTCGAGCAAGTGTTGAAGATCGACACGCGCCCGAGCGACGGCATCGCCATTGCCGTGCGCATGGGTTGCCCCATTTACGCGGCGGAGGAGGTCATGGACATGGCCTCGCAAGATGCCTCCATTCTGAGTCCGCCGGATGAAGGCGAGGAGCCGGACAGCGGGGACGATGCGGAACCCGAGGAGTTCGGATCCTGAGCGCGCGCGAGGAACGGCATGGCAGGCAATGACATGGGCGCGGTGGTGCTCCTGAGCGGGGGTATGGACTCGAGCGTTCTGCTGCATTATGCGGCCCGGAGGCTCGGCCGCGCGCCTATCCATGCGATCTCGTATCACTACGGCCAGCGGCATTTGCGCGAACTCGCGTGCGCGCGTTTTCAGGCCGTCGCGGCCGGGGCCGAGCACCGGATCATCGATCTCTCGTTTCTCGGGCCGTTGCTGGCGCCCGGGAGCGCGTTGATTGCCGGGGGCGCGGACGTGCCGGACCTCGAGGAACTCGCGCCGGAACAGCTCGCGCAGCCACCCACGTACGTGCCGAACCGGAATATGATGCTGCTTTCGATGGCGGCGGCGTATGCCGAGGCGCAGGGCGTCCGCGACGTTTTCTATGGCGCACAGGCGCAGGATGAATATGGCTATTGGGACTGCACGGCGGCCTTCCTGGAACGCATCAACGCCGTGCTTGCCCTCAACCGCAAAGACGCGGTGCGTGTTCACGCGCCGTTCGTGAGCAAGCCCAAAGTCGAGACGGTCCGGCTGGGCCTCGAGTTGGGCGTCGATTTCGCGCAGACGTGGAGCTGCTATCGCGGCGGCGCACGCCCCTGCGGCGCCTGCCCCACGTGCGTCGAGCGGAACAACGCGTTTGAAGCGGCCGGCGTTTCCGATCCGTTGCCGGCGTCGCAGTCCTGAACTGCGAAAGAGATCATCAGCGTTCTTTGGCGAAAGCGCACTCTCTGAATTCGTGGCGGGTCATTGGAAATGAAGCTCCGGGAAGCGGAAACGGACGAGCCCGCGCTACAGCAATTGCCGGAGCCGGCTGCGGAGGGTGCTGAAGAGGGCCTGATGGGGTTGGTTTGGGGACTTCATGGCGACGAAGTCGAGGCGGGTGGAACGTGGGGTGGGGCGTTTCCAGGTGAAGGCGTCAAGTGTGTCGAGGACTGTGAGTCCGGCGTCCTCGATGGCCTGGACGATCGTGGCGGTGGGATAGACGCGTTCGAGGATGAGAGCTTCGCCGCCCGTGTTGACGCGGACGCGGGTTTCGGTGAGTCCGGTGGCCGGATCGTAGTTGCTGGACCACGTGGTCCGGAATCGGCCGTTGTCCTCGGTCCAGGTTTGATCGTCGAAGTGGTCGGTAACCATGCGCTCGGTGACTGCGTCGAAGTAAAGCAGCCCGCCGGGGCGCAATGCCTGGGCGAACTCGCGCAAGACGCGGCGCAGCGCCTCCTCTTCGAGTAGGAAATTGATCGTGTCGAAGAGGCAGGTGACAAAGTGAGCACCGCGCACCGGGAAGGCCTGGAGGTCGCCGGCGGCCACGGGCAGGGCGCCGCGCTCGCGGCGGGCGGTGTGCAGCATGGCAAACGACAGATCGATGCCCGTGCTGTTCCACCCGGATTTCCGGAGCATGTGCATGAGGACGCCGGTGCCGCAGCCGGCATCGACGTGCAGGAAACCGTGGGGGAGCAGCTCGCCGAGGGTGGCCGTGATCAGGAACCAGCGGTCATAGTCGACGTGGTCCATGATGGGGTCGTAGTAGCGGGCAATCTCTGCGAAGGCGTCAGGCCGGGGCATCGCCGTATTCCTTCTCGATCCAGCGGAGGAACTCCTGGGCAATCGGCGCGGCGACGTGCTTGTCACGGAAGAAATGGACCTTCATCCGCGCCGTGTAGCAGAGCCCCTTGGGAAAACCCTCTTCCTCGACGAGCCGCCGGGCTTCATCGGCCTCCTCGTATTTGCGATGCGGTTCGGCGAAATCAGCCAGATACAAGCCCAGGCCGAGCAGGCCGAGTCCCGGTCGTCCGGTGGTATGCCAATAGATGGCCTCGTAGACGTCGTCGTCCAGGATGCCGAGTTCGCGGCGGGATTCCTCCGCGGCGACCGGTCCGTGCAGGAGGTTCGGCTTGGCGTATTCGATCTCAGTCAGCGGGATGCCGTATTCGATGGCGCGCCGCAAGATCTTTTCGTCCTTGTATGCGCGGCAGATGTCGTGCAAGAGGCCTGCGGTGACGGCCTTTTCTTCGTCCAGTCCGATTTTCGGCGCGAGGGACAGCAGATATTCCGCGGCGCCCAGAGAATGCCTGGCCTTTTTATCCGGGAGGCGCTTCTGCATGAACTTGATCAGCGTCTTGAAGCGCGGCGTCTTAGGAATGGGCATGATACAACCTCTTCTCGCGGATCATCCGGGCGACGGCGGGCGGCACGAGGGCGGAGATGTCCTCGCCGGAGGCGGTGCGGCGCCGAACTTCCGTGGAGGAGAGGGGGCTCTCCTGGAAGGGCAGCAAATCGAACTTCCCCTCGAGCACGGAGGGCATGTCGGGCGGGACGCCGGGCCTTGGGACGACGAGCAGGCGCGCCATCTCGAGAATGGCCTCCGGTTCGTACCACCCCGGAAGCTCGACGAGGCTGTCATAGCCGACGATGAGGTACAGCGCGGCGTCCGGCGCGTTCTGCCGGATTTGGCGGAGGGTGTCCACAGTGAAGGAGAGCCCGCGGCGGTCCATTTCGACGCGGGACGCTTCCATCCGCGGTTCATCGGCGATGGCCGCCTGGACGAGGGCGAGGCGCGCCTCGGCTTCGGCGAAGACTTCGTGCCGCTTGTGCGGCGGGCGGGCGGCCACGACGAAGAGGACGCGATCCAAGCGGACGCGTTCGAGGGCCGCGCGGGCGATCTCGATATGGGTGTTGTGGATGGGGTCGAAGGTGCCGCCGTAGACCCCGATGCGTTCGGCCTTACTCACGAATCTGTCCTGAACCCCGGATAACGTACTTCAATGTAGTGAGCCCTTCGAGGGCCATGGGACCGCGACAATGGAGCTTGTTCGTACTGATCCCGATCTCGGCGCCCAGCCCGAACTCGAATCCGTCCGTGAAGCGCGTGGATGCGTTCACATAGACTGTGGCGCTGTCCACCGCGTCCAGGAAGCGTTCGGCCGCGGCATAGCTCTCCGTGATGATCGCGTCCGAGTGGTGCGAGCCAAAGAGGTTGACATGGGTGATGGCCTCTTCAAGCGACGAGACGATTTTGATGGACAGGATCTTGTCGAGGTACTCCGTGATCCAATCCTCGTCCGTGGCCTCCCGGCAATCGATAATCTGCCGGGTGCGTGCGCAGCCGCGGAGTTCGCAACCGCCCGCCGCGAGCGCCTTGGCAATGCCGGGCAGCAGCATGGGCGCCGCCGCCTCGTGGACGAGCAGCGTTTCCATGGCATTGCAGACGCCCGGCCGCTGGAGTTTGGCGTTCAGGCAGACGTTGAGCGCCATGTCCGGGTCGGCGTCTTCGTGAAGATACGTGTGGCAGATGCCGTCGAGATGGGCGACGACGGGAATGCGCGATTCCTCGTAAATCCGAGCGATGAGGCTCTTGCCGCCGCGGGGTATGATGACGTCAATGTGGCGGTCGAGGCGGAGCAGTTCGCCGACGGCCGCGCGATCCGTCGTCTCAATGATTTGGACGGCGTGATCGGGCGCGCCCGCGGCCCGGAGTCCTTCGATGAAGACGCGGGCGATGGCGAGGTTCGAATGGATGGCCTCGGATCCGCCGCGCAGGATGCAGGCATTGCCCGACTTGAGGCATAGCGCGGCGGCGTCCGCCGTGACATTGGGGCGGCTTTCATAGATGATGCCCACGACGCCGAGGGGCTGTCGCACCTGCGCGATGCGCAGCCCGTTCGGGTGGACATACTGATGCACAATATCGCCAACAGGATCCGGCAGCGCGGCGACCACTTCCAGGCCCTGGGCCATGGCTTCGATGCGCTTATTGTTGAGTTCGAGCCGGTCGAGCATCGCGTTTGTCAGGCCCTTAGCCCGGCCCGCCTCGAGGTCCCGGGCGTTCTCGGCCTGGATCATCGCCGCCTGTGCGCGGAGTTCCGACGCGATGCGGAGCAGCGCCGCGTCCTTCACGGCGCGCGAGAGCGAGCGCAGGGCATCGGATGCCGTGCGCGCCTGCCGGCCAATCTGTTCGAGCGCCGCCTTCAATTCCTGGGTTTCCATCGTGTCGAACCCCTTGTTCCGAATCGTTTCGTACTGTCGGGAACATCTATTATGCCATACGCCTTGAGAGCAATACATCCAAGGGCCGTCTCCCGGAAGCAGAATAGGGAGCATGCCTTGTGTGCCTGCGCCGGGGCCGTTGGAGCGGCCTGCGGCATCGTGTAAAATGAGGGCGGCAGATTGAAGGAGCGTTCATGCAACACTTTGATTCGGATTTCGTGAGCGAGGTGATTCAGCGGCTGGAGCGGATTCCCGCGGACGCCGTCCCGAAATGGGGGGAGTTGCGTCGAGACTCCCTCGTTGAGCATCTCGTCTGGACGTTGCTCCACTCGATGGGCCGATCCAAGCGCGTGCCCTTCTTCGGCAACTGGTTCACCGTTCACCTCGTTGGCCCCATTTTCCTGACCGGAATTGTTCCCATCCCGAAGAACCTCAAGATGCCGAAGGCCCTGGCCGCGCAGGGCGTCGTGCCCCGGGAGCCGGGAGGAATCGACACGCTGCGCAGCCTGATGACCGAGTACATTGCGCTCGTCCAGGCGGACGAACTCAAGCCGGCGCCCCATCCCGCCTTTGGCGACATTGGCGTGGACGGCTGGGATTTTCTGCATGTCCGGCATTTCGAGCATCATTTCCGGCAGTTTGGGGTGTAGGCATTCAGCGGGATTGACTGGCGTGTCCGCGCTTGGCAATATGTTGCGGTCACAAGGGTGCGCCTGGGTGGGGAGACGCTTATGGACGATTCGATTGTGCGGCATTGTGCGGAGATCGATCGCTGCAATCAACGCGGAGACCGGATGCTCTCGGTGCTTGATCTCCTGGACGCGGAAACGCTGGATCTCGACCTGGCTGCGTATCTGATGGCGCGCATCTCGCGGGGCGCCTCGTTCATGGTTGGGGCCAATCCCGGCGGCGCGGGCAAGACAACCGTGATGTGCGCCCTGCTCAATTTCGTTCCGCCGGAGCTGTCGCTTCTGGCCGCGAGCGCCGATGCGGTGCGGCGCGGTTCCGCTCGGCCCCATTGTTTTGTCTGCCACGAAATCGGCTCCGGGCCGTATTTTGCGTACTTGTGGGGGAAGGACCTTCAGGCGTATTGCGCGCTGCATGATTCTGGACACATGCTGGCCACGAACCTGCACGCGGACAACATCGAGGAAGCCTACGAGCAGGTGTGCCTAGACAACGGCGTGCCCGCCGCGCACTTCCGCGCGTTTGGCCTGCTGATCTTCCTTGAGGTGGGCGGCGTCTACCCGGAACGTTGGCGGCGCATCTGCCGCGTGCATGCCTCGGAAGGAGGCCAGCGGCATCAGGTGGTTTTCGACCGCGCCGAGGAACGATTCACGCCGGATGGCGATGCCGTGTGGCGCGCGGCGTGCCGCGCGTTTCTGGAAGATCAATTCAAGCATGGCGACCGCCCTATCGAGGCGGTGCGTGAGCGCGTGGTGGAGTTTCTCCAGACGCATTTGTGAGATGCATACGCGTTTCGGACGGAAGGAGTGGCAGGATGAGCGATGAACGATTGGCGATCGAGGGCGGCCCGAAGGCCGCGCCGCAACTCGGCCCGTTTCCCACGAAGATCGGCCGCGAGGAATTGTGGGAGATCCTCGAGATGTGGGAACTCGAGCCCGGGAAGAAGGAACAGATCCAGGCGATTCTCTTCGACGACGCGGAACTGCGCGGTCCGCATCTGTTCCGGTACTACAATCCGAAGCCGAGCCGGGTGGCCGCGGCGGAACAGGCCATGGGCGAGTTGATCGGCACGAAGCACTGCCTGGCCACGAATTCCTGCACCTCGGCGCTGGTTGCCGCGTATCGCGCCTTGGGCGTGGGCATGGGTGACGAGGTGATTGTGCCCGCGTACACGTTTTTTGCGACGGCCGCGACTGTCGCGGCGTGCAACGCCATTCCCGTGATCGTGGACGTGGATGACTCGTTGTGCCTCGATCCGGACGCCGTTGCGAAGGCGATCACGAAACGGACGAAGGCCATCGCCCCGGTGCACATGCGCGGCATTCCGGCCCAGATGGATGCGATCATGGAGGTGGCAAACAAGAAGGGCATCCCCGTGGTTGAAGATGCGGCGCAGTCCGGCGGCGGATCCTTCCGCGGCAAGCGCCTGGGCAGCATCGGCGCGCTGGGCTGCTTCAGCTTCGACTATTACAAAGTGCTTGTGAGCGGCGAGGGCGGGTTCGTCACGACAGACGACGAATGGCTGTACACCCGGGCGCAGAGCTGGCACGACACGGCGGCCTGCTGGCGGCCCGACCGCTACGCGCACGAGCGCCGCGAGGGCGAGTTGTTCTGCGGCGAGAACTACCGCATGAGCGAACTGGAAGGCGCGGTGGCCGTGGCGCAGATCCGCAAGTGCGAAAGCATCCTGTCGGGTTACCGGCGCGCGAAAGCGCGCATCAAGCAAGCCATCGAGCCGCGCGACGGGCTGTGCTTCCGGCGCATCCCCGATGAGGCCGGCGACACGGCGGTGTGCCTCGTGATGTTCCTGCCCACGCCCGGTCTCACGAAGCAGGCGCTCGAAGCGATGAAGGCGGAAGGCGTCCCCGTGGGCGGGGTCTACGATTCCACCGTCCGCGACTGGCACGTGTACACGTACTGGGACCACATCCTGGAGAAGAAGTCCGTGGCCGGCGACGGCCTGCCCTGGAGCGGCGTCCCGGCGGGCGAAGTGCCGAATTACGCCCGCGACATGTGCCCGCGCACGCTCGACTTTCTCTCGCGTGCGCTCATGCTGGACATCAACCGCAACTACTCCGACGCCGACTGCGACGCGATCGCCCGCGGCATCAACAAAGTGTTGCGCGCCCTTCTGAAGTAGGCTGAAACGAAGACGCCGAGGAGGCAAACAGATGAAACTTGGACTGTGCATCGAAATGGCTTTCGGGAAACTTCCCTTTGAGGCGCGGCTGCAGAAGGCGGCCGAGGCCGGATTCGAGTTTGTCGAAATGTGGCTTGTGGACGATTCGTACAAGGGCGCGCCGGAAGACTTGGCGCGGCAGGCGGAGCAGTGCGGCGTCGCGATCACGAACACGGTGGTTGCCCCGCCGGATGGGGCGATCGGCGGCGGGCTGACGAATCCCGCGCGGCGCGCGGACTGGCTGGCGCGCGTGCGCATGACCTTCGATTTCAACAAACGGGCCCGCATCCCGGCCACGATTGTCTGCACGGGGAATGTCGTGCCTGGCATGAGCGATGCCGAGATGGAAGCGTCCGTGCTCGAAGGACTGAAGGCGACCGCGGATCTTGCGGAGAAGGACGGCATCACCCTCCTGCTCGAGCCGCTGAACACCACATACGATCATGCGGGCTACTGGGCATCGTCCAGCGACCGCGCGGCGGAGCTCGTGCGCCGGGTTGGCTCCGAGCGGCTGCGGCTGCTCTACGACTGTTACCACATGCAGATCATGGAAGGCGATCTGGTCAACCACATCGCCCGCAACCTCGACGTGATCGGACATTTTCATTCGGCGGGGGTGCCGGGCCGCCATGAGCATTATCAAGGCGAGACGAACTATCCGTTCCTGATCGGCGAAATCGAGCGGATGGGGTATCAGGGCGTTTTCGGCCTCGAATTCCAGCCGTCCATTGGGGACGACGAATCCGTGCGGCGCGTGTTTGCCCATCTGTCCCAACGCGGGTAGCGCGCCTCAGGCGAGTGCGGCTTCGTATATGGCGAGGACATTGTCGATCGGGACGTCGGCCTGAAACACGTGGGACGGCCCTAGAATGTACCCGCCGTTCTCGCCCAGGCACGCAATCATGCGCCGGACATGATCGCGTACAGTCTGCGGCGCTGCGTGGGGCAGGAGTTGCTGCGTGTCAATGCCTCCATGGAGCGTGATGTGCGCGCCGAACTCGCGTTTGAGCGCTTCGGGTTCCATGCCCTCGGCCAGGGTTTGAATGGGATTCAGGACATCGACGCCGATCTCGATCAAGTCGGGGATAATGGGCCGGACGCCGCCGCACGAATGATACTTGACCGCAGCGCCGTGTTGCCGGCACAACGCCGTGAAGGCCGCCATGCGCGGCTTAAGATGGCGCCGCCACAATTCCGGGCTGATGAGCAGTCCCTGTTGTCCGCCCACGTCATCGTTGTACTCCATGAGATCGATCAGGCCTTCGCCCGCTTCCAGCACCCGCCGGGTACGTTCCATGAGATAATGCTGCACGTGGTCCATCACGGCTTCGGCGCGCGCGGGTTCGAGGACGAGGTCGGTCAGGAACTCATTGAATCCACGGAGAAACCAACTGATCTCGAAGATGCCCCGGCTGTGCCCGCCCACAAAGTAGTCCGCGGAAGCCCGGGCCAATCCGGCCACGCCGGAATAATCCCACAGGTCCGGCGACGGCCAGGCATACGCCTCGATCTCGCCGAGACGCTCGATGCGCTGCAGGGGATGCCGCGCAAGATCCATGTAGAAGCCCACGTCGGTGCGGTTCGGACGGAAGCCCACGCCCCAGATATCGATGTGAAGCCCTTCCGCGGTGACCTCGATGCTGGGGTCCGCGTAGTGCAGCAGGCCGCGTTCGTTCCTGAACGTGGGTCTTGCGCCGCGCAGATCGACGCCGAAGCGATTGAGCAGGGATTCCCCCGGCTTCAAGGAGAGCCGGTCCTCGAGCGCGCGCGTGATTTCCTCGCGCGCCGTGTAATCCAGCGGCACGCGGTCTGGCATCTCATGGGCAATGGCCTTTCGGACACGTTCCTTCGAAGTCATCGGCCGTCCGTCCTTTGCAGGACTTGGGCGAATGTGGCCGAGGCCAGGCCCTGTTCGCGAACGTAAGAGAAGGTGATATCGAGCATGCGCATGGCCGGGTCAAAGCGGTTCAGGCTCCAGGGATGCCAGATGAAACTGACCAGCGGCATCTCATCGCGGACCGCCCGGTCCAGGAACGGCCGATTGTTCACCGCGAATTCCTCCTCGGGCGTCTTGATGTAGCCGGAGGGGATGGCCTCGGGCATTTCGGGCGGGAACATGCACAGAAGCAGCGGCCCACACTCGTTGTTCCCCTTGAGGAGGTTTTCATGCCATCCGCAGGGCGGAAGTTCCCACAGGTCCGGGAATCCCTGTTTGGCGTAGGTGAAGGGCCGCGTGAGCGGCGCGGGCAGCGAGAATTCCGGCCCCCAGGCGACCGAACTGACATAGCGGTATCCGGCCTCCCACAGCACGCCGAGCGCGCCGGGATTCGTGGCCAGGCCCGTCGGCGCGCAGACGGGGGGGCGAAATCCGAGGATCTCGCACTCGAAAACGTCTTCGAGCCGGCGCTTGCTGTCGACGAGTTCGCGCGGATAGCGCTCGGGGGGGCCGGCGCTTCCGTATTTCGGCGTATCCACGAGCGGCATGTGCGACCAGGTATGGCACGCGATCTCGAAGAGCGGATGCCCGCGCAAGAGCGCCGCGTAGGCGCCGGCTTGCGACTCGAGCAAGCCCGCGACCACGAAGAACGTGGCCGGCATGGCAAACTTTTCGTGCATGGCCACGATCTTTCGCACGCCCTCCAGGCAATCGGGGCGCTCCGTGTCATACGCGGCGATGTAAGTCGTCATAGTCCGGTCCTCCAGGAAGGGAATCATAGCAGCCGGGGGGCTTGAAAGGTGAGGCCAAAGGGCGTAGCATAGCTAGACGTCATTTGCGTCCTACTAAAGCGGATGAGCGAGGGCTCTTATGAATCGCCAGAGCGAGCGGGGATTCACGCTGATCGAGTTGCTGGTGGTGATCGCGATTATCGGCATACTGGCCGCGGTCCTGCTGCCGGCGCTGGCGCGGGCGCGCGAGGCGGCCCGGCGCGCGAGCTGCCAGAACAACCTCAAGCAAATGGGCATGATCTTCAAGATGTACGCCGGGGAGGACAAGGCGCAGAAATTCCCGTCGCTCAAGTTGCGCGACAGCAATTTTCTGCCGCCGGATTACTTCTGCAATCTGCCCAACTTCCAGGATTTTGTGTTTAATGCGCCGGCGGTTTACCCGGAGTACATGACGGATCCGGAGATTCTCGTATGTCCCTCGGATGCGGACGGGATCGCGGTGTCCGAAGACAACTGGTACTTTCACGACGAGAAGGGCCGGCGTTTCGATCCGTGCGCGCTGAGTTCGGTATCGTATTACTACATCGGATGGGCGCTGATGCCGCAGCACTACCTGCTGGATTCGGGCGGCGGTGACAACGCGATGGATGCCCGGATAGGGATTGACTGGTCCGGACGTCTGGTTCAGGCGCTGTTGCTGCTCTTTGGGACTGTGCGAAGCGATCAGCGCCAGGCGCTGAAGTTGTACGACAGCGACTTCTCCTTCGAGCATGAAGACGCGGGCACCACGAACATCTACCGCCTGCGCGAAGGCATCGAGCGGTTTTTCATCACGGATATCAACAGCCCCGCGGCGAGCGCGAAGGCGCAAAGCGGCATGCCGGTCATGTTCGACATGGTTCAAGGTCCGGTATCCGGCGACAGCTTCAGCCGTTTCAACCACATGCCGGGCGGCGGCAATGTGCTGTACATGGACGGCCACGTCGAGTTTCTGCGTTATCCTTCGAAGTACCCCGTGAGCCGAACCTGGGTGAGCCTGCTGGATTGGATATTCGAACTCCTCCAGACGCTTCCCTAGCCATGGAGCCGCCCCGCACCCGGGGGGCGCGCCTGATCAGGGCTTTGGCACGTTGAAGCTGACGCGAAAAACGAGCCACTTCGGAGGGGCCGACGCCTGTGCCGCGTCAAACCAGAGCCAGCGAGCGGCCGTGCTCGCATAGTGGGCGGGCACGTGCTTCCAGGGATCGGCGCCAAAGCCGCCCAGGTCCGTAAGCTTCAGTGCGTGTTCCGCACCCTTGGACAGGTCTTCCAGCCAGGCGGCGGGGACGTCCTCGGCCGATCCCAGGACTTGCCAATCCGTGGCATTGCTTACGAGCGGCGCATCTTTGAGGAAGACCTGCGCGATGACGCCCGGCTTCGCACCGGCCGCGGGGACCTTCACGGCCAGGACATTGGCGCCCGGCTTCGGCACCGCGGCGATCCTCGGCGATTCGTCGGTGCCTCCCCCCGCGAACTGCTTCTTGCCGTTGAGGTAGCATTCGTACGGGCCGTCAAAAGCAGCCATGAACTCGATCAGCGCGTTCGCGTCACGGGCGGATTCCTGCATGTCGAACGAGCTCTCCATGACGGCCGTCTGGAGGCGGTCCACATGGAAGAGGAAGCGGCAGGTTCCCCGCGGGCGCCTGGCCAGCGGCACGAGCCGCACCTTCTCAAACTTCATCATTCCGCTCGATGTGTCGCTCTGCATCAATGCCACGGGCAATCCCTTGGCGTCCGGCTTGTCCGCCAGAAAGCCCATAACCACGGGGACGCCGTCTGCGGACAACATCTCCGCGCCCACGGCGTCGTCGGGCAGGCAGAACATGTCCGCGCCCCAATAAATGCACACCGGCCCGTTCAATTTCGCCTCGGCGCCGAAGGGGCCCGTCAGCCGGGTTTGCACGCTGGTGAACTGGATTGCGAGGGAGCGACTGCCCGTCCACGTGCAGGGCACGGCGGCCCAACCGCCGTCCACCGGCGCAGGTTGGCCGTCTGCCGTGAGGCCCTTTGCCCAGGCCGGAACGCGCAGGCGCAGCGTCGTCGCGACGTTCTCCGCGGCGTCCAAAGTCAGCTTCCATTGCGCCGGGCCCGTCTGTTCGGCGGCGATGCTGAACTTGCCGTCCGGACTGGTTGCGCGCGCTTCCGCGAGCCAGCTCACGAGCGGCCCGCCGTCTCCAAACAGAATCGCCCAGTGCGCCAGGTCGGCCAGGAGTTGTGTGCAGTGCATCGAGCAGCACCAGTACGAGTCGGAGGCGTAGTGCTCGATCCGAAAGCCGGGATACTGCTGGCGCCCGAAGCGCACCGGAGAGAACGTGTGGTGCCCAAAGGCGCCGTTGCTGAACTGGGTGGCATAGAGGTGATTGAGGATTGCCTGCTCCGCCGCGTCGAAACAGCGAGTATCGCCGGTGGCCTGCCACAGCAGGAGATTCACGCGAATCCAATCCGCCTCGGAGCAGCCTTCGTCACGAGGATAGTCCCGGCCGAACATCTCGGTCACGCCGCCGGTGGGAAGCAGGTACTCATCGGTGATCTTCTTGCAGCCTTCGCGCACCTGGTCCGTGAATTCCGCGGTGCCGTTCAGGCGATCGAGGTCGAGCATGCCGCGATAGGCCACGAGCCGGCCGTGGCTGTGGTGCTTGTCAAACGCGGTGTCCTGCAAGGCCAGGTGTGCGATGAAGCGCGCCTCATCCCAGTATTTCGGGTCTTTGCTGACTTCGCCCAAGGCCACGAGCCCGTCGATCAGGGAGGGATAGCACGTGGTGAAACCGGACGCCTGTTCGCCGCCGACCTTCTCGAAGTTCTCCTTCATGCCGTAGTATTGACGCGCCGCCAGAATGTAGTCGCCGAGGCGTTTTGCCATGTCCAGCACGGCGGGTTCGTTCTTCATGCGGAAGCGTTCCGCCAATGCCAGCAGCATGCGGCCGTTACCCCAGAGGATCGGCATGTCGCGTTTCTGATTGACGCTCTGGGCGAGATCCTGGGGCGCGCCGAAGTGGCCGTCGGGCTGCTGCAGCGCCGGGAACCCCGCAAGGAGCGTCTGTATGAAGGGCGGATCCTGATTCAAGAGCGGGGCCGCCGCGTCCAGCGCGCCCAGCATCCGGCCGGACACGTCGCCGCTGTATTCCGTGAAGCGGCGCGTCAGATGGAAGCTGAGGTCCGACAGCACGAACTCCGGATCGTCCAGGGGCGGCGCGCACAAGCGGCCATAGGCCCGTTCCAGGCGCGCTTTTGTCTCGCCCAAGGGCATGGCCGCATCTGCCGGCTGCGCCGGGGCCGCGCTCATGTTCGCTGTCAGGGCCAGAAGGCCCATCGCCAAAGTCATGCTCATGCTTCAATCTCCCAGATTGTGCCGCGTTCGGCGCGCCATCCGAAGCATACACGAGGCCGGCGGCGCGTGTCGAAATGAAAACGAATCGCATCAGGAACGAAATCGGACTCCCGGGTGTTAGCTTCGGGAAGACGGCAAAGAAGGGAGGACACAGCCATGCGGCCGACCGACATCCTCAGACATGAACATCAGGTTGTGTTGCTCGTGCTCGAGGGCGCAGAGCGCATTGCCCGCGATATTGACGCTGGCAAGGCAATCCCAATTGCCGACCTCGAACAGATGCTCGACTTCTTCCGCAATTTCGTGGATCGTTGCCATCACGGAAAGGAGGAAGAACTGTTATTCCCCAAGATGCAGGAACGCGGACTGCCGGGAAACGCCGGCCCCCTCCCCGTCATGCGTCACGAACACGAGGAAGGGCGGCAGTTCGCGAGAAACATTGCTTCGGCGGTCGCCACCGCCAAGATGGGTGAACCCGAAGCCCAGCGGACCCTTCCGGAGTATCTGCGCGGCTATGCGGAACTCCTGCGCGCGCATATCGCCAAGGAAGACAATGTCCTCTTCCCCATGGCCGACCGGATTCTCGAAGACAGCGATCAAGCGGAGCTTTCCGAAGCCTTTGACAAGGTTGAAAGCGAGGAAATGGGCGAAGGCGTTCACGAGCAATATCATCAGCTTGCTCACCGGCTGGCCAAGCGCTGAGCGCCCGCACCGCCTGTTCCCGACAGCAAGGGTCGCGGGGGCAGCTGCCGCAAATCGCCCGCAGGCGCGCCCATGCGCATTCAAAAATCGCTTGATAACCGGGGCCCTCTGCCACATAATGGCCGCACAGTGCACCTGATTCTCGACGCGTTAGTCGCTCAGGTTGCGGCGGTGGCCGTCGCCTGAAGGCAGCGAACAACGCGGCGAACATGTTTGTGGCAGCAGCTAAACCCGGGGAGAAGGCTGACATGACAAACGCACAGAGGCGTGGCTTCACACTCATCGAATTGCTCGTCGTTATTGCCATCATCGGAATTCTGGCGGCGATCCTGCTGCCCGCACTGGCCCGCGCCCGGGAGGCCGCGCGCCGCTCAAGCTGCGCAAACAACCTCAAGCAGATGGGGCTCTCCTTCAAGATGTATTCCAACGAGGCGAAGGGCGAGAAGTTTCCCCACATGAAGAAATGGCAGGGCGACAACTGCGACGACCCAAACACGCTGAACAGTCCTCCCGACACGTGGCTTCAGTTTATGTTCGACGGGCAGAGCATGATCCCGGAATACCTCACGGATTTGAGCGTCCTCGTTTGCCCGTCGGACACGGACGGAAAGGCGAGCTACGAGGCGGGCCGCTGGAATTGCGGAAACGATCCCCAGGGCCACGTGTGCCCGTGCCGGATCGATTACCTGTCCTATTTCTACTTCGGCTGGGCCGTGACCCCGGATCAGTTCCTGTTGGCGTCCACGGACGAGAATGTGCTGCAGCCCGAACTCACGATGTACGACGGGGGCTTCGTGGGGACGCTTGCGCTCACATTCAATGACAACAGCACTTACGACGACGACCGCGAGTTCGACAACGTGGACACGGGGCAGAAGGAGAGCGTGTACCGGCTGCGCGAAGGCATCGAACGCTTCTTTATCACGGACATCAACAATCCGGCGGCATCGGCCAAAGCGCAGAGCATCATCGCGGTCATGTACGATCAGGTTTCGACCGAGGTCGCCACGTTCAACCACGTTCCCGGCGGCGGCAACGTTCTGTACATGGACGGGCACGTGGCGTTCCTGAAGTATCCTTCGACGTACCCCGTGAGCCGCACCTGGGCCGCCATCTGGTCTGTGCTGCCCATGTAAGCGCAGGGACTGTCTGCAGGTATCCGTGCGGCGAGATGCACCGGAGACAATCCAGGACGGACTGCGTGGCCGGGTGCCAGCGCCGGAATTTCGGGTTCCGGGCGCAGTGTAAACCGGCGCCGCTCCTGGCAGACCCGTCGCACAACAAAAGAAGAGCGCCCGCAGGCCGAAACCCAGCCTGTTGGCGCTCTTTGGTTGTGTGTCAAGCAAGGCGCGAATCCAAGGGGTGGAAGTCCCCTGCAAGCCTTGATGGCGGGAATTGCCAGCCAAGAGCAAGGGCGTCGCCGCGAGGCGGGGCCTGGAGGAAGCTGGAGGCAAGAGCCGGACTCGACGCAGCGTGCCTTCCGCGAGGTCGAAAAGGCAACCCGAACGCCCATGCGGCGTATTCGGGGGTGCACAGTGGACGAACAGGGACCGGCCAGGGAATGCTGCAGCATGTGCATCTTGGGGCGCTCTGCAGCCGAAGTCTGCCGTGTCGCGACGAGACAAAAAACATCCTTCCACGATAGGCTCGCAAATGTTTTTCATAGTCTCGCCCATTGTGGACGCGAGGTTTCCGACATCATACTCGTATAATGAATTGAACTGCGTCCTTTCATCGAAGGAAATCGGTGAACGAACGTATTTGATGAAGATAGCCTTGTTCGAAGGCACGAGTTCATTTGTCGATGGCGAGAAGTCGAAACCAAGGAGTGTTTGACATGAAGACGGCTCTCATGTTCAGTCCGCATGCCGATGACGCGGCCGCGTTCTGCGGCGGTACTTTGGCGAAATTGGCAGCCGAAGGCTGGAATGTGGTCCTGGCTCGTGTCACGGACGACGCGCGGGATTCGGTGGGATTGACGGTCGAGGAGACGATTCGGCGAAATACGGAGGAACTCCATGCGGCGGCGCAAGCCCTGGGTATCGGCGAGATCGTGGAATTGGGATTCCCAACGGACACCTTGACGGATGTCGCAGAGACCATCCTGCGCGAACGATTTGTCTATCTGATCAGAAAGCACCGGCCCTACGCCGTGTTCACCTTTGATCCCTTCGCTCAAGGTGAAGGCAATCTGGACCACATCCGCGTCGCTCAGGCCGTAGAAGAAGCGTTCTGGGTTTCCTGTTTCGATTTGCACCATCCTGAACACTTCACGGAAGGACTGGAACCGTTTTCGGTTTGCGAGCGCTGGTATTTCGGCCGTCCCGTATCCAACCCAACCCGCGCCGTGGATATCACAGACTACTTTCAGAAGCGTGTCGAGGCGCTCGCCGCGCACAAGACCATGATGCGCAACACCGTCAATCAATTCCGTCTGCAACTGCGGACATGGGGACGGCGCGCCCCGCTGCTTGACGAGGCCTTGGCGGGCGATCTCACCCCGTTGGTTACGGGATTTCTCCATGCCCAGACTTCGGCGACTGCCGAAGCGCACAGTCTGGGCGAAGGCCGGCTGGGCGAGGAGTTTCGTGTCGTGCGGTTCGGCGACATGGAGGAATTCTTCGAGCAGATAAGCGAGCCAATCTGAGAATGGGGGATGCCTGATGAGAATCTTCAAGAGAATAACGGCGGGAGTGCTCCTTCTTGCATTGCTTCTCGCGGTCGGTTTCGTTTTGATGGTGGGGCCATGGCCGTTGTATTCGGATTCCCATTTTCAGCAGGCGGCGTACTACAAGAAGGCGTTGACGGCGATTGATGCGGCCACCGAAAACATGCGTCAAAACGACAACAGCGCTCCGCTGAAAGCGGGCTGGGCGGAACGCGAGATTACCCCCAAGCCGGGTCATCCCATGGCGGGTTACGGGACGCGCCCCAACAACAAACTCTCGACGGGGGTACTGGAACCGCTTTACGTTCGGGCGCTGGCGCTGAACGACGGGACGAATACGGTGGTTCTCGTGGGATCGGACATGCTGCAAACCTTGCCGAACTTGCTGGCGCTGGTTGAGGCCCGAATCTCGAAGACGGTTTCCTTGACGAATCGCAATGTCATGTACACCAGCAGCCACACCCACAGCGGCCCGGGCGGGCTTGCGCCGGGGCTGGCCGCCAAGGAATCCTATGGCGATTATCATCCCGAATACCTCGCCTTGCTGGCGGATCGCTTCGCCGAAGCTATCGAGGAAGCTGTAAAGACGATGGCGCCGGCACGACTTGCCCACGGTTTGGTGGAGGTGCCGGAGTATATTCGCAACCGGACACGCAAGGGTCCCGTGGACCCCACGTTGCATATTGCGGTGGCGGAAAAGACCGAGGGAGGGCAGCGCCTTTATGTCGCGCGGTATTCCGCGCACGGCACCGCATACGGCGAGGAAATGCTGCAATTGAATAATGACTGGGCCGGCGCTTTTCAGCGCGCAGTCAAGGAAAAGACCGGCTCCGCACTTCTGTACATGGGCGGAGCCGTCGGATCGATGTGCCCGAACCCGCCGGGGCCGCCCTTACCCAAACCTTGGACTCCGGCACTGGAGAAGGCCTTCGAGAACGATGTCGAAAGCGAAATGGTCAAACAGGGAAAGAAAACGCTCGACGAACTCCTTCGGGATCAGCGTGCCCGGGTTGAGGCGATGGGCGCGGCAATGGCCGAGCGCTTGGTTGCGGCCGCAAAAGACCTCAAGTTCGAGGAACATGTCGGCGTGGCATCTCTCGAATGCTTCTATGCACCCCCGCCGGCACAGGTCCGTATGTTTTCGCCCAAATGGCGCCTCTCACCGCTTGCATTCAAGCTGCTCGGCGTCCCCACGACAGGCCGTCTTCAGGCTGCGCGCATCGGGTCGATGTTCCTCATCGGAATGCCGTACGACCTGAGTGGCGAAATCAGCATGGATTGGCAACAGTGGGCTCGCGAGCACGGCACGGACTTGTGGGTCACAAGTTTCTCCGGAGCCTATCTCGGTTATCTTTCGCCGGACAAGTACTATCAAGAGGTCGGCGAAGACCTTCACTACAATCAAAACTACGAGATCGGCCAGATGAACTGGTTCGGACCCAATCAGGAAGCCTATGCGACTGAGCTGTTCCGCCATGTTTTTGGACGCATGACAAAGGGCGCACCCTCGTGAGTCGCGTTCGAAAAGGCCTATGGGCTTTGCTCATCGGGGTTTTGTCGAGTGTCCCAATCGGCTTGGGATTGGCATTGTGGCTTCTCTGGACGAGCGCCGAGTTGGGCTCGGCCTACAGCGCAAAACTGCTCGCTTCCGGCGTCTTCGTCGAGGGCCGTACGCCGGAATCTGTCAGAGCGCAGGAACTGGGGTTCGTGCCGCGCCTGGATTACACGATAGATCCCCAAAGAAAGACCGTCACCGCCTGGACAGCACCACGTTACAAGAAGACCGCGGTTTACCGAGAGGGTCTGGGGGTTGCGCTTGCGCTCGACGGCGATGTAGAGGCACTGAGAAGGCAAGCGCGTTCTGGCCTCATCCCCGACCTGAGTTTTCTCGCGAAAGAGTCCTGGCCGACGGGTGATGCGCCTTCAAACCATGTTCGGAGCAAAGGGATTGATGAGGCGAAACTGGCCGCAGCCGTGAACCGCCTGTTCGAAGAGCCTAATCGCTGGTACAAGCATCGCACCCGTGCGGTCATTGTAGTCCACGACGACGAGATTATCGCCGAACGCTACGGCAACGGATTTGGCCCAGATCAGCGATTTCCGGCATGGTCGATGTCCAAGAGTGTTCTCCACGCCCTATACGGAATCGCTGTGCGGCAAGGCAAGGTCATCATCAACGACCCCGCGCCGGTTCCTCTATGGAGGCAAGACAAGGGCGATACCCGCGCGTCCATTACCATCGACATGTTGTTGCGCATGAGCAGTGGCCTGAAATACAGCGAGCTGGATTTCATTCCGCCCACCGACCTGGCCACCATGCTGTTCCTTCGTTCGGATGCGGCAGCTTACGCAATCCGTGCTCCGCTGGCACACCCGCCGGACACGGTATGGAGTTACTCGAGCGCAACGGCGAATATCCTTTCAGTGCTTTTGCGGCAAGCGTACGGCGATGACGCCTACTATGCCCTGCCGTACCAGGAACTGTTCCGCAAGATCGGGATGCGGAGCGCCGTCATCGAGGCCGATGCATCGGGTACGCTGGTGTTCTCATCGTTCCTGTTCGCCACGGCGCGCGACTATGCGCGGTTTGGGCTTCTCTATATGCATGACGGTGTTTGGCAAGGCGAGAGGATCCTTCCGGAAGGATGGGTCAAGTACGCCCGAACTGCCACCCCAACAGCTCCTCATGGCGAATATGGCGCCCATTGGTGGCTGCCGTCCGACAAGGAACGCGCACGAGCCAACGACAGAGGACTCCCTCTGCCTGAGGACATGTTCTTTGCCCAGGGTTTCGAAGGCCAGAATATCTTCGTCATCCCCTCTCGCAAGGTGGTCGTGGTACGCTTGGGGCTGGCGTACTTCGCCGCTGCGCTTCCGTATGATTATGTTCAGGACATCCTGGCGGCGTTGCCCGAACCCCATTGACCAACCGCAACGTCCAGGACGCAGAAGGAAAGGATAAACGCAATCCGGAGTGAACTCGTGGAACAAGGCACCGTTACTCGAAGGCAATTTGTACTCTCAGGTGCAACAGCTACTGCGGGAATGTCATTGACCGCCCCCGCGCCGGCGGCGGCGACTCAACCGATTCCGATCACGGCGGAGTACGACGTCATTGTTTGTGGAGGCGGGACAGCCGGTCTTCCGGCCGCCGTTGCCGCGGCACGCACGGGGGCCCGGGTCGCCATCGTGGAACGCTATGGTTTCCTTGGCGGGAACGCCGCGTATTCCATTATGCCCTGCTGGCATGGCCTTGGGGAACATCATTGCGGACTGCTTACGCAGTTCGCGAAGCGGGTCGAAGATTTCGGCGCGGGGCCGTCGCCTTTGAAGGAAGGCGATCATATCGAGCCCGAGGCGATAAAGATCCTCTTCGAGATGATGGCCGACGAACAGAAGGTT
Organism: Candidatus Hydrogenedentota bacterium; assembly: GCA_903837785.1. Classification (GTDB taxonomy): domain Bacteria; phylum Hydrogenedentota; class Hydrogenedentia; order Hydrogenedentales; family CAILVY01; genus CAILVY01. The sequence continues at coordinate 91,666 of CAILVY010000270.1, forward strand.
CATCTGTACCTGCACCACTTCATTACCGGCGTTGTGATGGACGGCCCGCGCGTGGCGGGCGTTATCACGGAAAGCAAGTCCGGGAGACGCGCATTCGGAGGGAAGTGCTTTGTGGACGCATCCGGAGACGGCGACTTGTGTTTTCACGCGGGCGCCCAGTTCAATCTTGGCGCCGAGGGCAAGACACAAGGAATGTCGTTGCGCTTTCGTATCGGCTACATCCATTTCGATGATTTCGCTGACTGGGCCGAGAAGCAAGCGGCGGAATTGAATCTTGGACGGCTTGTGCGGGGCGTTCGCGACGGCGGCGGAAAGGCTTGGGGCAAGGCATTTTACTTCGACAGCCGCTTAGACCGCCTCTTTACCCAATTCCGGGGCCGGTATCCTGACCTGCCAGAAGACACGTACTTCAACTGCAGTTCCATCCGTCCCAATGAGCTTTCCATCAACACGACGCGAGTCTACGACCTGGACGGAACCAATGCCGATGACCTCACGAAGGCGGAAATTGCCTTGCGAAAACAGGCATGGGCGGTTTGGCGCTTCCTGAAAGAGAACGTTCCAGGTTTCAAAGACTCAGCCATCACTGAAACGGCCTGCCAGGCGGGTGTGCGCGAATCGCGGACGATCATCGGCGACTATGTGCTCACTACGGAAGACGGCGCCAAGAACCGAGAGTTTCCCGATTCGGTGCAAACGTGCCGCGTCCACTTCGACAGTCACGACAAGCAGAAGTACGATAGGGGCGGAAACAAGGGATTCGTCGACGTGCCCTACGGGATCTTTCTGCCCAAGGGACTGGATGCGGTGCTGACCGCCGGCCGCTGCACCTCCTGTGACCATTTGATGAACTCTGGATTTCGTCGGATGGAAAATGCCTTTGAATCTGGCGAAGTCGCCGGCACTGCGGCCGCGCTTGCCGCACAGAAGCAACAAACGGCCCGTTCCCTGGCGGTTGCGGAATTGAAGGAGATCCTCCGCAGGAACGGTTTCAAGACGAGCCAAGCGGATACGAAAGTGTGAATGCCGGGACGCATGCGTTGAATCTCGTCTCCAGCAGGTGAAACATCGAGAATAGAAGGATGGAGAGCGAACGCTTATGAAAGCAATACCGTGTCTGGTTGTCTTGACGTTTCTGACTCTGTCCGCATATGGAGACACTGCCGTGAGAAATGAGTCCGCCGACCGTAATCACCCGGAGAATGAATTGCTGGCGCATCCCGCAATCCGCATCACGGTCGGTTTGCGCGAAGCCGACATTGTTGGTTGCGACAATCGCGCACTTCAGGCCGCTGTGGATTATGTGGGACAACTTGGCGGCGGCGTGGTCGAGGTGGGGCCCGGCGAATATCTGATGCGTGATTCACTTCATATGCGTACAGGCGTCACGTTACGCGGGACGGGAAATGAGACCGTGCTAAAGAAAAGCGGCGAGGTGCGCAGTCTGCTGGCCGCCGACGGCGATTTCGGTGAATGTGCCGTCACCGTCCGAAACCCAGAAGGGTTTGAAATTGGCTGCGGCGTCCATGTCGCCACGAAGCGCGTGCACGGCTTTCACACCATCTGCGCGACGATCCTGAACAAGAAAGACAATTACCTGACCCTGAGCCGCCCGCTTAATGCCGATTGCATGATGGCGGATGAGGCCTGTGCGGCGACCATTTTCCCCGTCATCAGCGCCTACAATGTGAAAGACTTCCGCATCGAACACGTCGTCATTGACGGGAACCGAGAAAAGAACGGCCGTATCGACGGATGCCGCGGCGCTGGAATCTTCTTCTACCAGGGGGATGCGGGCATTGTGGAGAATTGTGCGGTTCGTGACTACAGCGGAGACGGGATCAGCTTCCAGCAATCGAACGACGTGCAAATATTGGATTGCGTCGTCGAGAACTGCGCCGGAGGTGGTATTCACCCGGGAAGCGGCTCGCAGCGTGCTGTTGTGCGCGGCTGCAAGGCCCGACATAACGACTGCGATGGTTTCTTTTTCTGTTGGCGCGTGCGCAACGCGCTGGTCGAAGACAATGAGTTCTGCAACAACGGCGCAACCGGCATTTCGATAGGCCATAAGGACAGCGACAATATCATCCGCCGCAACGTGATCGCGGACAACGCCAACGGCGGCGTTCAATGGCGCGACGAGACCGAACCGATGGCCGCGCATAACATTACATTCACGGAAAACACCGTCCGCAACAACGGGCGATACGGTCTGAGCATTGACGGCCAGACCAACGGTACTATCGTCCGGAAGAACGTTATCGAATCCGTCGGCCCGAACGCCGTGGGCATCCGCATTGGAATGAAAGCCGGAGATGTTCTCATGGAAGACAACGAGATTCGCGCCGCCCGGCAGGTGTCCGATGGCCGGGAGCGGCAAACGCCAAGGCAGAATCCGGGAGGTGAACGATGAACAGGACAGTCTGGTTGGGTATCGTACTGGCGGCATGCACGGCCGCTTCGGCGCAGGCAATCCCGCTGACGTTGTCCACGCCTTCACTGCAACTGAATCTCGAAGCAGACCGCGATACGGCGCGTATCACGCGGCTGGGATGGGATACCGAAGGCACGAACCGCGCCGGCATCAACCTGCTGAAGTCCCCAATCGAACTGCGCGTCTACAAAGGCGGCAGCCGGCAGAAAGCGCCGGCGAATGTCGAGATGCCAAATGCGGATACGATCCGCTATCACTTTCCGATTTCCGGGAAGGCAGGGATTACGTGGGAAACCTCCGTCGGATCCGGACAGTGGTGCATGCGGCTGTCATCCAACGGCGCTCTCTCCGAAAGCGTGGATAAGCTGGAGTTGGTCTTTCCTTTTGAACCGGCGACGGTCGTCACGTGCGTCATTGCCGACAACTGGACACCCGACGGCAAGTTCATGCTGCCCGCGATATTGAGCGCGCCCGATCTTGGCCAGATGCTTATGACGGGGACTGGCCCATCCAAGCTCGTGGGCCGGATCGAGGGTAGCCGCTCCGAAAAGTGGGTGACCGTTACGTTGGAAGTGCCGGTCTCTTCCGAAGATGCTTTTTCTTGCCTGGAATTTGCCCCGGTGGTGCTACCCAAACCGGCTGGCTTTTCGGATGAAGAGCAGTGGAAGGCCGGCCGGCGTGGTTGGTTCAACCTGATCCAACTCAGCTGCGGTGCATCGGGCGGCGGCAAGAACGTACAAGGCGTGTGGGCCAACAACGCACTAAGCGATCCGGTAAGCAGCGTCCTCTACATGCTTGTGGATGCGACGCTGCTCGTGCCCGAATTGGCGCCCGGTGTTTCGATGCCGCCCCTTCTTCGGCGCGCGGTGGAGTACTGGATTGACCACAAAACGAACGAGGACGGTCTGGTTGCTTACACGGCCGCGGGGACGGCCGGCAGGGAAGCCGCCAGCGAAACGGAAGGCGACCCGGGGCAGAACCAGAACGTATTGGACGCCAATCCGTCGGTCTTGATCGGCGCATGGGGCTACGTAAAGGCATCGGACGACCTCGCGTGGCTGAAGGCACGCATCAAGGACTTGGAGTTCATCGCCGGATACATGGAGCGGCGCGACATCGACGGAGACGGGTTGATCGAATCGAAGCAAAGCGGAGACAGCGGGTCGCGGCCTCCGCGCAATCCGGATTGCGCCTGGGACTGCTATGCCAGCGGCCACAAAAACGCCTACGTGAACACGCTGGTTTATCGTGCGTGGCGGGGACTGGCCGAGCTTGAACGGCGTTTGGGGCGAACCGAGCAAGAACAGCGTTATCAGGAGAAAGCGAACCGCCTGAAGGCTGCCTTTCTGCCCGCCTTCTACAACGCTGAAACGGGCTGGCTGGGCTTTTGGAGAAGCAGAGACGGCGTGCTTCACGATATTTATTCTGACGCGCCGACCAGCTTTGCCATCAACTATGGACTCATCGAAAAAGCGAAGGGCAGAGAGATGCTCGAGCGTTATTGGCATGCCTTGCAGGAAACGGGATTTGCCCGATTCGACCTGGGCGTGCCGGTATGTCTACGCCCGGTACCCCGCGCGGAGATGGAAGCCTATTTTGACTTCAAGCAGTTTCTCAACGGAGGCTGCTGCGTGAGCAACACGTCGTATCTGCTCAATGCGCTTTATAGGACGGGCATGGACGCCCAAGCCACCCTTATCCTGAAAGCGATGCTCAAGCGGCAGCATGACGGCGCCTTTCCGAACGGCGGCGGCTTCCAGAACGGCTTCGTGGACCACATGGGCGCTGGCGCCGAGGTCTTCGATTGGGAGGGAAATCCCGCGGGCTATGAAGGCCACCTTGTCTACTGTTGGGCCTTCCTGCATTCCATGCTGCTTCGGGCCCCGGCTTGTTGGGAGAGAGCGTATGGGAACTGACTCCAGTGCGAACGCAACAACAGCAGCGGTTTTTATGCTTGCTGGGTTAGCCTGTCTTGTATGTCCGGCATGGTGCGCCGAAACCGGCGAGGAAGCACTGGCGCTGATTGCGGTACAAGAAGCACGCATCCCTGCGCTCCGGGCCGAACTTGACAAGATGCATGCAGTCGGCACACCTGTTCATTATCCGCAAGCCGATCTGCTCATTGGCGAACGCTTTTGCAGGTACTGCCGCGACGATGTCGCCAATGGCAGACCCGAGCGCGCTGCCGAAGTTGCCCGCGAAGTAACCGTCTTACTCGACCGCGCTTCAGCGGAAATGCACGACGGCGTAGCCGTTCCCGTGATCAGGCCCGATGCGCCCATCGAAATAAGAGACGGTTCGTTCTGGGCGGAATGCGACGTGGAGGGCAAGACCGAGTCCCGTCCGGTGTTCCTTACCGGCTACGGACACGGAAGTTCCGCCGTGGATGACCTGCCCTTCTGGAGCCAAATAGGCATCAGCATCCTCCAAATTGAAGTTGGCCCTGACGCGACGGTGTTTGAAGACGGCAACCGGGAAGACGAGGTGCGTGGCAGAATTCTTCCGGCGCTTGACCGCGCAAGGGAAAGCGGGGTCCGTGTCAATCTGCTTACGTCGCCGCATTATTTTCCGGACTGGGCCTATGCCAAATGGCCGGAACTCAGGTTGATTCCCGGTGCACGTGGCGAGTCTCCATTTCTCAAGAACAGCATTGAGGCCCCACAGAGCCGTGACATCTACGAACGGCACCTGCGCACGGCGCTCCCACTCATCAAGGACCATCCCGCGCTGCAATCAATTTGTCTGAGCAATGAGCCGGTTCTCGAAGCGGGGTGGAAGGATCCTGCTCGCCTGAACCTTTGGCATAGGTATCTTCGGCGCATTCACGGGGACATCAGCACCCTTAACACCGCCTGGGGCGCGGGCTACGCCTGTTTTGAGGATGTACCGGAAGTCCCACTGAGTTTTAAGGAGCCCGCGGCGCGGCTGTATGACGCCGTGCGTTTCAACCACGACCGGTTTTCCGAATGGCACAGATGGATGGTTGATGTCATTCATTCAGTCAATCCTGACCTGCCCTGCCACGCGAAGGTGATGAACCTTATGGACGACCGCCACACGGTGTTCTGGGGAACCGACCCGCTTCAGTTTGCCGATCTCAGTCAAATCAACGGAAACGACTGCTATTGTGTCCCGTTCGAGAAGCCTCGAGTGTGGAGTACGGAGTGGGCTTCGCAAAATCGGTATTACGACCTGCAACGCTCCATGAAGCGTGTCCCGATTTTCAACAGCGAGAATCACATTATCTTGGACCGCACCAAGTTCTTTGTGCCGGCCGAACACATATATACGGCAATCTGGCAGGGCGCCGTTCACGGACAGGGAGCAAGCACTACCTGGATTTGGCAGCGCACCTATGACCCAAAGTCTGATGCAGAGGGATTAATCTTGCACCGCGCAGCCTGCACCGCCG